>MGVN01000023.1:28245-42110 GCA_001800515.1 Elusimicrobia bacterium RIFOXYB2_FULL_49_7 | reverse complement strand
CCCCCCCTGTATTAACAAGATAGACCCTCAAAAGCGCTCAAATCAAGAAAAAAGGCAAAGCTCCGCCAGGACGTTTTCGCTGAAAACTCTCAATCCTTGTAACACGTAGAAGCTAATGATCTTCATCGTTCCGCCACATTTTGGGCAAATTAACGGATCCACTTCATAAACCATCTTGATGAGCGCGGCCCACATCATGCGGCGATTTTTTCTGAAACCGGCTATCCGCTTCGGCAACCGCCTTTTCTCGTTTCTGCTTGAGGCTACGCTAATAGATGCGCAGCCTTTTAGAAATCGTGAACACCCATTGCCTGTGGACCACGGGGGTCAGAAGCCACGTTGTTTGCATGAATATCCCACAAACATTTCTGCCCCACACATTTGAGGAACTTGTCTATGGAGGTGCGGATAACGGGCCGCAACAAAGTTACAGCCCTGAACTAATTAAAAGCAGTGACACCGCGGACAGGCAAGGCGTGGAGCGTGCTGCGGTGCACTGCAACACGCGGTCTGACGCGGCGGTCATTTTTGATTGTTGATTGATAAAAAGACGCATGATTTTGAAGATAATAAAAAAAGACCGGACAAAGTCCGGTCTTTTTTTATGTGTCAATGACGTTGACAAACTATTTCATCAGAATCAGGGTCTTGGAAATGACCTGATTGCCGACCGTTAAGCGGTAGGCATAAATTCCGCTGGAAAGGTCTTTGGCATTCCATTTGATGGAACCCTGACCGGAGACAGCAGAAGAAAATATCTGCTTGCCGTTCGTAGAAAAGATCTTGATGGAACCTTTTTGACCGAGCGTATTGTAATAAAGATTAGCAGAACCGGTCATGGGGTTCGGCATGCTGGCAAGTTCCAGGCGCGGAGCGCTCTTAATATACCCGGTTTGTTCAACGGCATCAACCAGGGAGCCGGCAGCTGTTTCCACTACCAAATGAACCGTGTTGCCGTCTGTGGTCCATGGTGCGTCAGAGCTTAGAGGAGCGATAACACATGTTTCCCGGGCGTAGAGAGCTACTTTGCCGATATAAACGCTGTTGGTCGCATCCGCCAACATGCAGAGAGCGTATTGGCCGCTGTGAGAGCCTTTATTATCACAGGTGTTGGCCAATATCCATTTAACCTGATCCGTTACGTCCAGTTCAAAAAACTGTTTATCGAGCAGGGAAGGTTCCTCGCCGGATTGGGGACGAGCAGCCGGTGCGGTAAAGGTGACGATTTCTTGTGCCGCCAGAATAACCGTACCAGCATAATCCAAGGTATTGTTGTAATCCTGCCAGGCAGCATCCTCTGTGACGTATTCGGGCCCGCCCCAGTAGCTGGTTAATTGGGGCCCAAAATCAACTACCCCAATTTTAAAGTGGAGCTGTCCGGCATTGCAAAGAGAGTTATCACTCCATCCATCCTGGTATTCACCACGGATTTTTGCGGAGGTAATGAGACTGGTGTCCGTTGAAACCATTTCATTCAAGTCTTTTGACCATACGGCAGCGCTTCGGCCGTAACGGGCGGGATTCGTGTTATAAGTGGGATCGCCATTACCCATAACAATTTCAAACTCACTCGCTCTTTTGCAGTTGCTGGCAATCATGCCTTCATGAACAATAGCATCTGCCGGAAGGTTGGGGCCCAGAATGGCACCCGGAGCGGAGCCTTCAAGGCTGTCCGTGATGGAATAGTTGTTGGCAAGGGCCTTGTACCAGAATACATGCGTTTCCGCGGAGACGGCAGTAGCCAAGAAAGCCAAGGCCATCAGACTGATGAGAACTTTTTTCATTCTCTCCTCCTTTGAAGGTTTAAAGTTATTCGTCCTCAACGAATAAAGATCAACATTAGAAGTTAATATATATATTGTCCATAATATTGTCAATTTATTTTAGATTCCGTGTTGCAAGAAGGATGTTTCTTTGAGAACATGCTTAGGGTAAATTCATTATGCGATATCCGTTCTTGCTTAATAAAAATCAATAGGTTATATTTGTGACAGCCATGTTGCCCTTACTTTCCGTTATCATGATTGTGAAGAACGAGGAACAGGAGCTTTCGCATTGCCTGGAATGCGTCAAAGGGTTGGCCGATGAAATCCTTATTGTCGATACCGGGTCAACGGACAACACGGTGGCTATTGCCCGTGCCTGTGGCGCCAAGGTGATTTCCGACCCCTGGCAGGACGATTTTTCCAGAGCACGCAACCGTTCCATAGAAGAGGCTTCAGGGCAGTGGTTGTTATGGCTGGATGCGGACGATCGGTTGGCGGATATAGAACATGGCAAAATCAGGCGGCTTCTCCATGGCGATCCGGCGGCTTATTTGTTCATCATTGAAAACCTTTATGAAGGGCGCAAAGCCCAGGAATTTCGGCAGGTAAGACTATTCCCAAAACGGAAGGATATCCGTTTTCAAGGAAAAATTCATGAAAGTCTCACCCCCACTGTGGCTCAAAGCGGTTTGCCTGTTAAAACCTGTGAAATCCGGATCACGCATACCGGTTATAGTGATGCGGAAAAACGCCGTGAAAAGGTCCGCCGCAATCTGACGCTTCTGACGGAGGAGTATCATCGTTTTCCTCATGATCCGGCCGTTATCATGGAACTGGGGCACACTCATTTCCAGTTAAAAGATTACGCCTCTGCTTTAAAGCTTTATCAGGAAATTCTGGCTTTGCCGGACGGTGAAAAGACCCAGCAGGACGTTTTCCGTTCGGTTCCCATTTTCATCGGCACGGCTTATTATGAAATGAGGGATTACGAGAACGCCAAGATTTGGTTTCGCCGCAGTGTGGAGCGGTTTCCTGAAAAGATTGCAGCTTATTATTATCTCGGCCGTATCGCACTCGACGAAAAAGATGTGACTGCCGTTAAGGCCATGTTTCAACTGGTCATTCTCAAAGAACCGGATATTTCCACTGTCGCCAGTGATTATACGGGCATGAAGGCGAATGCGTATGCCTATATCGCCAATCTTCATTTTGTGCGCGGTGAGTTTGAAGAGGCCCTAAAGTTATATATTGAATCCGAGGAGAAACTCGGCTATGCTGCCTATCAATATGCCAGTGCCGGGTATGCGGCCCTGAAGGCGCAGAATCTGTCCAGGGCCGTTTATTTTCTGGCCAAGGCGGAAGCGGCCGGTGAGCTGTCTGCTGAAGGACTCTCCGATTTCGGGGTGGTTTTATGGGGAATCGCCCGACGGGATCGTGCGGTGATGAAGTGGGAAGAAGCCATGGAAAAAGATCCTCACTGTATCAGCGCCCAGAACAACTATGTGGACGCCATCTTTGAATTGAAGGAGTATTCGCGCGGTTCCGATTTCCTCCGAAAGATTATCGATCAAATCGGGGATGCACCGACGCTTCGTTTTTTTCGTGCCAATATGTTGAAAAGCCAAGGGGATCGTTTGGGTGCCCGCCTGGAAGCGGAAGCTATTTTGGCCCGCCATCCGGAAAACAGCGGCGCGCGCGATTTTCTGAAAACCTTGTAACCATGGCCAAACTGACCAAACCGAATTTACCCGGCAATCGTCCGTCCCCCTTTCCCCCGCGCACGCTTTCTTTATGCATGATTGTGAAAAACGAAGCGGCCATGTTGCCGGATTGTCTGAAAAGTGCGGCGCCGGCGGTGGATGAAATCATTATAGTGGATACCGGTTCCACGGATGATACCGTAGAAATCGCCCGCTCTTTTGGCGCCAAGATCATTCGTTCCGAGTGGCGCGATGACTTCAGTTTTTCCAGAAACCTTTCCTTGGATAATGCCACCTCCTCCTGGATTCTCTGGTTGGATGCGGATGATCGGCTGGATGAGAAATGTGTGGCGAGCTTGCGCCGCCTTAAAACGGAAATCATCAACCTGGACACCGCGTTCGGCTTTCAGGTTCGAAACGTCAAAGCCGGCGGTCTGGGTGATCTGTTCATGCAGATTCGGATGTTTCCAAACGACAAGCGGGTCCGCTTTGAAAAACGGATTCATGAACAGGTTTCCCCCAGCTTAAAACGTACCGGATATCGTTTTATGTATTTGCCGGAGGTGGAAATCACGCATACCGGTTATTTTGAGACGGATAAGAAAAAAGAAAAGGCGTTACGCAACCGGCGCATCCTGGAAGAGGATATGGCTAATTTTCCGGGAGACCCCAATTATTTGGCCGCGTATGGCGATACCTTTTTCATTGTCGAGGAGTGGGAAAAGGGAATAGCGGTTTATCAAAAGGTTTTTGATTTGCCCGGCGGCCGGGAAAAGCAACAGGATATCCACGATTATATGCCGGTCACCCTTGCGCTGGGGTATAAGAACCTGCTGCGTTATCCGGAGGCGCTGGAATGGGTGGAGAAGGGGCTTGCTTTGGCACCCGGAAAATTGGAACTCCTCTTTTTAGGCGGCGAAATCGCCTATGAAGCGGGCCGCTGGGACGATGCCTTTCGCTATTATGAAGCAGCCCATCAAGCACCGGAAGTGGTTTCCACCACCCCAACGGATCACAAAGCGCTCAAAGCCAAGTCGCAGGTGCGGTTGGGCCATCTCCACCGAAAAGCCGGACGGTTCGGCGAGGCCCGTCGTTTATACACCTCTCTTTTTGAGGCGCATTCCAATTTTCACGATCTGCCCGGTGACATTGGAGAGACCTTTCTGGACGAAGGTAATCTGCGAGAAGCCATCCGATGGTACAGTGAGTCGCTCACCCGTTTTCCGGGATTGGATGAACGGGCCTATCAACGTCTGGGTGAGGTCAGTGAACGCATCGATAAAGTGGACGATGCCGTGGGATTTTATGAAAAAGGACTCAGCTTTTTCCCGGAAAGCCTTTTTTTCATGGAGCAGCTCAAGATGCTATACCGTGCCCGCAATGATCTGGACCGTTATCTGGACATGGGGCACCGGCTGGAAACTCGTCAGAAAAAGGCGGATTCGTGACACGCCCTGTTTTATCCCTTTGTCTTATTGTTAAAAATGAGGCGGCCTATCTCGACCGCTGTCTCGCTTCCTACCGTGGCGTAGCGGATGAAATCATCGTTGTGGATACCGGTTCATCGGATAATAGCCCGGATATCGCCCGACAGTATCATGCGAAAGTCATTCAAACGGGCTGGGAGGGGGATTTTTCCAAAGCCCGGAACCTTTCTCTGGAGCAGGCTACCGGGACATGGCTGCTTTGGACCGATGCGGATGATGTGATTGATTCTGTGAATGGGGCCAAGATAAAACAACTGATTTCCGGTGCCGCACCGGATCGTTGTTTTGGTTTCATGATCAAAAATACCCAGGACGGAGTTTTAGGATCTGTTTTTAATCAGATTCGTCTTTTCCCAAACCATCCGACAGCTCGTTTCCGTTATCGTGTGCATGAACAGGTTCTTCCGTCGCTCCAGGAATCGGGTTTTCAGACGATTTTTACGGATATCATGGTCATGCATACCGGTTATTCCTCTCCCGACGTGGTCAAACAGAAACAGATCCGCAACCTGGCTATCCTGGAAAAAGAGGTGGTTGAACGGCCCGATAATCCGGTCATCGCCTATTCATACGCGGGTAATCTGCTTGATTTGGACCGGTTTCAAGAGGCGGTGCCTTGGTATGAGAAGGCATTGCGATTTTCATTGGCGCAACATGCCGAAGAACATATTGCACAGGCGGTTCCGGTTGCCTTGGCCTCACTGTATGGCCGGTTGAAAGATTTTAATCAATCCCGTTTATGGGCTAAAAAGGCCCTGTTGCAAAATCCGGATAATGTCCAGCTCTGGTCCATTCTGGGAGAATTGGCCGAAGTGGAGGAAAAGACCGATGAGGCTATTCGCTGTTTTGAAAAGGTGCTGACCTATCAGGAAAAGCCGGTTTTGATACCCGTGGATGTTCATATGCTTCAGATTAATGCCTGCTCCCATTTGGGCGGCTTGTATATGAAAAAGGGTGACAAACAGAAGGTCGTTGACATTCTGGACAAGGCTATTGAAATTAAAAGCGGCCGCAAGGTATTACCCTCGGAACGGGGAGACCGTTATTTAAGCATGGGGGATACGATTAAGGCGGGACAGGAATATCTGACGGCGGTGAATGATTCGGCTTCAAAAGATTGGGCTGCTTTTCACGGATTGGCCAAGGTGTTTATTTTGAATAATTCTGCACAGGATGCGGCGGATACCTTAAAATTAGGGCTGGACCGTTTTCCGGACCAGCCTGATCTGATGCTGTTATTGGCTGACTTGTATGACGACCTGAAGCGGTTCGAATTATCGCTTCCGCTTTATCGCCGCGTGCTTCCCTTGCTTACTGACCCGGAACAGCTCGAGCGAGTCCGGCAACGGCTGGGGCGGGTTTAGCGAGAATCCGGATTTTGCCGGATGGCTCCACTGCGGTTTCGTTTAAATAAATGCTGCCTAAATTTGTTGGGCCCAATACCTCACCTGCCCAATAAAATTCAGTTACACTGTCCCAGTAATATCGATCGCCGGCGCTTAAATTCATGTTGTTATCTTCATCGCTCATCAGAAACAATTCGAAACCGTCGTATGTCGGATCAGAGTAAACTCCGAATAACGAGGCCATCTGTGAAAGGGTCGGCACATTTGAGATGAGAAAACCAGCAGCCATGTCTGAGAAATAGTCGCCCAATGCATAAGCGCTATCCGAATCATCGTTGTAGTAATAAAGAGAAGCGTATTGATAACTGCTTGTTCCGCCGGTCAATGTTCCGGCAAGGTTATTGCCCGTTCCGTAAAGAATGGGAGAGAATTGAAGCTGCAAAAGAGCGTCATTCCAGTCTCGATTAAGAGGAAGGGTGTAGGAATTGATTTTTTTGGCAGTGGACCAGTTGGTATTGTCAATGTAATAGCCGTCATAAATGTAAATCCAATAATCTCCTTCAGGAAGGGTGCCGAAGTCAAATTGCATGGAATCTCCGTGCTCCTTCATTATCCAGGAATAGGTTGGGGCATAGGAGGGCATGCTGTCCGGCATACCTGTCCCATTATCCGTAAAGATGTTGATATGGGTCTCAGTGGTAATAGCGCCCAATACCAAACCTGCAAACCGATACCGATTCAGCGGAATCGTATTGCATGCAACGCCTAAGGTTTGAATGGTCAACGGTGCCCAATTGGAAAGATCGCTTTCCAGGTTCAGTCCGAATATGGCGGTTATTTGAAAACGATAAGACATGTCGGTCATATAGGCCATCAGACTGTCAATGATGTAGAATTTTTGCTTTACTTCATCATAGCGGACGCCTTCCCCTTCCCGAACTTCGAAACTATTTTCCGGATACCAATTGCCCGGACTCCCGGATTCAATGGAGATGCGATAGCGGTCCGCCAATCCGCACGGCGGCCATTCCAAACGGACTTTTATGTCGCAGATCTGTATGGCCGTGAGAGCAGGGGCAACGGCTGGGACCGGTTCTGCCATGATGATGGGTTTGATTTGTATGTCGGCTTGTATGGTAACATGGGTCTCGCCGTGGTAAATCGTGAAATTGTCGGCATCCTTGACATTGAAAATAAGCAAAGCCTCGCCGATGGGGATGTTTTCAAGGGAAATTTGGTGGGCGCCGTAGGGAACGGTTTTTTCCGTCTTTTGATTTTGTCCCCATTGAACCATGAGTTGAACCCGTGCTGCCCGGTTGGCGATGGCTGCAGGCAGAGTGATGCTGGATTGATTGCCGGCGGTTTTATATAGGATTTTAGGAGAAACACTTCCGGTTTGCGGGTTGTTAACCAGCGGATTTTTATCGGCACAAGAAAGAAAAAGGAATCCGATGACAAATAATATTGTCGGTCGAACGATTGCTACCATGTGACCCCCACGGCCCCGGTTTGGCCAGTATTATCGGACGTTTCATCTTTTTTAACCAACAGAAAATAAACTGCGGCAGCACCGCCGCCGATCACGGTGACTCCTAAGATAGCCCAAAGTACCGGATGACCGTTGCCGGATTTCTTAATCTCTTTTTTCTCGGGTGCAGGAGCGGGTGCCGGAGTCGGGGACGCGGTTTTCGAAGCATCTGATTCAACCGTTTGTGGTTTTACCGTTTGTCCCCCGTTTTCAGTGGCCGCGAAATCCTGGGCAATCTGCGGAATGACCTGGGTCAAGAGCCCGTCAATTTCCCCTTTGTAGAATTTATTGGCCGTACGTACGATTTCACCGTTAACGACGTTAATCATGCGGATATTGACGGAATAGGTACCCCCCACTTTGCCGATACTGCCTGTGACCAAGTGATTCACGCCAAGGAGTTGTCCCATCTCGACCAGGCAGGCCTCGTCCGTGCAGGCGCCGGATTGCTGGAATCCCTGTTCTTTGAGGATGAGATCCATTTTACCCCGTTCCATAACGCGGAAAGCGCGGGTTTCAATGAGATAACTGCGCAGTGCATCCGTGAGGGTGGAGGCTTCGCCTTCGGCCAGACCGCGACCTTCGAGATCCGCCACTGCCAGGGCGATCTTATTGTCCGTTTTCGATGATTTGGCGGTTTGAGCCAAACCGAGTAACGGGAGGGACAGAATGATAATAAAAATAATGTTTTTCATAGGATTTAATATAAATATTTGAAATAGAACCGCCAAACCCTTTTTGATTGTTCACAGACTTACTTTAATAACCACTTTTTTGACGAAAGCGGGTTTGTCCTGGCGGATGCCCGGTTTGTGGCCGTCCTGGGGATAGAAGATTCCGAATTCGCCTGCCTTTAACACCAGATCGGCTCCTTTGAAGGGCTTGAAGAAAATGAGATCCGCGCCGGGCGTTCGATCTTCCTCTACGGATAAGTCGGTTATCGGAGCGTATTCAATGATTTCAGTTCCGGACACGACATATTGAATATCCAGGTAAAGCTTGTGGGATTCATATCGTTTTTCCGCTGACGGGACCGTGTCATAGCTTTGTACCAGCGCAAAGCAATGGTCGCCTTCAATCTCATAGCGGCCGTCTTTTAAGGTCGGAGAGTATTGATTTTGCAGATAGTCAAAACCTTTAAAGAGCAGGGAATTCGGTGTGCAGTAGAGTTTGAAATTGGCGAGTGTGTCTTTGACCATGGGTTACCTTCTTTCTTTCAAATACTGAATAACTTTTCGGTGTATCACTTCCGGTGATTTTTCGGCTGAGATGACGCAAACACGGTGCGGTTCTTGTTTGGCCAGTTTTCGATAAGCTTGTCGTACCCTTTCCATGAATAGGAGACCTGCCTGTTCCACCCGATCCCCTTTTTTGCCAGCCTTTTTCATGCGGCCATAGGCGGTTTTGACCGGGAGATCAAATAAAAAGGTCATATCCGGTTTCAGGCCACAGGAAGCAAAATGTAATAAGGGAGCCAGTATTTTCGGCGACATCTTTCTGCCGCCGCCCTGATAAGCGGCTGTGGCATCTGTAAACCGATCGCAAAGAACCATCTTACCCTGTTTCAAAGCAGGTAGAATCTTTTCTTCCACATGTTGGACGCGTGCGGCCAGGTAAAGAAGCAGTTCGGTACGGTCGGTTATGGAGCGGTTTTCCGGATTCAGGATGATGCTTCGGAGTGTTTCGGATAGGGGAGTGCCGCCGGGTTCTCGCGTGGTTAGGCAGGGTTGCTTGCAGTTTTTCAGATGGTCGGCCAGAAGGTTGAATTGGGTGGTTTTCCCGCATCCGTCAATGCCTTCAAAGGTAATGAACAACCCTTGCTTTTTCATTTTCCGTTCCCATCCGTCTTATCGCATCCGTGGTTGACTTCTTCGGTCTCCCACCGCTCCCGGACATGGATTGAGTCGGTGACGATCTGGATCGGTTCGGCAAAGCGGAAGGGACGGTATCGCCCTTTGTCAGGGCGACCGTTTTCATTGATGTCGCGGAAAAAGAGGATGCGATAATTCCCTTCGGGTAGTGCTGGGATAAAGAAACGGCCAGAGGAATCCGGCCGGGTGTCAAGACCGTTTCGCCCAATCAGAGGGTGCAGCGCGACCCGACACTCTGACGGGTCTGTTACGCAGAGGCGGCCGGAAAGGGTTCCTGTGGGCAGCGGCTTTTGGGTGCGAAAGCGGCCGCTTAGGCTGGAGTCCGGGGAATAGTTGCCGTTGTCATCTATGAGCTTGGTGGGCTGGAGAGTCCATTCATACCACGCATCCGGTTGGAGAGTGTCCGGCCGAAAGACCATTTCCAGTCTGGATGGAAAGGCGAACTTGCCGGAAACTGCTATCCGAAGCGTATCTTTTCCCGTTGATTTCAAGGAATCCTTCTTAATGGTTGGAGCCAGTCGGAAAAAGGAAAATCCTTCCTGCAGGGCCGGGGTCCGGATGGGTTCGGAAAAAAAGAGGCGCAGGGAATCCGTATTGTCCGGCAGGGTGCCGTCCGATTGAGGTAGGGTGGCCGTTACTTCAGGGGCAATGGAATCCCTTCCGGCATTGGCTAAAAAGGGAAGTTTGAAACGCAGGGTATCTAATCCGATGCTATCCGGCGTAAAACAGCGTAGTGCTTCCACACGGTAGCGCTGACCATGTTTTAATCCGGATAGGCGCAGCAGAAAAGCCGTGGAATCAGCCGGATCCGGCCAAAGGGAGGTGATTGTTGCCGTGTCCTTTGTGGTGTGTGTGGTATCCTCGGATACAACAAGGATGCGATGGATGAGATCGTTCCGACAGTCCGGATTCAGGTTGCCGGAAAAGTATACCTTTAAGGCCGAGCCTGCGCCGGCCACCGCTTTTCGGATAAAAAGAGGAAGGGTGTCGATCTTAGCGGGCACCAGGACGATGTTTTTTACCGACATTTTTCCTGATTCCAGCCGATAGTCTTCTGAGGGCAAACCGAGTTGTTCGTGGTCTGCATTGAATTTCCGGTTTTGATTGACGTCTGAAAAGGCAAAGAGCCGGTATCCTCCTTTTCGAAGACCTATCAGGTTGAAGCGACCCTCAGTCCCGGTCAGGGTGGCATAGAGCGGCCGAATGTGCGCCGGATCCGGTGTGAGCGTATCGTTGCAGGGATAGGCCCCGACCAGTTGGCCCTGAAGCGGCGCACCCGTGGGATCCGTGACGCGACCGGAAAGGGCGCAGGAGTCGAGATGTGCGCCGGTTGAAAAACGGAGCGTATAGGAAGACGCCAGCTTGTTTCCGCGAAAGTCGGTGAGGTCGGTGGTGAGCGTAATGACATACGTGGTGCTGTCGAGGAGCGCTCCTGTTGGGGTGATTTCAACCGTCCGCTTGGAGACCGATGTTTCCATACGCGGGGTGGCAGGAGAAATGAGAACCGCTTTTTCCGCATTTCGCGGATCTATCCATTCGGATAGCCGGATTTGGATGGTGATTTTCTTTGGTACATTCAGGGAGTCTTGACTGGGAAAGACCCATTCAATCGTGGGGGGAGTCTTGTCTTCCGGTCCGCCACCCGGCGCTCCCTGATGCGCGCAACCGGAAAGCAATCCGAGAAGCGATATCCCTATCGACAATCGAAGAAATCGGTTCATGTTTTTATGCCCAATCCGTTTAGGAAATCCTTTTTCCAGTCTAAAAAAGCATCGTTCCGGATAGCCTCGCGCAGTTGCCGCATCATGTCCAGGTAAAAATAAATATTATGATAGGTCGAAAGCCGCATGGCTGTGATTTCACCGCAATTGAACAGGTGGCGCAAGTAGGCCAGGGAGTAGTTTCGGCAGACAAAGCAGTTGCATTTGGGATCCAGCGGCGCGTCCACACTCTCCTTGTATTCGCCTGCCTTGTAATGGACCCGGCCGCGCGAGGTGAAGACCTGGCCGTTGCGCGCATGACGGGTGGGGACAATGCAGTCAAACATATCGAACCCGTTGCCTACCGCCTCCACGATATTCTCCGGCATGCCGACCCCCATGAGGTAGTGCGGTTTGGCGGCCGGTAAATGGGGGGCAATGCTTTCCATCATCCGGTACATCTCCGGAATGGGCTCCCCCACCGAGAGTCCGCCGACGGCTACGCCGGCCACCGCACTTTCTGAGATGAACTGGACGCTCTCTTGGCGCAGGTCATCAAAGCAGCCGCCCTGGGCAATGCCGAAGAGGGCCTGGTCTGTGCCGTGTGCCGCATGATCGGCAATGGCGCGCAGGAGCCAGTCGTGGGTGCGCCGAACCGCCTGTTGCATATGTTCGCGAGAGCAGGGGTAGGGCGGGCATTCGTCAAAGGGCATGATGATATCCGCGCCGATGATGCGTTCCGCCTCCATGACTGATTCCGGGGTGAAGGTGATTTTATCGCCATTCACATGGGAGCGGAAGGTGACCCCGCTGTCATCGATTTTCCGGGTTTCCTGAAGCGAAAAGACCTGGTATCCACCAGAGTCGGTGAGGATGGGCCGGTTCCAGTTCATGAATCGGTGCAAGCCGCCCGCCTTTTTTATCACATCGAGCCCGGGTCGCACAAAAAGGTGGTAGGTGTTGCCCAGTATGATTTGTGCATTCAGCGTGAGGAGATCTTCACTGCACAACGCCTTGACCGTGCCCAGCGTACCGACCGGCATGAAAATGGGAGTCTCAATCTCGCCGTGGGGTGTGATCACCCGGCCCGTACGTGCGCGGCTATTTTTGTCTTGATGTTCAAGGATGAATCGGAACATGCTGTCAGCAGAGTGTCAACGGCGGACGGTGTCCCCGCTTGCGGATATAGTTGATGGTTTTCAGAACGGCCGGTCGACGGACCAGATCGCACTCGATTTTCCGTTTACCGGGAAAGTCGGTGAGCAGCAATCCTATCAGCATGGTCAATATCCCCTGGCCCGGTAACGCGAGCATAAGGGCTCCGATCAGGAGGAGTAGGATACCCAGAAGATTCTTAAGCATTCGAATCAGAAGGACAAGAGCAGGATGGCGTGTTTCTTGGATAGGAGGAACGGCATAGTTTTTAAAATAATCCGTTGGAATCCGAAGGATGGCAATCGGTAAAAAGATAAGCGTTACAAAAAAAGCGATAAACGAGAACGCCCCCATGGCAATGAGCCAATCGGTATGGCGGCTGCCCCAGTCGAAAATCGTCCGGAGCAGTGGCATCATCAGGCGCGACCTTGGTAGGAGAGGTCCGTGGTGTTGATCTTCAGTAAATCACCCGGTTTGATGAACATGGGGGCTGTTACTTTCAGCCCTGTTTCCAGTATCACTTCCTTGCCCACATTGCTGACGGAGTTGCCTTTGATGGCTTCGGGCGCTTCAATCACCTTCATGACCACCGATGGCGGCAGGTTGATTCGGACCGGATTGTCTTCAATGAAAAGCACCTCATAGGTTTGACCGGTGACCAGAAAACTCATGGCATCGCCCACGACCTCTTTGCGAAATTCAAATTGGTCGTAATTGTTGGGATCGATAAAAAAATATTCGCCCTGGTTTTCATAGGAAAATTCCAAATTCTTGGCACGGCTTTCCAGGACGTCGAAAACTTCCTTGGTGCTGCATCGGACCGGAAGGGCACGCCCGCTGACCAGACTGCGCAACTCCATCTGAGCAAAAGCGGCGTTGTTCGGGGGGGTGCGGATAACGCATTCAAGCACCTGGTGCATATCGCCGTTATACAGGATGGTGTTGCCGCGGCTGATTCGGTTGATGGGAGTCGGGATGGCCATGATGATAATTCCTTTCTTTATGACAAATAAGAGAGGCCCAGCCGGAAAATGCCCGGGGCCAACGGTTTAATCCACATTACTTCCACCCGCCGCTCCTGCTGGTGGTCGTCGTTGATGGAATAAAAAGCGCCGCTTTCCGGGGGCTCGGTTCCGGTGAAGATAACGCCCATACCGCTCTTGCTTTCATCGGCCGGAAGCAGATAAAAGGTCCGTCCATTTTGATGCAGGAGTCGGATGGGCCGGTTATCGGAGATATTACGATCGAATCGTCTTTTGTTCTTGTCCATTTTTCTTTTCCTTATCTATGGGGGAAAAAATAAAAGTCCATC
>MGVN01000023.1:25392-28129 GCA_001800515.1 Elusimicrobia bacterium RIFOXYB2_FULL_49_7 | reverse complement strand
CGTTTTTACCCTGCACTGTGGCCTGGCCGTTTTCAATCTTGATGGAAAGGTCGTTGGCGTTGACATTGATGTTCCACTTGTCCTGATTGCGAGACAAAATGTTGTCGCCGCCTATATTGACCTCGACATTATTACCCGCCAGATTGATATTGGCTTTATCAACCTGATTGCCGAGATTGACCTGATTGTTGTTTCCATTAATGTTGACCGTATTATCTTTTTGCATCCGACCGGTGCTGCGGACTTGATTTTCGTTGCCGGTCACAGAGACCTTATTGCGATTCGCATCCGCGCCGCCGGTGGCGGCATAGGTGGCGGCGCTCACGCCTGCCGGTGCTGTTCCAGAAAGGTCCACCGTATTCTTTGCGCCATTGACCGTGATTTTGTTGTCCCGGCTGGCAAATCCCTCGGGTCCGGTGATGGTATTCCCTTTGTTGCCGGGTGCATTGACAATGGTGGTTTCCGTGCGGCCGGTGTTTTTGAGTGTGTTGCCGGCCGGCACGGTGTTGGTCGGTGCGGCGGTTTCAGCTGCGGCTTTATTGGCTGCAGCCGTAGTTTGCACGGCAGTAGCCGTATTGGTTTGAATGGAGGGAATTTCCACAGTGCTGGACGCCGTATTTTTAGTGGAGGTTCCGAACATGGCATTTACAATGCTTTGGCGGTTATCCGTGGATTGGGATGCCCTCAGTTTTGAATAGGCGGCCATGAGTTCCGCCTTGTTGGCAGGCTGACGATTACCGGAATTGATGTTTTGAAGGTCCATCTCTTTCTCCTTCCCTTAAGAAAGAATTACATTATTTAAAATGTGCGAACCTTCCATGGTAAAACACACTTCCCCATTTATTTATCGGCAGATTTCTGTAAAACTTGAAGGAAAAGAATAGTTTGCTCGTAATGTGTTGTTAGTAGATGAGATAAGGGTATTATTCCAGAGCTGAAGCCAAGGCAATGGACAAAAGTTTGGAATGAGCATTCTCGGCCCGACTGGTCATCACAATAGGAACATCTGCGCCGGCGATGACCGCTGCGCAGGGTGCTTTGACCATAAACGCCAATGCTTTATACAGGATATTGCCGCTTAAAATGTCCGGACAGAGGAGGATGTCTGGTTCTCCGCTGATGTTACTCGCCACTCCTTTGAGTTTGCACGCTTCGGAACTGATGGCCAGGTCGAGCGCCAAAGGACCTTCCACTTCACACTGTCCAAAACGGCCTGCTGCGCCCATGTTTGCCAGCATCCTGGCATCCAGGCTTGCAGGTACCTTTTCCGTGGGCACTTCGTTATGGGCCAACACGGCTACTTTGGGTCGCGCGATTCCTGCTTTCTGCAGGGTCGAAACTGCATTTTGGAGGATGAGGGCTTTTTGTTCCAGGGTGGGCAGAAGATTCAATGCGGCATCCGTGACCAGAAGCGGTTTATGAAAAAAAGAGGGGAAAAAGAGAGCAATATGAGATAATAGCCCGCTGCCGCGGATAGCATATTCCTTTTTTAATGCCGTCTTTAAGAAAACGGCTGAATTCACCAGTCCTTTCATTAATATATGGGCTTTTTTTTCGGCCACCAATTTCAGGCTTATTTCCACTGAGGCTTCCGGTGATGGGGAGGAAAGAAGTTCCGCCTTGCTCAAATCCAGACGGGCTGCGCTGGCCAGAGCGGAAATTTTATCCATGTTTCCGACCAGAAGGGGAAGGACAATCCGTTTGTCCATTGCGTCTTTGACGGCGAGCAGGATATCGATGTTCTCTGCGGCGGCCACGACCATCGTTTTAGGTGAGTTGGAGGCCTTTTCAAGGATGCTTTCCGGGGTCAAATTCATAGGAGAAAGGTAGCTTTTCTCCGGGTCGGAGCGCAAGGAATCGTCGCTTCGATGCGGCCGCAGAGAAAATGGAGAAGGCGGATGTCCTGCTTGTCGATCAGACCGATACGTTTGACGGCTTTCCGAAAAAAACGGCTGGTGCGGACCACGCCCAGCTCCGGAAGCAGTTTGTTAAGTCGTTTTTTCAAGGCCAGGAATTGGTCCTCCGGCGGTCGTTCCGTATCAGGCATCTTTTTATTAAATGCGATTTGAGACAATTCCCAAGCGTAGATCATAACGGCTTGGGCCAGGTTAAGGGAGGGATACGCTTGGGCCATGGGAATATAAGTGACCACATCGCATCGGGTCAGCTCCTCATTGGTCAGGCCGAAATCCTCACAGCCGAACAGGATGCCGATTTGTTCCGCTGCGCCTTGTTTGCCCTGGAGCAGGCCGCCTAATTTATTGATGGGATGATAGAGGTGTTTCAGGGCGTGTCTGCGGCGGGCCGTGGTGGCGATAATGAAATCAAGGTCCGCCGTTGCCTCGGTCAAGTCTGAAAAAACGGCCGCTTTTTCAAGCAGGTCGTTTGAACCGTGAGCCAGCCAGAGTGCTTTGCCGCTTTTATATTCGCAAGGCGCTACCAGACGGAGCGAGCGGAAACCCATGGTCTTGATGGCGCGGGCCGCAGCGCCGACATTTTCCGGTGTGCGCGGCTTGACGAGAATGAAATGCAGGGTCATCATGGGAGGAGGGATAAATATACCATTTATCTTGCGCGCAATCACTGAAATTAACCTATCTTTCCCTCATTATGCGCCGTCCGGAATTTATTAAGCGAGACATCCGGGAATATCAGAACCGTCCACTGGGGGGCCGTCTTTTAATTCTGGGTTCCAATTTTCTGGCCGGGGCCGGTTTGCTTGCACTGATCGGCAACT
>MGVN01000023.1:9190-25384 GCA_001800515.1 Elusimicrobia bacterium RIFOXYB2_FULL_49_7 | reverse complement strand
TTGGGCCACCTATGAAGCGTTCAAAATGGCTTATCTGCTTTCCGCTGAACCTGATTTGAAAAAGGAAGGACACCATGAAGCGTCCGGCGTGGACCCGAAGTCTGATGCTCATTCCGGCGATTCTGCTGGTACTTGCTGAAATCGTATTGAGGTTGATCAGCCGAACCGATTCGCGCCCGGCGGTCTTTTTCGCCTGGGCTGTGGGCAGCCTGAATTTTGTTGGGGCCCTGCTGAGCGCCCGTTATGCCGCTCGTTTTTCGGTGAAAATATTTTTTATTATTCTGGCCGGTGGAGCCGGTATTCGGCTGGTTTTCATTACCTTTTCAGTTGTCTTGGTTTTGATGTATCAATCTGTTTGGATAAACGATTTTTCCTGGACATTGGGAATTTGTTTTTTGGTGTATTTATTTGCGGAAATATATATATTTATCAAACAGAATCCATTAAATCTATGAAATATGTCAAATTAATACTGGTGTTGTTTTGTCTTCTCTGGGCCATGCCTCTTTTTTCCGAAGAGAGCTCAGAGGATTTTGTCATTCATCATCTGATTAATGGCCCGGCTTGGCATCCCTTCCCCGGGGTCTCTATTCCGCTGCCGCCCGGTTTTCAATTGGGTGGCCTCCGGATGGATTTTTCCCTCCATCTGACCATGATGCTGATTGCTTGTCTTATTCTTTTCGTGCTTTTTGTTCTGCTGTACCGCAAAAGGAGCGATTCCGCACCCAAAGGAATCACCAATCTGCTGGAGGTGATGGTCATTTTCGTGCGGGACGAAATTTGCATCTCCTATCTTGGCGAAAAGGATGGTCGCCGGCTCGCCTCCATTTTTCTGAGTTTCTTTTTCCTTGTGCTGGTCATGAATCTCATGGGGCTGATACCTCTTTTCGCAACCGCCACGGCGAATATCAATGTCACCACCGCTTTGGCGCTTCTCACTATGTTCATGATGGTGTTGGGCGGGATTGTTAAAAACGGCCCTATCGGTTTTCTCAAACTTTTTCTGCCTCCGGGGGTGCCGAAAATTCTGTATATCATTCTATTTCCCATGGAATTGTTGGGCCTTTTTACCCGTCCCCTGGCTTTGACGCTCCGGCTTTTCGCCAATATGATGGGCGGGCATCTTGTGATTCTCAGTTTTATTTCGCTCATCATCAAGTTTGGGGCGGCCGGCCTCCCGTTTTCGCTGTTAGTGCTGTTTATTTATTGCCTGGAGGTCTTGGTGGCTTTTCTGCAGGCTTTTATTTTTACCATGCTGTCGGCCATGTTTGTCGGTATGATGATGCATCCCTCGCATTGACACCGGAGGAGAAGGTCGGGTATACGGATTGGAAATGGTCGATTAAGAAATAAACGAGACGTAATCGAAACTTAATAAGGAGGCAAAAATGGGTGCAGCAGGATTAGCCGCTATCGGATTGGGACTCACCGCCATCGGTGCGGGTATCGGAATCGGTTTTATCGGAGGTGCCGCCGTACAAGGTGTGGCCCGTCAGCCGGAAGCTCAGAAACCCATCATGACCCTGATGCTTATTGCCGCCGCGCTGGTGGAAGGCGTGGTTTTTTTGGCTGCGGTTATGTGTATTATTGCCATGAACAAATAGACGCATCGGAGTTTTATGGAACAACAGGAAAACCCGGCCCTGACCACCTCGGTCGGGCATGAAACAACGCCGTCTGAAGGCAATCCGCTGCTCCGGCTCGACCCGGGCATGGCCCTCTGGACTTGGATTGTATTCATTGCGGTGTTGCTTTTACTTCGGAAATTCGCCTGGAAGCCGATTTTGTCGGCGCTTGACGAACGGGAAAAGAAAATCAAACAATCGCTTGAGGATGCGGCAGAAGCCAAGCGAGTACTCGATGAGACCATTTCCCAACAGAAAGACATTTTGGGTAAAGCGCAGGAAGAGGCCATTCAGATGGTGCAACGATCGCGCGAGACCGCCCAGAACGTGGCCATGGAAATCGAAAAGAAGGCCATGCACGAAGCCGAACGTATGATTGAAGGCGCCCGAAACGCCATCCAGGGGGAAAAGGCGCGGGCCGTGGCCGAACTTCGCAAAGAGGCGGCTACGTTGGCGGTGATGGTCGCCGGCAAACTGATTTCGGAAAATCTGGATGATGAGCGCAATCAGAAGTTGTCCGAACGCTACATCCATGAGATTACAGGGTAATCTATGAGCGACACCCGTGTGGCCAGGCGGTATACCAAAGCACTTTTCGCTCTTGCCGAGGAGCGTGGAGAGTTGAAGACATTGCTGTCCGATATGACCCGGATTGGGAAAACTTTCGCCGCCTCCAAAGAGCTGACTCTCTCGCTTCGTAATCCGGTCCTGCCCCCCTCTGTTAAATACAAGGTGCTTAACCGTTTGTTTGAGGGGAAAATTTCCGCGCTGACCGCCACGTTTGTCGCTTTCCTTGAGAAAAAGCGACGTCTTGAAATTCTTCCGGAGGTCAGCTGTCAATTTCTTGAAATGGACAAAGAACGGCGGGGACTGTTGGGCGGCATTCTTTATTCCGCACGACCGTTACCGGCGGAACGGGTCAAGGCTTTCGCCGAAGGGCTCAACCGTCGTTTTAAAAAGACCTTTGAAATCGTCACTGTGGAGAAACGGGAGCTGATCGGCGGCTTCCGTCTCATGATTCAGGATCGTATTTTCGACTGCAGCGTGCAAAACCAGCTTAAAGAGCTCGAAAAACGGCTTATCGGAACGAATTAAATTTACCGGAAGGAAGCGTTATGGAGATCACCGTCAGGCCAGATGAAATTTCCGACATCCTGAAAAAGGAGCTTCGGGAGTTTGAAGCGCGCACTCAGGAATACGAAGTCGGTACCGTGCTTCAGGTCGGTGACGGCATTGCACGCGTACACGGACTGCATGATGTCATGGCAGGTGAGCTGGTTGAGTTCGACAAGGGACAAATCGGCATTGCGCTGAACCTTGAGGAAGATAATGTGGGTGTCACCATCATGGGTGAGGACATACATATCAAAGAAGGCGATATCGTCAAACGCACCCGAAAAATCGCCCAGGTTCCGGTTGGGGAAGGGTTGTTAGGTCGTGTCATTGATCCGTTGGGTATTCCTGTTGATGGCGGCCCGGATATCAAAGCTGCCGAATACCGCCCCATTGAGCTAAAAGCGCCGGGAATTGTGGATCGCCAGAACGTCTGTGAACCTCTCCAGACCGGTATCAAGGCCATTGACGCCATGACTCCTATCGGTAGAGGCCAGCGCGAACTTATCATCGGTGACCGTCGCACCGGCAAGACCGCCATTGCCATTGACGCCATCATCAACCAACGCGGTACAGGCGTCAAATGTTTTTATGTGGCTATCGGCCAGAAACAGTCTTCCGTGGCCCAGGTGGTTGAAAAGCTTAAAGACGCCGGTGCCATGGAATATACCACCATCATTTGCGCCACGGCCGCGATGCCGGCTTCACTCCAGTATATTTCCCCTTATTGCGGGGTGACCATGGCCGAGTATTACCGGGATTCCGGTCAACATGCGCTTATTATCTATGATGACTTAACCAAACAAGCGCAGGCCTATCGTCAGATTTCACTCCTGCTTCGCCGTCCCCCGGGTCGCGAAGCTTTTCCGGGCGATGTCTTTTATCTCCATTCCCGTTTGTTGGAACGTGCAGCCAAGATGAGCAAAGAAAAGGGCGGCGGCAGCCTCACCGCGCTTCCCATCATTGAAACCCAGGCAGGCGATGTGTCCGCTTATATCCCAACGAATGTGATTTCCATTACCGACGGACAAATCTTCCTGGAGAATGAATTGTTCAATGCCGGCCAACGGCCTGCTATCAATGCCGGTATTTCGGTGTCGCGCGTGGGCGGTGATGCCCAGATCAAAGCCATGAAACAGGCGGCCGGTCCGCTTCGTTATGATTTGGCCCAGTATCGTGAACTCGAGGCTTTTTCCCAGTTCGCTTCGGATCTGGATCCTGCCACTCAGCGTCAGTTAAATCGCGGCAAGCGGCTCATGGAACTGCTGAAACAGGGTCAATATAATCCCATGTCCGTGACCCGACAGATTCTCTCCATCTTTGCAGGTACCAACGGTTATTTAGATGCTTATGAAGTCAAGGATGTGGCCCGATACGAAAGCGAGATGATAGCTTATATCGAGGCCAATCACAAAGGGTTTGTGGGCAAGCTGACCGCCGGCGGAAAGTTCGACGATGATCTGAAGGCCGAATTGAAAAAGATTCTCGACGAGTTCAAGACCGTTTTCAAAGCATAAGGACAGGTTTACTTTACCATGGCTGGAACCAAGGAAGTCAATAAAAAGATCCTCTCGCTTAAAAATACGCAGAAGATCACCAAGGCAATGAAGATGATTGCAGCAACCAAGCTGCGAAAGGCCCAGTTCCTGTACGAACAGTCCGAGCCGTTTGCCAAGGGATTCAGCGAGATCATGTATCGGATCGCCGGAAGCTACAGTCTGGACCATCCGCTTTTTGAAGGCCGGCCCTTACGGAAAAACGTCCATTTGGTCCTTTTTACCTCGGATCGCGGATTGTGCGGCGGTTTTAATAACAATGTCATTAAGGCGGCTCATACCTTTTTAGCAAAATGCAATGAGGAGAATGTCAAGGTGACCATGAGCTTTTTCGGCAAACGGGGTTACGAACATTTCCGCAAGCGCAAGGTCGATATCGGCCGCTTTTACGAAGGGGTCATCAATAAGCCCGGTTTTGAAAGAATGGCTGAAGCCGCCGAGACCTTGGTGAGCCAGTTTTTAAAAGGCGACAACGACGGCGTCCATATCATTTTCAACGAGTACCAGTCGGCTATCCGGCAGATCCCCGTCACCGTCCGACTTCTACCCATGGCCCCGGAAACGTATGATAAAGACAAGAAACGACTTGATTTTCTTTTTGAACCTTCCCCGGAAGATATATTGAATGATTTGGTTGTGCGCGGCGTCAAATTGTCTCTTTTTAGAAGCCTGTTGAATTCCATTGTGGCCGAACAGGCGGCGCGCATGAATGCCATGGATTCGGCCTCGAATAATTGCCGCGAACTTGTCGACAAGCTGACACTGCAGCGCAACAAGGCTCGGCAGGCGGCCATTACCCGGGAACTGGTGGAAATCGTTTCCGGCGCGGAATCACTCTGAACAAACAAGGAGCCTCCCTATGAACGAGCGAAAAATGGGAAGAATATCACAGGTCACGGGTGCGGTCATTGATGTGGAATTTCCGGACGGCGGACTGCCCGAAATTCAGACCGCGCTTAAAGTGAGTAATCCCTTCATCAATAAGAACGAGTGGAATCTCGTTTTGGAAGTAGCACAACATCTGGGTGAAAAGAGTGTGCGTACCATTTCCATGGATACCACGGACGGCCTGACCCGGGGACTTCCCGTATTGAACACCGGTGAACCCATTACCGTTCCCGTGGGCCCTGAAACGCTCGGCCGAATTATGAACGTCATCGGAGAACCGGTCGATGAAAAGGGACCCATCCATACTCGTCAACGTTTTTCCATTCATCGTCTGGCCCCTGCGTTTAAAGAGCAGAACATCAAAACCGAGATTCTCGAGACCGGCATCAAGGTCATCGATCTTTTGGAGCCCTATGTCAAGGGCGGCAAGATTGGTCTTTTCGGCGGTGCCGGTGTGGGCAAAACGGTTGTTATCATGGAACTTATTCACAATATTGCCAAGGAGCACGGAGGTTATTCGGTTTTCGGGGGTGTGGGTGAGCGGACCCGTGAAGGAACAGCCCTGTTCGGTGAAATGAAAGAGTCGGGTGTTATTGATAAAGCCGCGTTGGTGTACGGACAGATGAATGAACCTCCAGGCGCTCGTGCCCGTGTGGCGCTGACCGCGTTGACGGTGGCCGAGTATTTCCGTGATGAAGGCGGACAGGATGTGCTTCTATTCATCGATAATATTTTCCGTTTCACGCAGGCCGGCTCCGAAGTATCCGCCCTTCTGGGTCGTATCCCAAGCGCGGTCGGTTATCAGCCTACCCTGGGAACGGAAATGGGCGAGCTCCAGGAACGCATTACTTCAACAGACAAGGGTTCCATCACCTCGGTACAAGCCATTTATGTGCCGGCCGATGACTATACGGATCCTGCACCGGCTACGGCTTTTGCTCATCTGGATGCCACCACCAACCTGGAGCGCAGCTTGGTTGAAATCGGCATTTATCCGGCCGTGGATCCTTTGGCTTCTACCTCTCGCGCACTGACCCCGGAAGTGGTGGGTGCCGAACATTATGAGATTGCCCGAAGCGTCCAAAAGCTGTTACAGCGCTATAAGGAACTTCAGGATATCATTGCGATTCTGGGAATGGATGAATTGTCGGACGATGATAAGCGGACCGTGGAACGGGCCCGAAAGGTCCAGAAATTCCTCAGTCAGCCTTTCTTTGTGGCCGAACAGTTCACCAATATTCCGGGTCGTTATGTGCCCCTTAAGGACACTATCCGCTCCTTTAAGGAGATTTTAGAAGGCAAGTATGACAATCTGCCTGAACAGGCTTTCTATATGGTCGGCACGATTGAAGAGGCCATTGAGAAGGCACGCCACGTTTAAGCATTAACGGAAGCAGGATGTATGTTTGACGCGGAAATCATCACCCCTGAAAAGCGGGTTTTCAAAGACAAGATAAGCCAACTGGTTGCGCTCGGGAAAACGGGCGGGTTTGCCGTGCTGACCGGGCATGCCCCCCTTTTCAGTATGCTGAAAGACGGATTTTTGCGGGTTGATCTAACGGATGGAAAAGCCCGGACGTTTGATGTTCACGGCGGGATGCTTGAGGTGGATGGCAATCGCCTGATTCTGCTTGCCGACAAGGTTTCGGAAGAGACGTTGCCTGCTTAATTTAATCTCGGGTCTTCTCCTTTGCTGCAGCAACCGATGGGTGTAAAGACCGAACACCGTTTTACGCATTTACAACAGCAGATACATTTCTCATTGTCCACCACCGGGGCTTCGTAGCCTTTTTGCGTAATGGCCCTTACCGGGCAGACCCGAAGGGTCGGGCAGGGGTGATTTTGGGGACAGAGTTCTTGTCGAATAACAATCATAACCACTCCTGTGTTGATTCATTTAAAAAATAATATACGCATTCTTTCTGACAAACGATTTTCTATTCATTGACACTTCTTCTGTTGATTAGATATTTTTTTTAAATATGAGTTCATCCGTTCCATTATTGGGTATGATTGCCAAGGCCGATATGATGACGCTTTTTATTTTGAGCGTCATCTCCTTCTTTTCGGTGGGGTCTTTGGCTGTCATCGTCATTAAATTGAAGGCTTTTCGGCAGACCGCGGCCCATAACGCCCGGTTTCTCAGTACATTCAACCAAGCCTCTGATTTTGCCACGGTCACCGTATCGCCTATGCCCGAAAAGTGCGGCACGCTCGAAAACGTCTGCCGGGCCGGACTGTCGGAATTCAACCGTGTCCTGAAAAGTTTGATGCACCAGTCTCAGGACAAAATATCGAGCTTTTTTATCGAAAGCCAGTTTTCCATCGTCAAGGATCAACTGGAAAAGACCGTTTCCGAAGAGGTGCAAAAAACCGACCGCTACTTGGTCTTTCTGGCTATCACCGGTTCCACTTGTCCGCTATTGGGTCTCCTCGGTACAGTGTGGGGCATTACTCATGCCTTTACGGACATTGGAAAAATGGGCAGTGCCAGCCTGAATATCGTGGCCCCGGGAATTGCCGAGGCGCTCATCACCACCATTTGGGGTATTGCCGTGGCCCTGCCGGCGGTCATCTCCTATAACTACTTCACCAACCGTGCCCGACAGTTCGAAGATGAAGGATACAATTTCTCCTCCCACTTGCTGAATCTTGTCAAGATAAATCTGTTCTCCCTGCTTTATAAGAACCGGGAAGAAGCGTCCTCATGAGGCGACAGCGTCGGCCCCTCATTGCGGACATGAATCTGACCAACCTTATTGATGTGACTTTTGCGCTTCTGATTATTTTCATGATTACGGCCCCGCTCTTGACACAGGGCGTCAAAGTCGAGCTTCCCAAACTGACTGCCAGCAGTATCGAAACCGTAAATACCATTGCCATCACGGTCATGAAGGACCGGACCATTTATGTGGAACAGGATGGAAAACGGAACAAAATCCCGCTCGCTCGTTTCGAGGAGAAATTTAAGGAGTTATATTCCCTGGCCGGCGAGAAACCGGTGGTGGTGAATGCGGACAAAGCCGTACCGTATGGCATTGTCATGAAAGTGATAGGCGTACTCAAGGAATCCGGGGTCGAAAAACTGGGTTTTCTCACGGATCCGGCGGAAAGCCGGGATGCCATTCAATCCCTGAAATTATAGATCATGCAAACCTTTCAATACGGTTCCCTGCCCGCTTCCAGCCGGGTTTTAAAACGGGCGATAACTCTCTCTCTTTCCGTGCATGCGGCGGTGCTTCTGGCGTTTCTGGTTCATGCATTCATTAAGCCCAAGCCGCCCGTAAAGCGCAATCTTTACATGTTCGAGATGGTGGATACCAAGCCTCAATACAAAGTCAAACTTCCGGCTTTTGTGTCCAAACCGGTGGAGCAGCCCAAGGAAAAGAAGAAAGCCGTTAAACCCGAACAAAAGAAGGCCAAGGCGCTTTCTGTGCGCAAGGCGACCCAACAGGACAAAATGAAGGAAACGCCCAAAGAGGAGATTCAGTCCGAAGAAAAACCGCACGAAGAAGCGGTTGAAAATGAAGCGGCAGTGGAAAGTGGAATCAATATTGTTAAGCCCGGTTTTCCTTTCAATTATTATGAAGCGCAGATATTCAATGCCATCAACCGGAACTGGCGGCAGGTGCCGGAGGAGCTCTTAGGTGCCGAAGAAAAACTGATTGTGTTGGTGACATTTGATATTCAAAAAGACGGCCATGTGGAGAATGTCACCATTTCAGAGTCCTCGTGGAACTCGATTCTCGACGGACTTGCACTCCGGGCCGTTGAAAAAGCGAAAATCCCCCCTATTCCCGGCGATGATCCCATGTTGACCGTGGCATGCCGGTTAGTCCTGACAAGGAAATGATGCGCTATTTATTGCTTGTGGCCATGATGCTTATCTGTTTTAGCTCCCTGCTTTTGGGTGCAGGCGAGGATTTGTTCATTGAAGTGGAATCCGAGGGTATTCAGAAAATGGAGATAGGGGTCATTGCCTTTCAGCCCAAGCAAGCCGAATCCGGACCGCCCCTGACCGGAGCGCCCTGGACTGTAGTGGCAACGGATCTTCGTTTTTCCGGGCGTTTCAATGTGACCGAATTCTCCGTTCTGGATACCGCGGAATTGCACCGCAAGAACATTGCGGTGTTTATTGACGGCAAGTGGAGCCGGGAAGGCGAAAAGGTGGTCTTGGACTGTTTTGTACACGACGCCTTTACCCTGAGTCAGATTACGGGAAAACAGTACAGTGTGCGGGAAAAGGATGTGAGGCGCGCATCCCATCTTTTTTCGGATGAGGCTGTTTTTCGGCTTTTTGGAGAAAAGGGGATTGCCAGTACCCGCATCGTTTGTGTGGCACAGTTCGGCAAAGCCAAGGAAATCTGTATTATGGATTACGACGGATACAACCTGACCCGACTGACCAGCAACAATCAGCTCAATCTATCGCCCTGCTTTTCTCCGGACAACAAATCCGTTGTTTATACCTCCTATCGGCAGGGGACGCCTGCGCTCTATAAAACCGGTATTTATACGGGGAAAACGGTGAGGCTGACCACTAATAATCGGCTCAATTTCTCCCCTTCCTGGAGTAGTGTGGATGATCGTATCGCCTTTGCCTCTACCATGAACGGGGACTGTGACATTTACACCATGGATGCGGATGGCGGGGCCATGAAGCGGATTACCATGGGTGGGGCCATTGAGTCTTCTCCTTGTTATTCTCCGAACGGTTATGAAATCACGTTCACCTCGGACCGTACCGGTAATCCGCAGGTTTATATCATGGATAACGAGGGAACCCATATACGACGTCTTACCTTTGAGGGAAAATACAATGATGCGCCCACCTGGTCGCCGAAAGGCGATAAAATCACCTATATTTCTCTGGAGAAAGCGCGTTTTGACATCTATACAGTGGATCTTGAGGGCAGCAATGTAAAGCGACTGACGCAGGAAAACGGCTCCAACGAACATCCGAGCTTCAGTCCGGATGGACGGTTGCTTGTTTTTTCCAGTACCCGGGCGGGCGGCAGCGATTTGTATCTGATGGGTGCGGATGGTACAGACCAGACGCGTATTACGTTTACCGGTAATCTCTCTTCTCCGGAATGGTCGGGTTATTATGAATAAACGGTCATGGATAAGAGTTTGCGCAGTGACGGTCGTCGGTTTTCTGTTGGCGGCATGTGTGTCCGCCTTCAAAGGGACGAAAAAAGGGGATCTGCTCGACGGTCGCCAACAGCTTAAAGGAGCGGCACGAGAAGTGCATGAAATTAAAGTCGCGGAGGAAGAGGGGAACGGACGTGATCTTCGCTGGCGTGAAGAAATAGTGCCGGAAGATTCGCTGTTTCAGGATATTTATTTTGAATACAATCGTTCTGAAATTGACACGACCGTACTCAGTCGCTTGGTGCGTATGGCGCGGCGGATGAACACGGACAAAGGAGTGACGCTGCGGATAGAGGGACATTGTGACGAACGCGGCTCGCAGGAATATAATCTGGCGCTGGGGGAACGGCGCGCGGCGGCCGCGGCGCTTTATTTGGGTCGGTTGGGGGTCGAGTCCGTCCGGCTGGAAATCATTTCGTTCGGTGAGGAGCGGCCGTTGGACCGTTCTGAAAATGAAGCGGCTTATGCCAAGAACCGGCGGGTTCATTTTGAGGTAAAACCATGAAGACAACGACAAGTATTCTGACCGGGCTTTGTGCCCTGATTCTGCTCACCGGCTGCGGTTCCGTTGCCATTGTACAACGTGATGCGTGGGAGCGGCAGAAAACGGATGTAGAGGAATTAAAGGGTGAAGTGCAGAAATTACGCGCGCAAGTCAATAACGGCGTACAGGAACAGGATCGACAAATCAAACTGCTGAAGGCGGACATGTCCGTTTTTTTTGCTGACCTGAAGAATTCCGTCAGTCGGGTGAGCGGTCAGCTTGAACAGAATCAGTATGATTTGAAGAATCTGAGCAAAACCACGGAAAAACTTTCTGAACGGAGATATATTCTGAAAGGGGCGGCCGGGGATTCCGCCTCCCGATCCGATTCGCTGCTGGTGTCCGACAAAATGGACGTGCAAAAACTTTTCAAGATTGCCCGCCAGGATTTCAATGCACGGGACTATGTGCGGGCCAAACAGGAGTTTGAGGAAATCATCACCAAATTTCCGCAGGATGAACTGGTTGATGACTGTCTCTATTGGATCGGTGAGACCCACTATGTGCAGAAGAAATATGCGGAAGCCGTCATTGAGTACCGCAAGATTGTCGAAGAGTATCCGACGGACAATTGCGCCCCTTCGGCGGCCTACAAAGCAGGCCTCTGCTATGAAAAACTGGATGATGAGAAGAATATGAAGAAGGCCTGGACCGATTTGATAGAAAAATACCCTTCGTCCGATGAAGCGGGGTTGGCCCGAGCCCGATTGAAGATGTAAGCCGGCGATATCGGGTTAGCGCCTTGCCTTATGGAAAAAGGGTGGGATAACCGCCGTGCAACAGGGACCGGATTTTCTCCGCATCCACATCATTGACATTTTTATTGCTCTCCTCCCAGAGGAGCGGCGTCAGATTGACCACTTCGCATTTCTCTTCCGGCAATCCGAGAAGCGCCATCCGGAAATCGACCAGGAAGTCTTGAGCCGCCTTTTCTTGAGTGGCCCGCAAGGCAATGGCTTGGGATAGGGCCAACCGTACCACACCCGCATTGATCACGGTCAGGGCCTCCGACCGGTTGATGGAGGTACTGTTTTGCAGAGGTGAGAGCAAGGTGCTGTCGATGGCCAGAAATTCCTCCAGTGCAGGAGACAAAAGAGCGACCATGCTTTGGTCTGCAGGGAGGTTGCGTGCTTTCCATAACAGGGATAGACGTATCAGACCGCGCACTTCCTGCGGGGAGTAATGGCTGCGTCCGGTGTACAGATAGAGCGTTTCCAGAAGTGTCGGGGAGACGCGTTTAACCGAAGCTTTGATGGCGGAAAAAGCCTTTTGACAGGCACTCTCGTCCGTTTGACCCGGCTCGGACAAGGCAAAATAGTCGGCTACCCCTTCTTCGGTCAACACATCGTGCTTTGAACAACCGGTCAGACCCAGGGCAGCCGAAAGAAAAAACAGGAGGCTGATGGGTTTAAGCATATTTTTTGGCTTTGTCATGACCGCTTAGGACGCGCCAGGCCGCACTTGCCAGTGCTTGCATCTCGCTCGTATCCGGATAGAGGGTCATGCCGGACGGGAACGCGGCCAGGAAGCGTCGTATCGGGTTCATGAGTATCGGGCTTCGGGACAAGCCGCCTGTGATGATGATCCGGTCTGCGGGTTGGCCGTGGAAAGCGGGCAAGAGGGCGCTGATGGATTTGGCAATCTGATAGGCCATGGCTTCAGTGATTCGGATGGCCTCCGGATCACCGTCTAAGACCCGCTTTTCGACCTCCCGGAAATCAGAGGTTCCGAGAAGCGATAAAAGCCCCCCTTTTCCCCGGTTGAGCCGCTTCAATTCCTGATGCGTGTATTTTCCGGAAAAGCAGAGATCAATGAGCTGGCCTGCGGGCAACGTGCCGCTGCGTTCCGGGCTCATGGGACCTTCACCGTCCAAGGCGTTGTTGACATCCGCATAGCGGCCTTGACGGTGTGCGCCTATGCTGATGCCGCCGCCGAGGTGGGCTACGATCAAATTCAATGTTTCATAGGGTTTGCCGACTTCCTCGGCGTATCGTTTGGCCGCAGACCGCTGGGATAGCGCATGGGAGATGACCCGCCGCCGGATTTCTTTGACCCCGGTAATGAGGGAGATGTCGTCTGCTTCATTGACAACAGGAGGGTCAACGATAAAAGCGGGCAATCCGAAAGGTGCGGCGATATCGGCGGCAATGAGTCCGCCCAGGTTTGAGGCATGGTCTTCCAGCGTCCCGCTTCGGAGGTCCGTCAGGAGTTTTTCTTCCACCCGGTAGGTGCCTGCGGCAATGGGTTTTAGAAGACCGCCCCGACCCACCACCGCATCAAGCTGATCCAATCGGCAACATCCTTTTTTTTGAATGTCATCCAGAATGGCCTTTTTGCGCATGGCGAATTGATCGGCAATGCGGTTGAATGACAGCAAGGATTCATGAGAATGGTTTATGTCTTCAGAAGAAAGGCAGGTGGTATTTTCAAAATAGGCGTATTTCGTTGAGGTGGAGCCGGGATTGATGCACAATATCTTAAAGACCGGGCAAGGATTCATAGAGAGAAATATATTTCAACGTCAGCATACAATGGAAGATTTTTCCGCTTACTTCAAGTTAATAAATAAGTGATTTGTTAAATCAATTCGGTTAACCTGTTTTGTTGCAAGGGTTCCGGTTATCAGTCAAAGGGATTGGCGTGGGAATTGCAATTTCTTGATCAGTTATGAGCCTATCCTCCATCTCATTACAACAGACGCAGGTCTATGACGCGTATCAGCGGGCAAATTTATTTGATAAAATGAAAAAGCGACCTCCTGAAGAGGAGGGGACAGGCCAAGAGGGAAACCGAACTGATATCCTGTTGGAAGCGGAAGCTCCTGAAGCGGTTCTTCCGGAAAAGCCGAAACCCAATACCGTGCCTTTTCAGAGCGGTCATACCTTTCAATATGGCGATAGGGAGGCGGGTGGGCCGGTCACCGTGACCATCAATGAGAAAGCGCAGGTGAAGGTGGATGTTCCAGGGGAGGGGGAGGCCTCCATGGCCCGCCGCAAGAGCATTCGTTCGCTGGTGATGCTGGGACTTGGGAAAGTCGGCCTTGAGGAGTTTAATACCGTTTTAAGTCAGAATCAGGGACTTGCGGACAGTCATCGGCAGGAATTGGCGGCCATGGGTGTGAAAACCGACATCCCTTTCGGCCTGGGTGAAAAGAGCTATTATTTCTCCGGGGAGGAATCCCTGCGGGAATACAAGGCGCTGGATATCAAAGGATAGTTTCAGATCTGATTTTAAAGCTTTTCCTGCGCATCCGGTTCCACACCTTCATGAAGTGTTCCTCTGACGTCAAGAACGGTATGGCCTGTCTTTTCAAGAAAAGGAAGAGCGATTTTAGGGAAATTCTCGTCGAGAAAAAATAGCATTAGGAAAGCGCTGATTTGATATCATCTTCCGTGATGTTCGGATTAAATAATCAAAGGCAATCGGTTTGTTTATTGCAGTGTGACTCGAGGAACAGAAAAGAACTTTACAGATTGCGGCGATACTGACCGCCCGCTTCATACAGCAGCCGGGTGATTTTTCCGATGGACACCCATTGAACGGTGTTGAGCAATTCCTCGAAAATGTTCCGACCGCACAGAATGGCCTCTTTAAGATCCGAAAGCGCTTTGTCCGCTCGGTCTGCATGGCGCGTTTCAAAGGCTTGTAAACAGGCGATTTGGCGCTCCTTCTCGTTCTGGTCGGCCCGACGCACCTCCAGGTGCCTGTTGTCGGGCCGGGCATGTTCCAAGGCAAAGGTGTTGATCCCGATGATGGGATAGCGTCCGCTGCTCTTTAATTCTTCATAATACAGAGACTCTTCCTGAATGCGGCTGCGCTGGTACTGCTTTTCCATGGCACCCAGTACCCCGCCGCGGGAGGAGATGCGGCGAAACTCCTGCAACACCGCCTTTTCCACCAGGTCTGTGAGGGAATCAATGATATAAGAACCCTGATTCGGGTTTTCATTGCGAAGCATGCCGAATTCGCGGGAGAGAATCAATTGGATGGCAATGGCCCTTCGCACCGATTCCTCGGTAGGGGTGGTGATGGCCTCATCGCAGGAATTGGTATGCAGTGAGTTGCAGTTGTCATAGAAGGCGAAAAGGGCTTGCAGGGTGGTCCGGATGTCGTTGAATTGAATCTCCTGCGCATGGAGAGTACGGCCCGCGGTCTGGATATGGTACTTGAGTTGCTGGGATTTCTCGTTTGCTTTGTACTTGTTGCGCAGGGCCACCGCCCAGATTCGTCTTGCCACCCGCCCAATCACGGAATACTCCGGTTCCATGCCGTTGCTGAAGAAGAAAGAGAGGTTGCCCGCGAAATCGTCCACGGATAAACCGAGCGAGAGGAAGTGTTCGATGTAATGGAAGCCATTGGCCAGGGTAAAAGCAAGTTGGGTGATGGGATTGGCGCCCGCTTCCGCAATGTGATAGCCGCTGATGCTCACCGTATAGTATTTCCGGATGCGATGCTTGGCAAAATAGAGTTGCACATCCCCCATCATCCGCAGGGCGAAATCAATGGAGAAGATACAGGAATTCTGGCCCTGGTCTTCTTTGAGGATGTCTGCCTGAACCGTGCCGCGCAGGCTGCGGAAAAGTTGAATACGCTCTTCCGGGGAAAAGCAATGTCCCGCTTTTTCCTCGGCCTGATGGAGCGCGGTCATGAAATACATGGCCAGGATCACGGGTGCCGGTCCGTTAATGGTCATGGAAACCGAGGTGGAAGGATCCGCCAAATCAAAGCCCAGGAAGAGTTTTTTCATGTCTTCCAGGGAGGAAACGCTTACCCCGCTTTCGCCGATTTTTCCGTAGATGTCGGGACGGTGCGATGGCGCTTCGCCATAAAGCGTCAGGGGATCAAAGGCAATGGACAACCGTTTAGCCGTCTCATGGCGGCAAAGATAATGGAGCCGTGCGTTTGTTTTTTCAGGGGATCCTTCGCCTGCAAACTGCCGTTTGGGTTCCTCCAGAGTCCGCTTGAAGGGAAAGACCCCGGCGGTAAAGGGAAAATGGCCCGGCAGGTTTTCAAGGTAATGGAAGCGGACCAAATCACCCCAGCCGGAAAGGGCGGGTAGGGCCACTTTGGGTACCGGTGTACCGGAGAGGGATTCCGTGTGGGTTGAGATGCGACGTTTCATACCACCTGCCTCATAGTCCATTTCATGGGCAGCATAAGCGGCCTTTTGTGCCGGCCATTCCTCCAGAAAGCGACGGGTGGCCGGATCCAATGACCGATTCAGCCGATTCGCTTCATGCTGCAGGTCTGTTAGAGTTTCTTGCCGAAGCTTACTTTCCTGCGCAGGGTCGAGGGTGAGCCGGATACCCTGGAG
>MGVN01000023.1:0-9117 GCA_001800515.1 Elusimicrobia bacterium RIFOXYB2_FULL_49_7 | reverse complement strand
AGATCAACCCGATCCGCCACATCGGAGAGATAATGAGGGTTGTGACGCAGTCCGATGGAAAAATCGCGGTGGCCCGCAGTCGGGAGTTGTTGAAGGTCATGGGCTGTTACCGTAAAGGGCGGTGTTTCAGGCCATTTCTTCAGAAGGTCCAGAAAGAGCCGGTTAACGCCCGAATCATTGAAACGGTTGGATTCTGTGGCATAAACCGGAACCGGAGCTTGAAGCAATGCCTTGGCATCACCTCGCGACAGGGGAAGATGACGGGCTTTACAGTAGTTCAGGATCACGTCGCGTAGTGCGTCTTCGGAGCCCGGTTTCATGCATTTGTTGATGACGATGAAATCCGCCAGGTCCAACATATTTATCTTTTCCAGCTGGGAAGGGGAGCCGTATTCCGTGGTCATGACATAAATCGAGGTGTCGGCAATACGGGTGACCGCATGATCTCCCTGGCCGATGCCGCTGGTTTCCAGAAAAATGACTTGCGCACCGGCTGCGGAAAGCAGTTTAACCGCTTGGTCCATGACCGCAGGCAATTCGCTGTTGCTTTGGCGTGTGGCAAAGCTGCGCATGAAAACGCGGGGATGGTAAATGGCGTTCATCCGGATGCGGTCTCCGAGCAGGGCGCCGTTACTGGTGCTTTTAGTCGGGTCTGCGGATAAGATTGCGATACGAATATCCGGCGATACCTTTAAAAAGCGATTGACCAGTTCATCGGTCAGCGAACTTTTTCCGCTGCCGCCGGTGCCGGTGATGCCGATGACTAATGCAGCAGGATGCTTCTGGTCGGGTGTCGCATTTTCCGCAAGACCTTCGTTTTCCAGTTGCGAAAGGACTCGGCCCAGGTTGACCGGCTTGTCGAAAGAAAGGACCGGAAGGGTCGGTTCCGGGGCATGTTTTTTTTCCGTCTTATCTCTTTTCTTTTGAAGACGGTTGAGGATATCCTCGGCAATGCCGTTGAGTCCCAATCTTTGACCATCGTCCGAGTGGTAGAGGCGACAGACTCCGTATGCTTCAAGGTTTCTGATTTCTTCGGGCAAAATGACGCCGCCGCCGCCGCCGAAAACAAGGATGTGATCGCATCCGTTTGCCTTTAAGGAATCAACCGTATAACGGAAGAATTCGTTATGACCGCCCTGGTAGGAGCTGACGAGAATGGCGTCCACGTCCTCCTGGACCGCGGCTGAGACGATTTCCTCTACGGAACGGCTGTGTCCCAGATGAATGACCTCCACTCCTTTCCGCACCAATAGGTTTCGAAACAGGTTTATCGATACGTCGTGGCCGTCAAAGAGGGCCGTGGCGGTAATGAGGCGAAAAGGCATATCAGATTTCATTGATTAACAGGGGTTTGTGGCCCTGATAGGAACCTTTCACGTATTGCAGGCAGATGATTTCGGTACGGATATTTTTTTTAATATTAATAATCAGACGATCCACATATTCCCGGGAAATAAAAAACCCCCGGCCGTGAAAATCAAGGAGACCGACCGGCATGCCGGTGTCGTCCTTGTCAATTTGGCGTGAAAGCCAGTGTAGTACCTTCTTTTTGGTCAGTTTTCCGCCTGAATCGCTCACCGAAAAAATGATTTTTTCTTCATCCTTTCCCCAGGAGAGGTTGACCTCTCCTTCGTTTAGGATAAACTGGTCATTCCAGTCCTCTTTTTTTTCCGGATCCATGTCTTTGATACCGTAAAAAATGGCATTATTCAGCAGTTCCACCACGACCATTTCCAGGTTGTGGCTGTTGCCCGGCGGCCGGAGTGATTCCAACATCTGCAGGGTGTAGTCATGGATTTTCGAGGGGTCGGTGATGGCAATGGAGTGCGTGGGTGTGTTTGGGCGAAGAAAATGATCGATACCAAAGACGTTTTCGGAAAGCAGATTTTGGATAACCGATGTCACTTCATCAAAGTTGAACGGGGTGGTCTTGGTGAGGATGTTGGAAATGCCGTGTTGAACGGAAAGCGCAAGATAGTCTTCCACATTATACGCGGTTATCAGCACCCGTTTGATGTGAGGGTAGAGTGTCTCCACCTTGGCCAGCAACTCAAATCCCATCATTTTAGGCATATTGATATCTGAAATAATCATATCCACCCCGGGATCCTTACCGAGAACCGCCAGTGCCTCCACCCCATTCTCCGCAGTCAGGGTTTCGTAGGTCAATTCGGAAAGAATGTCCTGCAGAAGAAAGCGGATAGCGGGCTCATCGTCCACAATCAGGATTTTTGGCATAGGGGGAAAATATAAAAAGTGGAATGGGAATCGGAAGGTTTTTGGGGGATTCCTGAAAAGGGAGGTACTCCTTCCTTGGAGTCAAACGCCGTCCTTGGCACACCCTTTTTAAGATTTATCGGTAAAATTAAAGAGAAACTTAAGGGGACCTTATCCGGTGTGGCGCTATTGGCCGCGAAATTTGCGCATCCGTTCGAGCTCAATCCCGGCTTGGGTGACTTCTGCGGCGTCAAAGAGGTATTTGCAGAAGGCTTGGCAGAGCGGATCATTAATTTTCAGACATGCTTTAATCATGTTAAGACGGGTGAGTAGGTTCCGGTCCAGTCCGTATTCGCCGATGAGTTGCACGAAGATCTCATCCCCGGCCTTTCCCACTTCACCCAGCACCCAGCCTGCAGTAGCCCGCATGAGATGGCCATCGTCTTCGAGCATGGTCTTTAAATCGCTTAGAATGTTGCGGTGGCCCAGGTTGAAAAGCGCCTTAATGACATTACCCCGTACACGGTTGTTTTTATCGGTCCGCATGGGCAGGAGGGTGCCTACCACACCGGCATTGCCTACGGCTTCGAGCGTTTCCACGCAATTGGCGCGGACCCGCGGATCCGGATCGTGTAGTACACGGTAAATCAGAGTCAGGTCCTTATCGAGCGCCATGTTCTTAAGAAGACTGATGGCTGTGGCGCGCATTCGTTCGTCCGGATTGGTGAACATTTTGGCGACGGCCTGCTTGATTTTATCGTCCTGTCCGAGCAGCCCCAGGACCTGGAGGGAACGGAGCCGTTTTTCTTCATTGTCCGAGTACAAATCCTGGGTGATTTGCTCCACAATGGTGGGGTCGAGTCGCTTCAGCAGAGTGGCCAGACTCTCTTTAAGATTCTTATCCAATCCCTGCCAGGAAGAGACCAGTTGGGTGCGAATGAGGTTGGCTCCGCTGGACAGCGCTTGGCGGGCGATGTTTTTATTGGGATGCTTTAATAGGGCCAGGAGGGGCTTAAGCAGGGCCAGGTTGCCTTGTTCGTCGGTTTTCCGCAGCAGTTCCAGGATATGATTTTCATCGCCGCTTTGGACGATGGTCATGAATTCCTGTTCGGTGAGCGGCTTCTTTTTTTCGCCCATGGGTAGGTAAAAACTACCTTGTTGATTGGGTAAATTCAAGAATTTTCCTGCTTTGTCGGTCGGCAAATTTGTAATTTTAATATATCCAAATGGTCAAACATACCCTATTCATGTTGCTTCTGTTGTCGACTTTTGCATCCGCCCAGTTCGGCGGGAATAAGGTCCAATATGGAAAAAAGGAGTGGTCCTATATCCGCTCCGCCCATTTTGACATCTATTTCACGGAAAAATCGAGGCGTATCGCCTCTTTCGCTGCCGATGAATTGGAGCGCTCCCTGCGTTTGATATCCAAAGATATTCATTATAATATCAAAAAGCGTATTCCGGTCATCATTTATAAATCCCATTCCGATTTCGAACAGACCAATGTGATCCTGGACGATATCGGAGAGGGGACCGGTGGTTTTACCGAGTTGGTGAAGTCGCGGATTGTGGTACCTTTCAGCGGATCCTTCAAGGATTTTCGCCATGTACTCCACCATGAACTGGTTCATGGTGTGATGTTCGACCTGATGTTCGAAGGCGTGCTCAATGCATTGCGGGCGCGGGCTAGTTTCCATATTCCGCTGTGGGCTGCCGAAGGGTTGGCGGAATATGAGTCTGCGGGTTGGAATCTGGAAAGTGATATGTTCCTCATGGATGCGGTCATTTCAGGTTATATCAGCGAGCCGCGTGAAGAGTTCGGCTCCCTCTATCTTGCGTACAAGGCGGGCATGGCCTTTTATAATTTTCTGGCCGTCCAATACGGGCCGCAGAGCGTGGGGGATTTCATCAAATATCTGACGGTCTACAAGGATGTGGAAAAAGCCTTCTTGCGTGCCACTCATGCGGACCTTAAGAATGCGGGTGCACGATTCCTTCTGGATTGCAAGAAAAAGTATTGGCCCGAGTTGGGCCGTCGTGAAACGGCCGGAGAGGTTGCAAAACGGCTTACGCTGCACCGTCCTGCCGGTTATTTCGCCCCGCGGCTGGATGAGGATCCGCTGGCGCACATGAACATGCAACCCGCCGTGTCGCCGGACGGCAATACCATCGCCTATTTCAGCGACCGAGGGGATTTCGACGCCATCTACCTGATGGACAGCCGCTCCGGCCGTATTCTGAAAAAACTGGCGGAAGCGGGTTCTTCCGGACAATTCGAGTCCTTTCATACCTTCAGCAGCGGTATCGGTTGGTCCTCTGACTCCAAGAATATCATCTTTGTCTCCAAGGCCGATGGGCAGGATCTTCTCCGTATCATGGAGGTGAAGAGTGGAAAGATGAAAAAGAGTCTGCCTTGCGCTATGGATGCCATCGAGTCCCCGCAATTTTCGCCGGATAACAAAAAAGTGGTCTTTGCGGGCATGCGGGATGCCGTTTCCGATATCTTTATTTTTGATCTGCAAAACGGCAGGCTGAACCGGCTTACCGCTGATCCGGCTTTTGATTCCCGGCCCCGTTTTTCCTGGGACGGGAAATGGATTGTTTTTGAATCCGAAGTGGGGGATACCGCGGAGAAGGGGTGCAATAATTTCGATCTTTTCTTGATTCGTCCGGACGGTACGGAACTTACGCGGTTGACGCACGATCCCTTTGATGACCGAATGGCCTGTTTTTCCACGGATAATAAGTCGCTGTATTTTATTTCCAACCGTTCCGGGGTGAGCAATCTGTATGGGATGGCGTTGGATAGTCTGCTCCCTCATCCTGTGACCAATCTTTTTACAGGGTGCTTCACGCCCAGCCTGCCGCAAGACGGCCGCTTCATTGCTTTTACCGTTTTTGAAAACGGCGGCTGGGATATTTACCGGATGGAAGAGCCGCAGAAAAAGGCGCGGGATACCGCATTACCGCTCACGGCGTATGCACTCTCTCTTCAGGATTCCGGCCGATCTTTTTGGGAAAAGTACGCGGTGCTGCCCGATCCGGCGGATACCGTAAAGAAGAGCGGAGGCCGTGCGGATTCCTTGAAGAACGATTCCGGCCGTGTTGCGGATACGTTGACGACAGCGGACACCGTACGGACCGACACCACGGCGCAGGACGAGGAAGAACCGGATCGGATGACCCTGCGCGATCCCATGAATTCCTTTTACAATGACGATCCTTTCGTTTCCCGCCCCCGGCGGCGCCCGGAAAAGGCGCGGGTGGATACCTCGGCTTTTCTCCAGGATAGTGTTGCCTATAAAAACCCGAACGGCGCGTATCGGGAAGCGCCGTACGAGCCCCGCTTCAGCGTGGATGCGGTCTCCGCCATGATTGGCGCCGGTTTTTCTCCGAGCCAGAGCGCGATAATGGGGCAAACCGCCATTGCCTTGAGCGACGTGTTGGGCAATCACCATCTCCAACTCATGCTCAATCTGTCGGGGACCAGCATTGAAAATACGTTGGACGGGTTGAGCGGGTATGCGGCTTACTATTATCTGCCCTATCAGGCGGATGTGGGGGTGTCGTTATATCGTTATGTCAATATATTCGGTGATGAGCCGGTGCCCTTGCTTCGGTATGATATTTATTATGACGCCGTGCAGAATGCCGCCCTGGATGTGAGTTATCCTTTTTCCAAGTTTTTCAGACTGGAAAGCGATGTGGGCGTCACTTGGATTAACCGATCCGTGCAACGGTATGTGAGGGAAAGTGCGGCGCAAAAAGACTATGAGAGCCTGGGGCGTTTTCCGGAAAAGACCATGACCCATTATAATATCGACGGTGCCGCGGTCTTTGACAACACATTGTGGGGTGCGGTCGGGCCGGTAAACGGTCAGCGATTGCGCGTGGGCGGAGGCGTGGTGCCCAAGAGCGCCTCATCGGAATATGGCTACGGATATGGGTATGCGGATCTGCGTCGCTATTTTCATTATCGCAAGTGGTATTCGCTGGCCCTTCGGCTGACCGGCGGCGGTAGTACGGATATTCAGGGCGGCCGAAATCCCATGCGTTTCTATCTGGGCGGTACACCGGGGAATCTGCGTTACTTCTTTGCCCCCTATCTGATGGATAATTCCATCGAATCCAATTATTTCTCCTCGCTCATCATGCCTCTGCGCGGTTATTCGCTGGGCGCCGCCAATCCGGAAGGCAGCAACCATTTCCTTCTGTCGAACATGGAATTCCGCTTTCCGGTGGTCAATAACATCACTTTCTTTTTTCCGTTCACCTTTACGATTCCCTATATGATGGGTGCGCTTTTTTGGGACATCGGGGGTGCATGGGATGATCCCGCTGATTTTCGTGCGGTGGTGGCGGATAAGGGAAGTTTTACGTTTCATGACATAAAAAGCGGCCTTGGTTTTGGCCTGCGCATGAACCTTTTTGGAGCGCTTGTTTTGAAATGGGATCATGCCTATCGCTTGGGTGAGCATCATCTCAGCGAGGATTATTTCTCCCTGGGTGCGGAGTTCTAACCGTTCCTGAAGGGAAAATATGACCGACCTCCGGGACTTTATTTCTGATTATAGTACTTCTGACCGCTTTCTTTTTCTGGAACCCTCTCTTAAAGAATCCGCGGAATCCCTGTTGGCCCATTTCCTGAAAGAGATCGGACCTGCGCCCTCTTTTGCTGTTTTCAAAGCATCTCTACGGAGCATGGCATCATTGGAGCTTCCGTTATCAGTACGGCAAAGAATTCCTCTTCTCCTGGCTGATTTCTTCGGATTTTTGTCGGACAGTGGTCGTTTTCCGGCAGCTCGGGAATGGGTAGGGGATGTGCGGATTCTGGAAAAGGAGTATCTTAACTATTTTCGGACGGATGGTACGGTGCGAGGGGAGACGTATAAGAAAAAAACCATTGATGTCGGACGCAATGCGCCTTGTCCCTGTGGTAGCGGGCAGAAGTTTAAGAAGTGCTGCCTTCCGCTTATTTCATAAAATAGCAAAAGTCTTATCTGGTATCAAATTGTCTCATCCGGTATCATTCGCAAAGAAGTTTTGATCATAGCCGCTTGCTTACATTATTTATATTTACTTGTTTTACAGATAGATAGAATGTTTTTGTTCTCTCTTCTATTTTAGGCGTAGAAGTTGCATATATAGTCAGAAAAAAAGGAGGAAAGATGAAAAAGAACAGTATTAAGATATTTGCATGCATTTTTTTTATCCTGTTGCAGCAAGGATTCTCTCAGAACGATATCTCGCCTGTTATCGTTACAACCGGCACTTGGAGCTATCCGCCCATTGCACATGAGTATTCCAGAAATATCGGAATAAATGAGGATGGCGCCTTTATGATTCTTACCGGAAATAAGATAATTTATACTTCAAATGATGGAATCAGTTGGACCGCAACCTCTTTGGCCTACCGTAAGGCACACCCTTCGGGTGGAAGCGTTCAAAATCATCATGGTGCTTATGGTGATTTAAAAGGTAACCTGTTTCAAGTTTATGTGCAAGGATGCAATGGTTGTCTCGGCGCATTGGTCCCGCGCTATTTTAAGAAAGTGACTTATAAAGATGGGTTGGTCACGGACTTGCCTTTGGATTACGAAGTGGCGGATCCCAATAACTGGTTTTGCAGCTACACCGGATTCAGCCTTTTCCCGGTTTCCGAAGATACCATCCTGATGGGCTATCAATGGACCGCTGCCGAAAGCGTTGAACCCCATGTGCTCATCTCTTATAACGGCGGAAAAGATTTTATCAGTCTTGGCGGCACATTCAAAGTAGGGGCAGGCGACTCGCCGGGCGTATGGAGCATGCAGCATGCGCCGCAAGTTCTGAAATACAAAGATGGTGTGTTTGCTCTGTGGTCGGAATCAGGATATAAATTCAGATGGAATTACTATGATGGAAATGCCTGGGGAACCCCCAGCAGCATTTTAAACGATGCTTTTTTTCCGGATAATTCAGGTTCTCAATGCTTCCGTACCAATGTGGATGAAAACTATGTTTATATCCTTTCAAGAAGTTCAAACAGCCTGGGAAAATTAGCTGCGCTTTTGTGGGATGGAACAACTTGGACACAAAAAACCATTGTATCCGGTCGCTCCTATAAACTGGGTTCGCTGGTCAATACTATTTGCGGGGACTATCTTCTTAACTTTTGGTCGGAAACAGCGCCCAATGATACGGGAAAGAATATTTACTGTTTAGGTTATGATAGGACAACCGGTGTCTGGATGACAGAGCCCAAGACCGTTATTGCGGATGGAAAAAACAACGGCAGCCTGTCCGCGCCGTTTGTCTGTCCGACAAATGACAAAATTCCTTTTGCCTGGCTGGATGGTGCGGGCCATATTCTATTCTGTGATATTCCATTGGATTTCATTGTCGGGACAACGGCGATTAAAAAGAATAAGAAAGCAAATACGGCGGTATTGTCCTTGCATAACCAACCCAATCCTTTTGCCCGTTTCACGACCCTCAGTTATTCCCTATCCCAGCCGGAGGATATCTCTTTAAGAATCTTTTCTCCGAGCGGTCATCTTGTTAAGACGCTGGCCAGTGGAAAACAAGCTGCCGGAAAATATGACGTGGCATGGAATCCTAATAAAATGTCTCCTGGAATTTATCTGGCAAAATTAACAATAGGGCGCTCGAGTGTTATACGAAAATTAATTCTTGTCAATTGAATTCGGCAGTTGCAATTGAAATAAGAAATAAGGAGGTGTTCGATGGGTTGTGTTGCTTCATTTCTTGTTCTTTGTGCAATGGTTTCGCTTGTTTTTCCTCTGGAAGTTCCATTAACCTTAAAAGAGACGGCCGGGGTCGGCAGTGCCTTGTCACCGGTAACCACGGTGATTCCCCTGAAAAAGGGCGAATTTACGGATGTGAACGAGTTCAAGATAG
>MGVN01000022.1 GCA_001800515.1 Elusimicrobia bacterium RIFOXYB2_FULL_49_7 | reverse complement strand
AAGAATATACGGTGGAGGATTTGGCCGCCGGATTCATCCGTTTTAAAAATGGTGCGTCTCTTGTATTGGAAGCGTCATGGGCCGCCCATATCAAGGAGTCGGAGCTCATGGAAACCCGTCTGTTAGGGACCAAGGGGGGATTGGTTCAGCGAAATATCAACGGAGCGTATGAGTTTGAAGCAGAACTTTATTTTGAAAATCAGGGTTCCGAGTTTGATCTGCGCCTCCATGAAAATGGGACGCAACCGCTTTCATCGTTCCACCATTTTGCCGAAGCGATTTTAACCGACACGCTTCACATTGCAACCGGAGAAGAGGGCTTGCTGGTCATGAAAATCCTGGATGCCTTGTATGAAAGTGCGAATAAGCGGGTACCGGTAAAGGTATAGCCCCCTTTTTTATTAAACTTTGTTAATTTCGGGTTGCAACGGCTTTTCCGACTTTGCTATCTTTTACTTTCGCAAGTGCTTACATAAACTTTAAAATAAAGAGGTTGCACGATGGAAAAAGTACTTTTTACTTCCGAATCCGTTTCCGAAGGCCATCCGGACAAGGTGGCTGATCAGATTTCCGACGGTGTGCTGGATGCCATGCTCCGTCAGGATCCCTATTCGCGTGTGGCATGCGAAACGCTGGTTTCAACAGGTCTTTGCGTGGTGGCCGGCGAAGTGACGACCCGTGCAAATGTCAATATTACCGATATTGTTCGTGATACTATTGCCAAGATTGGTTATACGGACCCTGCTCTGGGTTTTGAAGCCAAATCTTGCGCCGTCCTTGTTGCGCTTGGAAAACAATCTCCCGACATCTCCCAAGGTGTTACGGCGGGCCAGGGGCTGTTCAAGGAGCAGGGTGCCGGAGATCAGGGCATGATGTTCGGCTTTGCCTGCGATGAAACACCCGAGCTGATGCCGCTTCCGATTTCCTTGGCCAATAAACTGGTCTATGAATTGGCCAGGATGCGCAAGAGCGGTAAGCTGAAATATCTGCGGCCAGATGCCAAGTCGCAGGTGACCGTGGAATACGAAAACGATCGCCCCAAGCGGATTGACACGGTGGTTATCTCTACCCAGCATGCGCCGGAGGTCTCTTACAAGACCATTCAAAAAGACATGATTGAAAAACTCATCAAACCGTTATGCGGCAAATGGGTGGATAATAAGACGAAATATTTCATCAATCCGACCGGACGCTTTGTCATCGGCGGGCCGCACGGCGATTCCGGTGTGACCGGACGCAAGATCATCGTGGATACCTACGGTGGCATGGGTCGCCACGGCGGCGGTGCTTTTTCCGGGAAAGATCCTTCAAAGGTAGATCGCAGTGCAGCGTATATGGCCCGCTATATTGCCAAAAACCTGGTGGCCGCCAAAGCGGCCGGAAAATGTGAAGTCCAGTTGGCCTATGCCATCGGTGTGGCCGAACCGGTTTCGGTGCTCATCAATACATTTGGAACCAGCGCCTATGACTCGACGGATCTGGTGAAAATTGTACGCAAGGTTTTTTCGCTGAAACCGGCTGCCATCATTGATACGCTCAAGCTGCGGAAGGTTAATTATCAGGAAACCGCCGCATACGGCCATTTCGGTCGCTCGGGAGCCAACTTTACGTGGGAAAAGACCGATAAGGCCGATGCCATCAAGCGCGAACTAAAAAAACTGTCATAAGAAACGGAAACCGGGTACTTCGACAAGCTCCGTGCCCGCAGAATTTACCTTACTGAGTCGCTGAACTTGTCGAAGTGACCTATTGAATGGAGAACATGGATGAACAAACATAAAAATTATATCATTCGCGACTTGTCCCTGGCGGGTTGGGGACGCAAGGAAATCAGCATTGCCGAAAAAGAGATGGTCGGTCTCATGGCCATTCGGGAGAAATATGCCAAGAAGAAGCCGCTGAGAGGGGCACGTATTACCGGTTCTCTGCACATGACCATTCAGACGGCTGTGTTGATTGAAACGCTGGTGGCTTTGGGTGCACAGGTGCGTTGGGCTTCCTGCAATATCTTTTCAACCCAGGACCATGCGGCTGCGGCGATTGCCAAAGCCGGTATTCCGGTGTATGCCTACAAAGGCGAGACATTGGCGGAATACTGGGACTATACCCTGGAAGCCCTGACCTTTGCGGGAAATAAGGGCCCCCATCTGATTGTGGATGACGGCGGAGATGCCACGCTCATGATTCATGAAGGGGTCAAGTGTGAAACCAATCCCGGCCTGCTCAAGAAAAAGACCGGCAATCAGGAGTTTGATTTGCTTCATGGTGTCATTGCCAAAGCCTTGAAAAAGGACGGTCGCTTCTTCTCGAAAATGGCCAAAACGATGCGGGGCGTTTCCGAAGAGACCACCACCGGCGTTCATCGTCTTTACCAGATGATGGAAAAGAAGGAGCTTCTGTTTCCGGCCATCAATGTCAACGATTCGGTGACCAAATCAAAATTCGACAATATCTACGGCTGCCGCGAGTCCTTGGTGGACGGTATTCGTCGTGCCACGGATGTGATGTTGGCCGGCAAAAAAGCGGTGGTTTGCGGATACGGCGATGTGGGCAAGGGCTCTGCGCAATCCTTGGCCGGTGCCCGTTGTACGGTGGTGGTGACCGAAGTGGATCCCATCTGCGCACTTCAGGCGGCCATGGACGGTTTTGAAGTGATGCGCGTAGAAGACACGCTCGGTTGGGCGGATATTTATGTGACCGCTACCGGTAACCGCGATGTCATCCGGCAGGAACATCTGCTTAAAATGAAGGATCAGGCGATTGTCTGCAATATCGGTCATTTTGATAATGAAATTGAGGTTGATAAATTAGGGAAATCACCGGGTGTGCATAAAGTCAATGTCAAGCCGCAGGTGGATCAGTATTTTCTGAAGAATGGCCGTTCGATCTTTATTCTGGCCGAAGGGCGTTTGGTTAATCTGGGTTGTGCCATGGGTCACCCCTCATTTGTGATGTCCAATTCCTTTTCGAACCAGACACTTGCCCAGCTTGATTTATGGACGAAGTCTTATGATATCGGGGTGTATCGTTTATCCAAGGAGTTGGATGAAGAAGTTGCCCGGTTGCACCTTGGAAAAATTGGGGCTAAACTGACGGTGCTTACGCCTGCTCAAGCGGATTATATCGGGGTTCCGGCTAAAGGGCCGTATAAGGCGGATCACTACCGTTATTAGGAATTTCTTGGATTTTCGAAAAGCGATTCAGTTTGTATTGGGCCTCGCCATTACGGTGTTGGCCCTCATTTTTTTTCTGAAGAACATGGAATGGCAACAAGTCCTTCCCATCTTGAGAGGGGTGTCGCCCAACATGCTAATATTGGCGGGCGGGTTGACCATTTTATCGCTTTATCTTCGAGGATTGCGCTGGCACTTTCTGTTGCCCAAGACCAAGGGGGCTTCTTCTCAGGGACTTTTTGGGTTGTGTTCCATCGGGTTCATGGTGAATAATCTTCTGCCTGCTCGGCTTGGAGAAGCGGCGCGTATCTTTTTGCTTTATAAACGGAATCATTATTCCGTTCATGCGTCCATCGGATCCGTTCTGCTGGAACGCGGAGTGGATAGTGTGGTCTATGTCTTTTTTATTCTTATCCCATATTGGAGTGCTTATTCGTTGTTGTCCGATAAAATGCTTTTTACTTCCTTTCCTTTGGCTCATTTGGTACAATTGACTCTGGTTATCGGAATCGGTCTGATTGCCGTGGGGTTGGCGATCTATTTTTCTTACGCCCGACTTGATCGGATAGAAGGATTTTTGCAACGGAAAGCTTCCTTTCTGAGGGGACCGTTGGGTCACCTTGTTCAGCTTGTCCGGGAATCCGGGCAATGGCTTGTTATGGGAAAGCAATTAGCGGCGGTCTCAGTGCTGACGCTGCTCTGTGTCGGTTGTTATCCCCTGATTCTTCTGCTGTTGGCGCGCGGGGTCGGGGTCCACCTTTCTTTAAACCAGGCGCTTTTAGTAGCCGGTTTCTTGGCGCTGGGTGCGGCGATACCCTCTTCGCCGGGTTATGTGGGAACGCTCCATGTGGCTTGTATGGAGGCGCTGAATTTGTTTGACGTGGAACGGACCCATGCGGCAGCCATTGCCATTATTTATCATCTTGTCACATGGGCGGTCACGGTAGCGACGGGCCTCTTTTTTCTTTTTAAAATGGATTTGAAACTATCGGAAATACGCACCATGGAAAAAGTCAGGATGGATGACAATGGATAAATTGCGGCTGCTGATATTGGATTTGCTTAAGGTTCGTGGTCCTTCGAAGGAAGAGCGGAATGTGGCGGATTTTGTTAAAGCCTTCTGTCGAAAACGGGGCCTTTCCGTTCGCGAGGATGATGTTCACCGGAGGATCGGCGGCACGACCGGAAATCTGCTGGTATTTCCGAAGAAAACCAAGCCCGGCCAAGCGACCCTGCTGTTTGCTTCTCATTTGGATACCGTGGACGTGGGACCTTGCCCGAAAGGGATGGTTAAAAAAGGTAAAATCCGGGGAGAGGGAAAATATCCTGTCGGACTGGATAACCGACTCGGCGTGGCGCTCATGCTCAAATTGTTGGAGGAGGTTCCTGGAAACTACGGCTGCATTTTTTCGGTGCAGGAAGAGTTGGGTATGAAGGGTTCCGATCAATTTGTCATTCCAAAAGGGGTGAAGGAAATTATCGTGTTGGACGGTAGCCAATCACCGGGCCACGCTATTTTGTCCGCTGTGAGCGGCGGTGTTTTTACCGCACAATTGACGGGTCTTGCTTCGCATGCGGGTATTGCTCCCAATGACGGCCGAAGTGCCATCCAGATGGCCGCCCATGCCATTTCCCGGCTCACCCTTGGGATGCCCGGAAAGGATGTCTCCATTAACGTGGGCGTTATTGAAGGCGGCACACGGGTGAATGTCGTGCCTGCGACGGCTCGTGTTCGAGGTGAAGTGCGGGCCAACCGGCAGGCAACCGTTATCCGGGAATTGCGGAAGATTGAAAAGGTATTTGCCTCTGCGGCGCGCCGATACGGTGGGCGTCTGAGTTTCGATTATACGATATCTTATGCCGGCTATGCCCATACGCTTCATCGGCCCGTTATTCGGCGCTGTCTTGCCGCCCTGCGGGCGGCCGGATTCATCCCGAACTTGACCCACTATCGGGGCGCGAGTGATGCGAACATGTTCAATCAGGCCGGTGTTCCCTCAGTGAATCTTTCCATCGGCGCTCATTTTCCCCACTCGGAGCGTGAATTTGCTATTTTAAAAGAAGTGGCAGGGGCGTGGAGAATGGTGAAAATGTTGGCCCAAGAGGTCAAAACTCAATATTAGGAAGAACGGAATGTCCAGAATTCTCGATAAGCAAGTGATGGTCAACCTTACTTTTGAAGTGAGGGAAGATGGTGTTTATCTCACCATTCCTCGTGATGCTCAGAACTTGCCTTCTATTGAAGAATTGAAACAGACGCTGGAAAGCCGCGGCATCATGAATTACAATCTGCCCCGGATATCGGACGTCATTCAACATCCTCGGGGCATTGCGGAGCGAGTAGGCGATCCGTTCCGGGTTTACAACAAAGATAAGGATCGATTTCTCAGAATAATTCCAAATCCGGACCAGGTCAAACTGACCCTTTTCTCTACATGCGAACAATTCGGACTTATTCCAACCGAGGAGGATATCCTCTTTAAACTTCGACAATTGAATATAACGAATGGGATTGACCGCGAAATCATCAAAGATATGATTCATAAGAAAAAGTTTGATACGGAGATGGTGGTGGCCTCTTCTGTGCCGGCACTGAACGGTGTGGATGCCAAAGTCGATGAGAAAATATGCATTGATTCATCTCGAAAACCAAGGGAGGCATCCGGTGCGATTAATCTGCGTGATTTGGAAAACCTCACCCAGGTGAAGGAGGGGGACACCCTGGCGGTAAAAGTCCTGCCCACCCCCGGTAGAGACGGTGTCTCTGTCTTTGGAACCCCTATCAAAGCTCTGTCGGGCAAGGATCAGCCACTGCATGCAGGTGAAAACGTCAAAGTTTCCGATGACGGCAACACCTTGGTGGCCGGTAAGAGCGGCTTTGTTTATCGGGGTAAGACCGGTATTGCCATTGGTGACGTTTATGCGGTAAAAGGAGACCTTGATTTTTCAGTCGGCAATCTCAATTATAACGGTGATATCATCATTGAGAAGAATGTCCTTCCGGATTTTGAGGTTAAGGGAGAAAAAGATATTACCATCTTAGGGCAGGCGGATGCCTGTGTTCTCATTTCCAAAGACGGCTCCATTCATGTCAATGGCGGTTTTTTTGGCATGGGAAAGGGCCGGATTGAAGCGGCCAAGGATTTTGAAACCAATATTCTCCAGGAAGGAGAGGTGGTGGCCGGACAGCGAATACGTATTTCCAAGTATGCCATGAATTCGAAGATGACCGGCAACGAAAAAGTGGAATGTCGTGAAGTGGTGGGCGGAGAAACCTATGCCTATGGTTCCATCGAAGTGGTTAATAGCGGCAGCGTCTCCGGTGTGAGGACGCTCCTCAGTCTTATTGATCGAGAACGGGAGAGTATCAAACGGAAAAAGGAACAGGTGGAGCAGTTGATCCTGGAAATCGAAAAAAAGATGAGAACCGTTGAAATTCATCTGAAGAACACCAATAAAATTCTGGCGCATACCCATGTGCCGCCGACGGCGTTGCTCGATCAGATACGACAAAGCCTTTCCGAGCATACGGTGTGCAAGAAAAAGGACGGTTTTCTCCGGGAGCAGTTGGAAAAACTCAAGGAGCAGCTCCAGCCGCCGCAGGATTGTCCCGGTTTTATTCGAGTGGAGGGCGCCTGCCGTGTGGGAAGCGTCATTCGTATTATGGATCATGAAATGGAAATCAAAGAGGTCTTGACACGAAAGGAGTTTAGATTGACAAAGGGGGAAATTGTTGTGACGGATGCATCTGCAAAAAAGGAGACCCCATGAATTCTCCGAGAAATCTGCGGATGAAAAGGATGGGCGGGGCTGCCATTGTTTGTTTGAGCGGAGAGAACGATTCGGATCGGGACGTTTTAAGCGATGCCACCTTTGAAACGCTTTTATCGGACCAGATTACGCTTTTTGCGTTGGATTTGGAACGGGTCACCTTCTTTTACAGTGCGTCCGTAAATCGGCTGGTCCGGCTTTCCCATTTTCTGACAGAACGCCATGCGTCTCTTTGTTTGTTGAATGCGCGTCCTTTTGTTCAACGGGTCCTGGAATCAACCAATCTTACCCGGTGTATTCCACTGTATCATTCCGAATATGAATTTGTCATGGCCCATAGCCTGATCGATCATTATGGAATGAAACAAACAACGACGGCAACGGACAAAACGACCTCCTTTATCCAGGAAGTCAATGGGCTTGTACGGACATTCCGTTTGTTGGGTTCGTTTGTGGAGGAAAAAGAACTTGAAGTCCTGATTCAGGAAGTGCAGCAAGCATTGGCGGATGGAGCGGGCGAGATTGTGCTGGATTTACAACAAGCGGATTTCATTTCCTCACTGGCAATCGGGCGCTTTTTGGCTATTCATAGGCTTTGTGCGGAGAAAAAGGTGATCAGCCGTATTGTTCATGCCAATGAAATGGTGCGCGACATCCTGCATCTGACCGATGTGGGAACCTTTTTCGGCGTTCCCCAATAATTATTCAAGTCGGAAGACTACCGGCAATCGTATCTCCACTTTCTTCGGAGACAAGGGGTAAGGAGCGGACAGTCTGACCGCCTCCAAGGCGATTTCATCCAACGTCTTATAGCCCGAGCTTTCAAGAAGCCGGATGTTGTCCACACGGCCGTCGCAGTGGACCCAGAAGGAAAGCAGCAGACTTCCTTCCATCCCCTTTTCCCGTGCGGCTTCCGGATAGGTTAATGCTTCATATACCTGATCTCGGATACGGGTATAATTGGCTTTCACATAGGCCGCTTTCAGCCGGGCCAGGGAATCCTGGCTGGATTCAGTCGGTGCTGTTTTCTCCGTTTCCGTTGAAGCGCTCTTGCCGGGCAGGGTATCTGCCTGTGCCGTATCCGGAAAAAGTTCCTGCGGATTCACGATGGCTTTTTGAACCGGCATATTGGAAATCGGCCGTTTGGGCGGTTCCGGTGTCTTTTCCGCTTCCGGCAGGGTGGGCGGTTTTTCAATGGAAAAATCAATAATCATAGGTGTTTCCACAGCACCCAATTTCCCCTTGAACAGGATAAAGCAGAGAATTAGAAGAAGATGAAACCCGGCTGATAAAAAAAAGGCGCCACTTGTTTTGTTCATCGTTTGGCTTCGGTTTGGAGGCTGACCCTGACAAATCCATGTTCTTTCACCTTGTCCAGAACCTCTACAAAGGTTTGAAGCACCAGTTTTTTATCGGCCCGGATGAGGATGGGATCGCTGGCATCCAGCCGGGCAAGCGCGTTGTCCAATTCCCCAAGACAGAGCGGTTGTTGATTGAGGAATAGAGCGCCGCTCCGATCAATCTCGATGATTTGCATTTTGCGCAGACTCTCCCGGTCGGAAGTGGCTTGCGGCAGTTGAAGCGGGAGAGTGCCTGTGGCCACCAGCGTGGAGGTGGTGAGCACAATCGTCAGGAGGACCAACATGATATCCACTAACGGAACCACGTTGATATAATCGAATTCCTTTTCATCCATGGGCAATGTCCCATTCCGTGAGAAGCACTTTCACTCGACGCAATAGTGTGTTGTACAAGGCAACCGAGGGGATGGCCACCAGAATGCCCATGGCCGTGGCTTTAAGGGCCAGGGCCAGACTGGTCATAATCTTGGCGGTTTCCATGTAGCCCTGTTGGCCGATGGTGTGAAAGGTGAGCATGATGCCCAGCACGGTCCCGAGCAGACCGATGTAGGGGGCATTGCTGCCGATGGTCGCCAGGAGATGGAGCTTGGCGGTCAGGGTGATTTCCAACTTCCGTTTATCCTGAAAGTCCGTTACGATGATGTGCCGGTAAAACAGCCACCGTTCCAGACCGATACCGAAACTGATGATACTTAAGGCCAAGAGAAGCCCGATGACTCCCCAATCCACGCTGACTTTAATCCATTCCATGTTTGTCTCCTGATGTTGCCGGGCGCTTCGACAGGCGCAGTGCCCGGCTAATGAAAACTGACGGCCGCTGAACTTGTCGAAGCGACCGGCTGTTCGGGATTTTGTAAAAACGCATCCCATGTGCCGGTGGTCATGCCAATCTTGACAAGATAATCTAAAATAGCCTTTCCGCTTTCCGGAGTGCCATAGGGACCATATCCGGAGGCGCTTGGGGCGGTGACATCGGTCAGAAAATGGACATGAAAACCGGCGGCGATGATGCCTTTTGCCGCACTGTCCACACAAAGGTCAAAACCATGGCCAAAGAGGATCCAGGTGGGGATGTTGAGTTTCTTCAATAGGGTCATTGCATTTGAATTGTGCTGGAACATATCGAAGTGGCGGCAGATGAAGGAATGGTTAAGCGGGCTGTTATGGATTTTCTCAATATTAATGAGGCGGCGACCGGCAAGGGCGGCTTGCCAGCTTTGGTCTGCGATATCCCTTGGAACCACGACCACTTCCGGATGTTGCCTGGCCTGAACAGGTTGGGCGCTGCAGCAATGGGTAAAAACCTGGACAATGTCATGCTCTTTCGCAAAATTGAAAAGTTTCTCCAGCTTGTCAATTTTAGATTGCATCCTTTTACGAATGCCGAATTCCGGTAATACTCGGGAGCGCAAGCTTTGTTCGTTCGCCCATTCCAGACAATCGGAATCAAAAAAGCCGATCCGGTTTTTTAATTCATTTTTGGGTTCCATGTTTTATCTCCTGTTCAATGCCTGCGAGTCTGAGGAATGAGATGCCGGGAAAGGAGCCCAGCTTGGGTTGCTTGAGATCACGAAAGAGCACGCCATCCGGTTTAAGGGTAAAGGACGGCTGACTCGGGGGTTGAGTCAGCCGCAAAAGGGTCTTTTTCCGAAATGGTGCAAACTGGGGTGGCAGGGAATCCAGAAAGGTCGAAACCTGAAGGTGCAGGGAGCGGTATTCCGTTTCGTTCAGGAGCTGGTTCCAGGGGTTGTCTTGCTCCAAAGTCCCTGCGGTCTGGACAGCCACTTTGATGAAAATGTCGTCAAAGCCTTCGTCCAAGAGCAGGCGCAACGTGTCGGTGACATGGGGGGCATTATGGCGCACAACAATGATGAGCGGTTCGATATGAAGATGGTTGTCACGTGCTTCCCGGAATGCCCGTAAGGTGTCCTGGAAATGGCCCGGACGACGCATGGGGTCCTGTATCTGTTCATTGGGGCCGTCAATGGTCAGACGGCAGGTGTCAATTCCATTCTCCCGAAAAAAACGGATTTTGTTGCCGGGCAGATCGCCTCGATTCGCACTGTGCAGGCTTTTCAACCGGCCTTGCTGCTTCAATCTGTTCGCTTCCTTGAGCACCGTAACAAAGGGGTCGATAAAGGGGGCTTGTCTGGGATAAAAGGTGATGATGCCATCCATCGAATAATGGCCGGCGAATTCCGAAAAGGAGCGGAGCGCTTCCAGGCAGGAATCAAGGGTGAGATCGGGCCTAAGCCCTTCCTCCTGGGAATGGGGTGAGCAGCGGCTGCAGGTATAATCACAGCGGGAATTGATGAACCAGTCCAGTTGAACGGTTTGGCGGTTTGGCGTCATACTTCCCTTCTCGATTCAGTTATTATACGGATTATCTCGGCTGCCGTCCGGTGATTGGCCGGAAAGAATTTTTGATGCCTCGTCTTCTGTCAATACGTAATGGTAGAATGTCCGATAATACGCCTGCAATTCAACAACAAGATTCAAATCCGGAAAACGATCCGGATATAGGGTTTTGGCCATAAAGAGCATGGAGAGCATGGCTTCTGTGCCGCCGTCCCAATAGAATAGGCCGTCCGGCCGGGCATAGACCTGTTTCTTTTTAACAGCCGTGGTGTTTTGAAGTCGGCTATCTTGATAGACCACATCCAGGGAATATTGTCTGCCGATGAAAATGAATTCCGGGTCAAAGGCAAGGATCTCTTCCATTGAGATCTGGGTCTTGGCCTCCCGGTTTTGTGCCCTGTTGACAATCATATCCGCGCCGGCAAGTTCTCCATACCAGGTCATGTACCCGGTTCGACCGTGGGTGCTTAAGACGTCAGGGCCACGCACCATGAAAACACGTTTTTGATGGTTTGGAATGATGTTTTTCGTCTGATCCGTAACCCGTTTGATTTTGGCATCATAATAGGCGCACCAAGTTGCTGCGCGCGTTTCGGCCGTATCCGTGCCCAGGACACGCGCATACAGTCTTATCATCTCCTTCTGGGAGGCGATGAATTCCTGAACGGTCTCATTCTTCCAGGTGGGTGGCACGGGTTGGGCCACAATAGCCGGGATCCCCACTTCCGCCAGTTTCTTTAATTCATCCGGGTTGTTATAGGTGAAAACCAGATCAATGCCGCGATTCAACATCTCTTCAATATGAATACCCGTGACTTTTGGGACGGTTTTCAAGAACGGTGCCACTTGATACATCCAGGGTGCATAGGTGAGCCGCATTTCTGCAATCTTATCTGCTGCGCCAAGCAGAAGCAAAGATTGAAAGGCAAGCACATCGACGCAGGAAATTCGGTTCACTTCATGGGAAAGGGGGACGGTCCGACCCGCCATGTCAGACAAGGTGCGATGATTGCCTTTCTTTTGTGCGCTTTCCTGTGGGCTTGAAGAACATCCCCAAAAGAGCGTTAGGGGTAACAATAGACAAAAGAGGAATTTCACGGCGCCTCTACGTTGGAATGGGCTATTAAGGGGACGCACGATTTAATGATATCACCCTCATGGGTTTTCGTATCCACGATTTTGACTTCAACGCCATAAGCGGAAAGGAGATTCGCTTCCGTGATAATCTTATTCGGAGTACCGGATTGAAAACGGTTGTGGTGCTGCATCAGCACCACTTGGGTGGCGCAGAGAAAGGCGTGATTGGGAAAGTGAGTGGTCATGATGACCGATAAACCCTTTTTGACGAGCCGATTGATTTGTTGAAGCACCCGTACCTGGTTCCCGAAATCCAGGTGCGAGGTGGGTTCATCCAATACCAGAATCCGGGACTGTTGGGCCAGAGCTCTGGCCACGAGAACCATCTGTCTTTCCCCGCCGCTGATCTCAGTATAGATGCGATCTTTCAGAAAGAAAATGTGCAGCGAGGAAAGGGCCTCTTCGGCCAAGGCATAATCTAAGGGGGAAGGAGAGGCAAAAGGGCCGAGATGGGCGGTGCGGCCAAGGAGTACCACATCCATTACTGAAAAGGGAAAGGGCGGGGTATGTGCTTGGGGCACATAGGCGATTTCCCGGGCCAATCGCTGTTCCTTAAAATGACGAATATCCCGTCCGTCAAGTGTGATGGACCCGGAAGTCCGGGGCAGCAGCCCGAGGATGGCTTTAAATAGTGTAGTTTTTCCCACTCCGTTGGGGCCTAAGAGACATACAATCTCTCCGGAATCCAAAGAGAGGGAAAGGTCCTTGACCACCGGTTCCCTGCCGTAGCCGCAAACCAGATTGTTGATCTCCAGTTTCATAGCCAGCTTTTTCGTCCTTTCATCAGAAGGAAAAGGAAAAAGGGGGCGCCCACAAGGGAGGTCAGGATACCGAGCGGGATTTCAACCGGAAAGATGCAGCGGGCCGCATCGTCTACGATGACTAAAAAGGCACCGCCCAGAAAAAAAGAGGCCGGCAAGAGGGTGCGGTGGTTGGGGCCGATGAGCAGACGGGCCATGTGAGGGATAACAAGTCCCACAAAGCCGATCATGCCGCTGACGGCCACGGATGCCGCGGTCAAAAGGGTGGCGCACAGGATGATCAATGGCCGGATTCGTTTGACATTCAACCCCAGCGCGCGCGCCTCCTCTTCCCCAAAACAGAGGACATTGAGTTTCCACCGGAGCAGCAGCAGCGGCACGGCGCCCAGAATGAGGGGGATGGAGAGGAGCCGGAGATCATGCATGCTGATATTGGCCAATCCGCCCATGAGCCAGAAGGTGATGGCCGGCAGTTTGTTGAACGGGTCTGCCGTGAATTTGATGATGGAAATCAGGGAGGTAAAGAGCGTGGAGACCAGGACGCCTGTTAAAACCAGTATCAGGATGGTATGAGTCCCTTTGTTGATGGCTGCGCTGATAAAATAGGTAATCATCACGGCCAGGAGGCCGAAGGTGAAGGCCGAGACTTGAATTCCGGCCATGTTCCAGGAAAAAAGGATGGCGAGAGCTGCCCCAAACCCCGCACCGGCGGCGGCACCCAGAATGTCCGGAGAAATCATGGGATTTTTAAAGAGACCTTGGTAGGTGGTGCCGGCCAGTGAAAGGGCTCCGCCGATCAGAAGCGCTGCTGCGATGCGCGGGAAGCGGACCTGAAAGAGGACGATCTCCGCCTGAACGGGTGCGATATTAGGCAGGAGGGTGAGTTTGTGTCCCAGGATGACGAAGAGTTCTTTCAACGGAATGGGGTATCGGCCCAGGGAAAGAGAGAAGAGGCCGATAAGAAGGGCTCCTGCTGCCATGAGAAGGAGGGTAAGCCGATGGGCGGGCAGGAGTTGTTTCATAAAAGAAAAATAATACTTTTTACATCCGGTTGCCTCTGATTAAATGCCTACTTTTGCGGACAAGGAGATGATTCGCGGCAGCCCTAAGCAAAGGCCTTCGCTGGCTGAACGATAATAAGACCAATAATGTTCGTTAGCCAGATTGGAAACGGTTAGACTAAAAGTTGTTTTCACGCCCGCAATCATGGGTTCAAAACGGAGTCCGGTATTGACTGTTATGTAGGAGGCAATAGGAAAGTTGACATATCCAATAACTTTGGAAGGATTGGAACTGGTGTCTGTTGAAGTGGTGTCATAGAGAAGGGCCTGCCGTTCTCCCGTAAAATGGATCCCGGCGTGGAGAGTCAAAAAAGGTATCCAGGGTAGGGCATATTCCAGATTGGCGCTTGCTTGACTTGCGGGAATATTTTCAGGGATTTTTCCTTCCAATGTTTTAGAAATGTCATTGTTTGCTTTCAATATTTCAGCATCTAAAATGGTTCCGCCTCCGATAAGGGTGAGATTGTTTGTTAATTTTCCTGAGACCGTGATTTCTATTCCTTGGTGCTGTTGTTTGCCGTCCTGTTTATAAATATTGTCTCGTAAATCCAAATACTGGTTTGTTTTTGTGAGTCTAAACAGGGCTACATTTATGTCCAGGCCAAGAAGAGTTGCTTTTCCTCCAAACTCATATTGTTCGCTGGCAAAAGGTTTTAATATTTCATTTTTGTTTAAGGCGGTAACAGGCGCAATTCCTCCGGCTTCCAACCCCTGCATATAAGAGACATAGGTGGAAACGAAGGAGGCCGGTTTGTAGGTCAAGGCAAGGCTTGGGGAAAACTTGCCTTGAATAAAATTACTGGTGCTGATGGCAGCAGAGGTGGCTGTGGAGCGCGCTTTTTGCCGTATTTCAGCATAATTGACGCCCGCAAAAATAGAGAAAAAACCTTTCAAATCAATACGATCTCCGATGAGAATATTGTCCTGGTTTTGGGATTGCCAGGTATTGGTGCCAAGAATTCCAAGGGCGGTGTCATTGAAATGCATTGGATTGTCAACATGACTTGTCTCTGCGACCCATGTCTTTTTGTCATCGCCTCGGCTGTAATAAAATGCAGACCCTTGATAGCCGAAGGTGACTGAATGATGTAAGAAGGCTGTTTTAAATTTTGTGTCTGCCAAGGCATAAGCAGAATGGGTGAATTCACCTTGTCTCGGACTTTCAATCAATTGTTCCCGGTAAGTGCCTTTGCTGTCGATGAGTTTGGCTGCGATATATTTATACTGTCGCCACATGTCACCATACCGGTAGGCTGCCCGAACTGTAAGTGCGGGCGATATTTCTGAATTCATAGCAAGGCCTAATACCGTTTTCTCGGATTTATTATACGTCCACGATTGACCATATTGAACAGAGGGATCGAATGCATCCGGAATCGGAATGTTTTCTAGGGGATCAACGGCAAACAAGGTAGTTAAACCTGTGACATAATGATTTTGTCGCCAGATATTGGTCTGAAGGGTTGTTTTATCGGATAATCGATAATTCATGGCGCCGTATAACAGAGTTCGCTGTTGTTTTCCATCATCAATGAAAGTATTGCCATCCTCTCTAAAAGCAAGTGCGCGATAGGTGAGGGCCTTGGCTGAATCCTTTGATAAAGGACCACCCAGATCGGCCTGCACGAAATTGAGACCATTGTTATATTGGCCAATGGAAAAGTTCGCAAGGCGTTGGTCTACCGGTTGTTTGCTGATATAATTAACCGTTCCGCCAAGGGAGGAAAAACCATACAGAAAGCCGGACATGCCGTTCATGACTTCAATGCGCTCCACCTGTTCCATGGGAGCGTAGCAGAAGCTGCGATCGCTTAAGCCATCGCGTAATTCACTTTGATCCGAAGCATTGAATCCCCGAATCATGACCCGAGACATGCCACTGTATTGGTTGGATTGCATCAGGTTGGCAACCGTCGGATTGGTTTTCAGCGCTTCTTGAGGGGTATGAGCCGCTCGATTTTCAATCAGTTCTCCGGAAGTGACATTAATGGAATAGGGAATCTCTTTGAGCGGGATGTTTCCAAGGGGACCTACTTGTGCGGATTTGTGTCGATAACCCGATTTTGCTGAACCTTCCTTTTCTACTTGTTTTCCTTTAACTTCCAGTTTTTGGAGAGGGATTATTTCAGGTTTGGGTTCGTTTGCAACAGGTTGAATAGAATCTGTTTGGCTAAACAGCCAGGTTGCACAGACTATTGAAATGATTGGAAACAGGTTCTTTAGCAACATATTGTCCCCTTACAGTAGGATGAGTTAATAATATAATATTACGACCGCTACCGAAAAAAAGGGACAAATTATATTTTTATTGCTGAATCCGTCCGTGCAGGGTCATTTGCGGCTCTTCCGGATGATTGGTGCGGATGATGAATTGACCTGAGACGGTTTTCTCCACTTCCGGTGAAAAGATATCCAGATTATAAACATGGAGTTTGTCGGTTCTTATGGAATCGGACGGGGCCCAATGGAATTTAACGGCTATGGGAAGGTCGGCCTGCCATCCGGCCGTGCCGGAAGAAGGATTCTCCATGACAAAGGAGATATCGATAACTTTCAGGTCCGCTTTCTTGGAGGTCACATTAATTCGACGGGGGACTTGTTTATGGGTAGCGTCAAGGGATACATAACGATCCGACAGTTCG
>MGVN01000021.1 GCA_001800515.1 Elusimicrobia bacterium RIFOXYB2_FULL_49_7 | reverse complement strand
CAAGCGCTGCTTTCCGCCCGGAGAAAGAGCATGCCGTTTTCAATGCGCACGGCCTGGGCGTGTTGTGCCAGGGCTGACCCCGTGATGGTTTCCCATTGCTGGACAACCTGTTCCGCACGAACGGCGGACAATATCCCTGCCTTCTGGAGCACTTTATCGATAATGCTGCTCAGTAACACGGGCTCCTTTTTCCGTTTAGTCTCTTTTCGCATTTTAGGCTTCCCGGGTCACGGTTCCGTTGGAAACACGAAATCGGGCGGTGGACCGCCGGTTCGGGGATGTTAAATTGCGTGGAGCGGCTGCGAAAATCTGACCACGCCCGTAAATACGCTCCAGGAGGCGTTCTGCCCGGGCATCGTCCAATTCGGAAAAGATGTCGTCCAGGAGCATGACAACATTTTTGCCTTTGCGGTTGGACAGGACATCCGCGGCCGCCAGTTTCAGGGACAGTGCCAGAGAGCGGGTTTGGCCGCGTGACGCGAAGTCTCGGACCGAAAGTCCATTCAGTCGGACCAGCATATCATCCCGGTGAGGGCCGGCCAATGTGACGCAAAGCAGTTGTTCTTGGCGTTCGTTGCGGCGGAATTCGGTTTCCAATGCAATGCGCGCCTCATCCTCGCTGTCGGTTGCCGGTCCACTGATGTCAAGGGTTATCTGTTCATCCGCGACCATAGCGGATAAGTGGGTTTGCGCACAGGTTTGCAACGTCGGGAGCATCTCTTTTCGTCGAGTACGCAACAGAGCACCCTGCCGAACCAAGGTCTCGGTCAGGACGGAAAGATAATGAGAATCAGGTCGTTCTGTTTTCAGATAGGCGTTCCTTTGGAGGAGCGTCCGGTGGTATTCTTTTAAGGATAAAAAATAATTAATATCAGCCTGAGATAAAAGCATGTTAAGAAAGCGGCGTCGTTCTGCGGGCGGGCCGGAACACAGCAGAATATCCTCGGGAGCAAAGCTGATGATGGGCAAGTCGCCGATGAAGTCCGAGGCGGAGCGGAAAGTATGGCCGTCCTGTTGAAAAAGGTGACCATTCCGGTTTCCTTGTGTGCGCCGGAGAGCGGGTTTTCCCTCGGAATCGATACGGACTTCGGCCAGGAAATACTCGCTTTCCTGGAGCACGAAATCCTTGACAGAGGCGTTTCTCTGGGATTTTCCGAGAGCGAGAAAGAACAATGCTTCCAGCAGGTTGGTTTTACCGCTGCCATTATTTCCTATGAGAAAATTGCAATAGGGATCAAACTCCAATCCGGTTTGTCGGATATTTCTAAAATTCTCAAGAGAAAGGGTTGAAAAAAAAGCCATTTTTCTTTGTATCTTAAAGAATAAAAATACATTACATAACTTTCGATTTTCAAGATCTCATTTTATAGGCAGTTTAATTGATTTAATGAAGATAATGCTTGACAAATATTGTTAATAAGCCTATATTACAAAATGGTTTGTCGGACGGATTATCGGGCGACATAACCTGTTAAAAAACATTAAGTTAGAAGATTGTATGAAAAGCGCAATATGTTGTACTCTCGGATTCGCATTTGCACAACAGAAAGTAAAGCGTGAAACAGCTATAAGATTTACTTTAAGAATAAGATTAAATTAATCTTTAAGTATTACTTTAAAAAAGGAGGATTTTTTCATGGAACACAGTTATTACACTTCAGGACAGGTGGCGCGGCATCTGCGGATTTCGACATCCACCCTGAAGCGTTGGCTCATTGAAGAGCAGGCGCTTCCGGATTCCGTGCGCAATGCCAACGGGTGGCGGCTTTTCTCAATAGAGGACTTGGAGCGGCTTCGTCAATTCAAATTTGATAGGCGACGCAGCGGCAAGCGCTTTAATGTGAGGGTTCTGACCCCGGCTGCTTGAGACACGGATGACCGTATTTCATCGTTTCTTCTTATACGCTTTATTGTTCCTGTGTCTGCAGGCAGAAGCGCAGATTAAGCGCTCTCGTGCGGAGAGCATGCCGGATATTCAGGCCTCGAATACCATCGGGCTTGGGGACATTTGGCTTGCCTCATATGCTTCCATGGCGGCTTTAAGCCGTAGCGGTGTGCGTATGGAACCTTATCTGGCGCTGGGGTTCGGATTAGCCTCCAATCTCTCCATCTTTGCCGGAGCAGTGCCGTTTGACGGGGGGGTTAAGCAGATTATCGGTAAAGGCGATGCTCATCTCAAGCTGACCTGGCCGGGGAACGACAATCTCCGGCTTTTCGGTGCGGCGGTACAGGTGGACCTTGTCCTTTCAACCGAACAGGACACGGTAAGCGAGGGACAGAATTCGAAGCGTCCCTCTTACGCGCCCAAAGCGGGTTTTACCCTTGTCCTGGACGCGGATCTTATCAAGCGGATGCCCAAATTGCCGTTAAAAGCCTACTTTAATTTCTCTACCATTGATAATGATCGCCTGCTTGTACAGTTTCAGCAGCTCTCTTTCCGTTCCGGTTTGGAATATAAGGGTCCGCGCAACAGCTTTTTCCTCGGTCTCCGTTTTGGTTTGTACCAGCCCGTCATCCGCCAGGCCGGAGAACCGGCCCCCGCTTATGATGACAATGTGCTTCTTCTGATGCCGGGCTATCGTTACCGTCTTGGAAACCGTTTTTCTGCGGTCGGTTCGGTTGCGCTTGCACTCTCTGGAACGGAACGGCCGGGCTCCGATTTTTATTATGAACGATTCAATCTACGGCTGGGTTTGGAATTTCCCCTCTTTTATCGGGAAACCAATACCGAGGCCATTCGCACCATGATTTTTCTGGATACCAAACAGAACGAAAAGCCGAAAACCGACATGGCCGAAAAAAACTCCGAGACAGGTCCGGAATCCATCTTGCAGGGGCGATTGACCGGGGAGGACAAGGCAGCGCTCAAGAACGTACTTCAGGATGAATCGATCATTCAGCAGCGCGATGACAAAATAAAGGAAAAGCGGAAGAAAATAGACGAGGAATTGAAAAAGATTGAGGAAATGCTCGAATAGGAGAACCCATGCCCGGATTAAAGATTTTATTAATTTTGTTTTCTCTCATCATCGGCCTCTGTCCGGTTGAGGGCTATAAGCTCATGAGCGGAGAGGGGCTTTGGTTTTGTGAAAACAGTGATACGCACGGTAAGGGGAATCTTTGGCTGAACGGTTTCGGACGCGGCTTCTATTGGGACAATCCCACTGTGGAAGAGGGTGGTTTCCCCCTCAAGATATTTCCCTGTGTGGGGGCGGATTATGGGCTTTTTCCGTTTCTGGATGTGGGGTTATCCAGCGAGGTGTTGAGTTACGGATTTCAGGTGCCGGGAAATCTCCGAGCCCGTTTGAAGGCCACGCTGCCCAATAATGCAAAGCTTCGTCTGTTCGGCGGTGCTCTTTCCGTGGCGTATACCTACAATTTCCTGAAAGAATACGCATCGTTCGGTTATCGCAACGATCATGTCGGTTTTTATGCAGAAGGGCTGATGCATACGGGCGGCATGCTCGAAACCCGCTTCATCGGAGATGCGGAATTGATTACCTGGAAATCTTTTTTACCTCTTAAAGGCTATTTGAATGTGGGTTATCGGATGCCGCTCGACCGTTCCTGGTCTTTCTATGATCAACTTCTTGTCGGGGCGGGTATCGAATATAAAAGTCTTTCCACTGATTTCTTTCTGGAATACCAACTTGAGATTCTGAACGGTTTCAGCGGCTTTACAAGTCCGCAGACCGTGCGGTTTGTGGACGGCAACAACAATCTCAAAGTGTTTCCGTATTATTTTCGGGAGAACCCCATGTATCTGACGCCCGGGGTCCGCATTCGATATGAAAACGGCCTGACCCTGATGGTGGCGGTTCCGATTACCAAGATCGGGCCGATGACGCTGACGAAACAGGTCGGGTTTCCGCTGGATCCCATTTCCACGGCGGAAAAGAACGATTTACGGGCGCAGGGCATTCTCTGGACCGATGGGTACTCTCCGTTTTATGCGGACTGGAAAATCGTCGGGAAAATCAGCTACCCGCTTTTTTATAAGATGACCAATGCCGAAACTATCCGGAAGTTCCTGCTGATGAGGAACAAGCGGGGACGACAGGTTATCGATATCGATGAGATGATGAAAGGAAAAAAGAACGAGACGGTTCCTCAGGAAAAGGAGAACCCCTAAGCGTCATGCGTTTCATTGCACTGTTTTTTATCGGAATGTTTTTTTGTTTGATGCCGCTTCCGGCTATTGGGAAGAGTGCGTCCGAAGAAAACGGTCCGAATGCCACGGGGGGGGAAGAGGTGCAATGGTTTGATCTGCGGACCATTCTCGGACGACTTGAAGCCGAATACGATCGGGTGGATATTCTTTCCAAAGAAATCCGTCAGCTGAAGACCGCGTGTCGGGAAATGGATGCGATGCTTCAATGGCCGGTGGATGTGGTCGGTATCAAAACGGGTACGCCGCTGTTGTCGAGTATTCGAACCCGTGTTCATGAAACACAGCAACAGGCCGTGAGTTATGAGGCGCGACTTGATCTGGTCCGGGAACCGCTTTTCAATGCCATCGGGATGCTGCGGGAACTGATTTATGAGGATCCTCAGCCGCAGATGCTTCATCTCCTGCTTTCCGAAAGCAAAGAAAGGGTTGAATCGCTCCTACATCTCAAACGGGAAATCAATGTCTGCTGGAAAGCGGTGGAGGCGGAGTTGATCCGTTTTACCGAGGCGTCCGGCTTTTCACTCCCTAAACCACCGGAATCGGGAGAGGCTTTTCATACCGAATTTTTTCAGGTCCTCTATGAGAATCTGGGGATGTCTTCGGATCGATTCAAGGAAAAGCTGGATCGCTGCAAGGACACACTGACCGACCGGATGGATGCGGCGGCCTTGGCCGTCGCGTCGGACCAAGCGTTAGCCGAGATTAAGCGGAGCTACGAACAGGGCGATTTCTCCACGGTTGAAAAAGAATGCCGTATTCTGATCCGCCGTTTCCACGATCGGGTCAGTCCGGACGGATTCAATTATTATCTGGGTGAAGCGGCGCGTGCATTGGGCAAGAATCAGAATGCCGTGGATCAGTTCTCTCTGATCGGCCGCAACAGCCGGTATTACATGACCGCACTGTCAGGTATGCTGCAGGCGCTTTTTGCTCAGGGGAAGTATTCTCGGGTCGATTTTCTATACGAGAAACTCAAGAATGAACTCCTGGGAAAAGGTGATATGAATCGGATTTATTTTGTGGTGGCCCAGACTTATTATGAACTCCGGCGGGAACAGGACTTGATCGACTTGGCGGCCTTGGCCGATAAGGAACGTCCCTATTACGCCGGTATTCTCTATGTGCTCGGACAGTCTTATGCCCGCAAGGAGGACTTTGCCACCGCCCGATCCATTTTTCAGAGCGCCGCCGTCTTGAAACGAGTCAGAGCCGAGGACAAACCGTATGTCAATCTGGCCCGATTGGGTCTGGCGCAGCTTGATTTTACGGAAAAACGGTACGGACCTGCGTTGAAACAGTATCTTTCGCTCCTCGATGAGCCCGGGCTTTTTTCGGAAGCACTTGAAGGTATCGGTTGGTGCTATCTCTATCTGGGCAATTACGCCAAAGCGGAGGTGGCGTTGAAAACGCTGGTCAACCAGTCCCCTGCCGAACCGCTCGGGTGCGAAGCCATGCTGCTCCTGTCCCGCAATTACCTGAAACAGGCTGAAGAGGCCTGGACAACGGAACAGGAACGGTTGAAAAACGAGGGCAAAATCGCACTTCATCTCGAACTCCTGGAACGTCGTTTTGAGGAAGGGGACGTGGATACCACTGCTTATCGCGATATCAAGCAACGGCTGGAGATTCTGCTTGCCGGCAACCGCGACGGCGGTGCCGGGGAGGTTATCGCTGCGGTTTACCGGAAATCCGCGCAAACCCTGGAATTTCTCCTTCAGAGTTATCAGACCGGGGAATTTATATCATCCCCGTTCAAAGATCAAAAGGAAGAGATTCTCCTGCGTATCCGGGATCTCTCCTTGAAGACCCGGGTCGGAGAGAAGGACAAGCCGGGCCAAGCTTATCTCATGCTCCGTGATCGGCGTCAGGAGAAGCGGAACCAGATCGGTGAAACGGTTATTCGGGCGCGGATGGCCAAGGTGAAGAGTCTGCTTGAGGAGGAAGCCTGGCGGGGAGAGTACGGTCTGCTGAACCTGCAAAATCTGTCTCAACAGGAAAAACGGCTCAAGCAGGAGTCCGGGATGGCGGATTCGCTCCGGCAAGCGCGACTGACCGCCGTGGAAGCGGCCAAGCGGAAGGTATCGGCGGTTATTGAAGAGGGGGCGGAACGTCGCCGTTCCGAGGGACAGAACCAGTTGAATATCCTGAAAAATATGACGCTTTCCGACGAACAGGAGGCCTTTGTCTTTTATTACCTCGGGGAAATGGATTACCGGACCGAACAGGAGGAGTATCTCAAACGAGAGGATGCGTACAGCGCTTCCTATGAAAAGTATCTTATGGACTTTGAACGCTACCAAGCCGACACCGTCCAACAGGGGCCCAAACCGGTGCTGCCTGCGCAACCGAAATTGGATTATACTTCGGCCAAGGCCTATTTTGAGTCATTACTGCGCAAGCACCCGGATTCCCGTTTTTCGGATGCGGCCCAATATTCCCTCCTTTTTTGCCATACCGAGGAAGGGCACAAAGACGAGGTTATTCGTCTCGGAGAAGATTTGTTGAAAAAGCATCCGGAAAGCGAATATGCACCTCAGACCGCACTCATCCTCGGCGAATACTATTTCGACGGTAATCAGCTGGATCGGGCGCTGGAGCGGTACCGTACGGTGCTGAAATTCCCGGAGAGCAAATGGTTCGATAAGGCGCTCTATAAGATTGGATGGACCTATTACCGGTTATCGGACGCAAAGAAGGCTATCAGCGCCTTTTTCTATCTTATCAACGAACAAAACTCCCTGACCGGGGAAGGGGTGGATGTGGCCCTGTTCACGCAAAGCCTCCTGACCAAGGAGTCCATTGATTATATTGCCATCAGTTTTGCCGAGTCTGATACCTCGGAGAACGACATGAACGGTCTTAAAAATGCGAAACGTTTTGTGCGCAAGGTGCCCAATCCGTTGTTGGCCGCGCGTATTCTGCAGAAATTGGGGGATGTGTATCGGGAACAGCTCAAATACGATAATGCCATCGCCACCTACCGGGACCTGAAGAAACTCTATCCCGATTATCCGCAGATGCCCGGGGTGATGTACAGCGTCATTGAATGCTATGAACTGAAGGGACAGGCCAAGGATCATGAGCTTGCCAATGAAGGCCGCCAACTGCTCTTCAAGACGTATCATATCGCTACGCAATGGTCGAAGAACAATCCGGACAGTGTGGCCCGTGTTGTGGGCGACAGTCTGGCCGAACGCTCCCTTCTGGAGGCAGCGAGTTATTATTACAGCATGGCCTTGTCCAAGGAAAGCAAGGATGTTTACAGGAAAGTGATCGACCTTTATTGGGATTACCTGAAGGTTTATCCGAACCGGGAAAAAGCAGGCGAATGCCATTACTACATCGCGGAAATCCTTTTTGGGACTGGCGATTATCTCGAAGCAGCCAAACAGTATATGCAGGTGTCCCGGACTTATAAGAATTCCAAATACGTTGAGACGGCGGCCATGAACGCCGTGGTGGCAGCGCAAAATTATCTCAAACAGGAAGAGGCCAAGCAGAAACCGCAGGACAGAGAGCCGCAAAATAGAACCGGAGGCGTCCAATGAGAGGATGGCGCGTCGGATTGCGGTGGGCATGGATAGGGGGCGGCTCCGTGTTTTTTTTAACCGCCTGCCTGGCCACCCAATCGCCCAAGCAAAAAGGGGGGGAGAATGTCTCGGGTGCGGTTATGGACTCTGCGTCGAAGACGGCATCAACCGCAGCAAGAGACTCGGCTTCGATCCATACCCGCAAGCATGATTCTGTCCGTTTGAGCCAAACGGAGCTCAATCGTTTATCCGAGGCCACAAAGCTCCTGCTTCAGACCATCGACAATTATGTGGAGGTGCTCCCCTCGGGCGCTAAAACACCGGAAATTGTGATGCTGAAAGGTCATACCTTTTATAATAACAAGCTTTTTGAACGGGCGCGCGAATCTTATAAGACGGTACTCGATCGTTATTCCAAGTCACTGGAAGTGCCGGAGGCCATCAAGATGACGGCCCAAACCTATTATGAAGAAAACAAGTATGACGAAGCGCAGAACTGGTATAAAAAGCTCGAGGATGTGGCCGTTTCCGGACAAGATAAGGAAGAGGCGGCCGTGCGCATCGCGGAATCGCATTTCCGGTTGGGCGAACGGCTGCGTGAGGCCGGAAAGATCGAGTTGGCCATCAGTGAATTTGAAAAAGTAGTGGTCGAATATCCGAATGCCAAGATTGCGGATGCCGCTCTTTTCAATGTCGGACTTTTGTACGAGGAGAAAAAGGAATGGTCTAAGGCCATTCTGACCTACAATAAACTGATAGCCAATTATCCGAATTCCAGTGCGCTGGAAAACGGCTTTCTCAAGACGGCCCGCTGCTATGAACAAATGGGCAATTGGATGAAAGCGGCCCAAACCTATGTGGAAATATTTCAGCGTTTTCCTCAATCCAAGAATATGAAGGAAGCGTTGTTCAATGCCGGACTCTGCTATGAAAAAGGCGAGAATCTGGTGCTTTCTGCCAAGGCTTTTGAAAAATATGCCACCTTGTTTCCGGATGAGAAGGATGCGCCCGATGTTCTCTTTCGGGCCGGCGAAATCTACGGTAAGTTGCAGGATTGGGCCAATGTGGAAAAGATCAACACTCTTTTCGGCAAACGGTATGGACAGGATAAAAACCGGATCGTCATGGCACTTTGCATGACCGGGGTGGCTTCTTATATGCAGCAAAAGACCGACAAGGCGTTGGATGAATTCGCCAAAGCCATTGAGGTGGGCGGTAAAATCGGTGTGGACAACAAGACCAACGCCTTTTATATGGCCAAAGCGCAATTCACCATCGGCCAAATCAACCAGGAGCTGAGCGAGCGAATTGATCTCGTTCTGCCGGAATCCGAATATAAGGCGCGGTTGAACCGAAGAATCAAATATATGGAAAATGCCACGACCGCTTATGCGGCGGTCAGTGAATATCGTCTCTTGGAATGGACCACGCATGCCATCTATAAAATCGGTGAAACCTATGAGCAGTTCGGCGTGGCCGTTTATAAACGGGAGAGACCGAAAAATATGGATTACGGAAAGGTGGCGGCATTTGAGCAGGGTATTGCCGAAGTCCTTGAACAGTATTTTTCGGATAAAGCGCTTTTGGCGCATGAACAGAACGTCAAGATCGGTATCCAATACAAGTACGAGGATGAATGGACCGCACGCTCGCGCCAGCAATTGGCCAAGCTTCCCTTTATGGCCGGTGCCGCTTATTCCCGACTTCTCACCGCACTGGATGTACAGGCGGCCGTGCCTCAGAAGGCGGGGGGAAATCCGCTCCTGCTCATTCAGCAGAAACTGGAACGACTCCAGACCCTGGCTCCCTTTCAGGATCGCGCCATCAAGCTTTATCTGAAAACGTTGGAGATGTCGGTCCGTTATGCGGTGGAGGACAAGTACCGTTTTTCCGCCTCTGCGGCTATTACGCAGATGTCCTATCAGGTGGGCACGACCTATGCCGAAGTGGTCAGTATCGCCCGAGGCGCTCCTATTCCGAGCGCCTATGATGCCTATAAAAAGTTCTTTTACAAGGTACACCTTTTAGGCGAGGGATTGGTTGAATACGAAAACAATGCCTTGGAAGCGCTTTATAAGAATATTAAGATTGCCGAAGCGTATGATATCAAAGACGAATGGATACAGAAATCCAAGGAAAAGATAGCGGAGATCCTTTTTCAGCGGAGCTTCTGCTACGAAGTGTTGGCCGAAGAGGCGCTTCGAGAACCCCCGGTGCCGACCGGCGCAACCGACGAGGAACGGGAGGAGTATAGTGCCCAGTTCGAAGAATTAGGTTTCAAGCTTCAAGAGGAGTCTCAAGGTATCTATCGGGACATTGTGGAAAAAGGAAAAAACGGCATTACTCGAGGGGAATATCTGGATCTGGCTTATCTCCGTCTTTTCTCAATGCTGCCGGACGAAGTGGGCGAACGGGTGGAACGGGACACGGCGCGTCTTGTTGCCTCAGGCAAGGAATGGCGTTTCCGCCTCTCTCAAGATACGCTTTGGGAACAGCCTTCGTATGACGATTCCGGTTGGGAACCTGTTAAGAAGGGGATTAAACCCGATTCCATTGCCTTGCTCGGCGCCACGGTTCCCATGTTGCCGGTCTGGGGCGGACGGATGGAAAACAACACCTTCTCCCATGCCCGGCAGGTCTGGCTGCGTGGGGAATTTATGGTACGATCCGGAGCGGAAAAAGCGGTGATGGAATTTGCGGCCACCGGCCATTATGACATTTATCTGAACGGCCGCCTCCTTCGGAGCGATTCGCTGGAACGGTCGGACAGTTGGTTTCGTTGCCGTAAAAAAGAGGGATTGGATTCCCTGCTGTCCAAAGGCCGAAATGTGATCGCCGTTCATGTCAACGGCCAAACGGGTGGAGCCTACGGTTTTTACATGAACCTCTTTTTCAACGACCGTATCGTGGAAACGCTGCCTCATCTACCCTCTCGGGAAACCCCTCTTTCCCAGGATGAGTTCAAATCGCTTAAACCGGTTTTTCCGGTCATGCCCAACTTTGAATACAAACCGGAGATGTTCAAATGAAAAAGCCCATGACGCTTTTCCTGATCTGTCTCACCGTTTCCGTTGCAGTCGTGTTCGCTGCGCCGGAAGAGAGGCTTCCCAAGCTTCCCGCTTCGGCCCTTATGCGCAGCATGGCGGCGGTCGCCGAAAAGGCGGCCACCGGCCGCAGCAACGAGAATTATGTCATCCGCAAACCCGGCGAGATCACTTTTACAACGGGTATCGTTATTGAAGGACGGGTGGAGAAGCCGCAGGTCATGCTCATTTTGACAAAAGAGCGTATCCGGTTGGATCCGGTCCTCTTCAGGCGTTCTTTTCTGAAGGACATAACCCGGTCGCTGCAATACAAGAATTTTGATTTATCCCCCAACGCAGAAAAGAGCAATCCATGAAAAAGGAACAAATCCAACGTCTCCTCCAATCACTGTTATCCGGCAAAGCAACGGTACGGCAGGTGACTCACCGTTTGGCGTCTCGGGAGGTGGAGGATCTCGGTTTTGCCATGGTGGACCATGCGCGAGAAAAGCGGCGCGGTTTTCCGGAGGTCATCTTTTGTCAGAACAAGACCGTTCCGCAGATTGCCGCCATCGGCCGAGCCATTCTGAATAAGGGAGCCGTGTTATTGGGAACCCGTTTGGAAGAGAGCGTCTATCATGATCTCAAAGAGGCGCTGCCCGAAGCGCACTACTGTCCGGTTTCCAAAACCCTCTCCTTTATGCCACAGGCAAAACGGAGGCGCGCACGAGGCAATATTGTGATTGTGACCGCCGGCACGTCCGACATTCCGGTGGCGGAGGAGGCGGCGGTGACCGCTGAGGTCTTCGGCAACCGCGTGATCCGTATTTTCGATGCGGGCGTGGCCGGTATCCACCGTCTTTTCCGTCACCGGACGAAATTAGAGGCGGCCCGGGTGATTATCGTGGTGGCGGGTATGGAAGGCGCTTTGCCCTCCGTTGTCGGCGGATTGATTGATGTGCCGGTCATCGCCGTGCCCACCAGCGTGGGTTACGGCGCTTCGTTCGGCGGCGTCGCGGCCTTGCTTTCCATGCTCAATTCGTGCGCTTCCGGTGTGACGGTGGTGAATATCGACAATGGTTTCGGCGCAGGGTATACGGCGTCGCTGATTAATCTCAAAACCGCCGGAAAATAACGCCGTTCGGTGTTGTCATTTTAATTTCAATGGTTTGAAAATCACGGTAATCCCGGATTTCCTCGGCCAGGAGAAGCGCTTCATAGGCTTGAACCAGGGAATCCTTGCTTTCCGAACGATAGGAAAGACGGAGCGTGTCGTTTGCAATGGACGGCATCCCCTCCAGCCCGGGCAATTCACTGAACAGTTTCCCAAGATTGCGCTTGTCGTCACCCAGGGTTTCCTGCTTGGCCTGCCGCACGGAATCCGCTTCTGGCATGCGGTCCGCTTCTTCGAGCGAGACTTCCAAACCGTCCCATGCCATCCGGTTATGCGGATTAAAGGAAATTGCCAATTGATAAAAGCGGATGCGACGTTCCTGTTCCGATGTGGATGCCGCTTTTCCTGAATAAACCGTGGAGAGGCGTCGTTTGAGCGCTTTCATCTGCGGTTGCTCGGAGAGCGCTTTTTTCAGGAGTGCTATCTTGCGATCCGGAATGGTTTCCCGGTCTGCCTGCAAAACCTTATCGACTATGGACCTATCCATCCGAGGTACGGAGAGGCTCTTTTTGTTGGCAAAAAGGAAAAGGGTCAGGGCAATGCCTATGGCGGCCAAGGTGACTAAACCTGCAAGCGGTCGCCTGTGCAGAGGAAAACGGGCCGGCGGTATACGGGAACTGCTGCGCGATGGCCGAGGAGGAAGCGTTGGAGGCGTTGCACTCTCTGTTTTGACCGGTGCCGGTGATGCTGCTGTCGGGAGAGGAGGTTCGGCTTTTGGTTTTTCCGTTACGCTCTCTTTATCCGCTCGTTTTTCCACGTCGCATCCGAGCCGTTCATAATCAAAGACCAACCGATCGGACTCCTCTTCCGTGGCGCCATGGAGTAAAAGTAGCGGCAGGCGGTGTACGCTTATTTCCGCCTGTGAAAAATCGATTCCCAGGTCGCTGGCGAGGCGTTTGACGATAATGCGGTGATTTTTGTCTTCCTGGAGGCGGCGCAAATAAACGGAATATTTCATAGATTACTCTTTAATTCCGCTTTGCGGGATAAGCGTCCGTCGGTTGGAAAGAACTTCACAAAGTGCGCACTTCTTTCCGACCCCCGACTCTAATGTCGCATGATGAATTGGATTTTGCAGGATTCTTCGTTTGCCAGATTCAGAAGAAAGGGTTTTATTCGGTTATTGTCCTTATCGTAGAGGATGAGGACTTCCGGGCGCGAGAGATTGGCCCGATTGTTTTTAGAAACAACGCCTTTGTTGCCGAGGAGCTCTTTCGGTCCTTCGATGACCGCGACCAGTGCGCCGACCGGGAAAGAGGGGGTCAGGGTAATTAGGGCGTCCACCACGTGTTTGTTGAGGTGGGTGCTGGCACCGCGGATCAGAATACGGATGGCTTCATCAGGGGCTTTGATCTCCGCACGATTGCGGGGTGACACCAGGGTGTCATAGGTGTCGGCCACAGAGACGATTTCCGCATAACGATGCATCGTACCCATGGGCTGATTGAGCCGCTTTTTGCTGGGCAGTTCATTCTCCCCTTTGAGCCCCCGGGGATAACCGGCTCCATCCTGGCGTTCGTGGTGCTGGTAGGCGATGTGGGTGGACACGGGTGAGAGTCGGGGGTTTTCCTTTAGAATATTATAGCCGTAGGAGGTATGTTCCTTCAAAATCGTGAATTCCTGGAAGGTGAGCCGGTTGCCTTTGTTGGCAATGGCATCCGGTACCACGACCAGTCCGATGTCGTGAAGAATGCTGCCGAGGGCGATCTCAGCCACTTCGAAACGAGAGAGTTTTAAACGGTTTGCAAGCAGGATGGACATGATGGTAACGTCCAGGTGGTGTTGGTATAGGAAGTTGTCTTTGTGGCGGATGGAATTCATGTTGATGAGTACATCGGGTTGCCCGAGCAGGCTATCGATGACATCATTGACCACGGATTTTATTTTTTCCACGACGATGATATCTTTGAAACGATCGCCTTCTTTAAGGCTCTTGTCTATCTCTTCTTTTGTTTCCCCTTTGATTTGCGCAACGGCTTTGATCATTTCCGCTGTTTCACGCACGGCCTTGTTGGTTTGAAGCGCCAGTTGCTCGTTGATGAGTTCCTCAGGGATGATGTTTTCGGTTCCCTCTTCCTGAATCCAGATATTGGAATAGCCGAGGATTTTTAGACGTTGAAGGTATTTGTCCTGAAGACGGTAGCCGGCCGCCAGGAGCAGATCGCCGCTGGCATTATAGAGCGACTTGCCCAGAACCATGCCGTTTTTGCATTCTTCCAGTGAGATTTTCAGCATGGGTCAGACTTTGTGAAGGCCGGATTCGCCTTTTTTCAGTTTCATGGAGAGTTGCGGTTTTCCGCTCATGTCCAATATCTGAGCGAGAACCTCTCCGTAATCAATGTCGAGGAAAGCGAAGGTGGGTGACTGATTCTTATCCTTGGCGCTTTTCAAGTGGCCTGGATTCAGGAAGGTTTTTCCGTTTTCGATTCGTATTTCGTATTTGTGGAGATGGCCGTGAAGGATGATATCATTGCAGAGTAGATCGTTTTTCGGAATATCCTTGATGTCGTGAGCCATGGCAATATTGACGCCCATAACGACATCGAAAGCCACTTTATCCGTAGAACGATCGGCGTATTCCGGACAATAGAGCCCCGGAACACGTACTAAATCGATTCCACGGTTGATTTCGAGTTCCGCATCCCGATAATCATCCCCCAAGTGATAGATTCGATCCACATGTTTTTTATCGATGAGGATATCCAGAGCCTCCCCATGGAGGGTCGGATTACGGTGGGTGTCGCTGATGATGCCGATTCTCATGACGGAGACCGCCTTTCTGAAGTTAATCCCTTCAAATATATATATTTATTTCCGGGCGACGAAATTATTAAATTATCCTTTCTATAGATCGCATGAAGTCAAACCCTATCTTTGTTATCCTTTTCCTGTTTCTACCGGCCCTTATCCTGGCCCGGACGGAAATGTTATTGCTTGTGAAAATGTTGCCTCTTCAGGCTGTTTGGTTGGAGGAGAATGTTCTGAAACCGTTTGAAAAGGAAAACAATGTCGTCATCCGTCTGCAGAACTTCCAGGCCTACCAGGATTTAGAGCGAATCGTCAGTCAGAACGCGGCTTTCGATGTGGTTAAAATCCCTATGGATCGGGCCGGGGCGTTTCGGGCGAACGGGAATATCTGGGCTGTTTCCGCGGTGGCGGACAGGGCGCTTCAGGATTCCATTCGATCCGCCTATCTGCTGCCGCCGCTGGCTGTCGGAGGAGACACCATTTGGTATCTTCCGCGCAAACTCGAAACCCGTATCATGGTCTACCGTATTTCCAAAGTCCGTGAAGCCCTTTCCGCTTACCGGGCCATGTTGCCTGAAATCAACATGGCGGTGGCCAAAATCAACCGAAAAGGGCTGCCCACAGATTATGTATTGGAAGAAAACCCGGATAACTGGGACTATTACGACGTATTGGTGGCCGGCTATGTGTGGAACAAGCAGAACAAAGGGCGTGGCCGGGTGGGCCATCGGAGCAAGAATTACGAAGGCACCATGCTCAGAGTGGTGGATCGTGCTTTTCAGCTGGGAGCCACCCGCGGCGAAATTCCTTATCTTACCAGCCGTCCGGTGACCGAAGCTTTTGAATGGGAATATGCCTATGCCCGTTTACATGTGTATAATGCATTGATGTTTGAACAGGAGTGGACCGGCCGTGAACTCTGGCAGGTTTTTGGAGCGGAACAGATTTTTCTCACTTTTCTGACGCAAATCGATTGTTTTTTTCTCCTCGGCAATGGTGACAAGAAAATGCCCGGTTTTGCCAAAGATGCCGAGGATGTGGGATTTGCCTGCATGCCCAAAGGAGCCTCCCTATCGGGTGAGGAGGCGCTGTTTGTCAATCGGAATGTGACGACCGGCGGCTGGTTTTGGGCCATCGGAAAGGAATCTCCGAACAAGGCCCTGGCCTTGCGGCTGATGCTTTATATGACCTCTGCCGATATTCAGGAAAAGGAATTCAATGAGTTCGGCACCTTTCCCACCCGCCACGAACTGCTCAAGACCAATCCGGATAAATTGTACATGAAACGGTGGCAGAACCGTGTACTTCAGACTTCCTTGAAACAAGTCGAGGTGAACCGATATACCATTTTCCCCACGTTTCAGGATGCCGTGAGTATGCAGAACCGCTATTACAAAGTCCTTCGCGAATTGTGCGTCAAACCTGAACGTTTCACTTCTCTCGACCAAGTGAAAAAGGTCCTGGCGGACAATGACATGCCGCCGGGGGAGGAATCTCAACCCTGATATGGCCCGTGCCCTTTTTATTCATCGGGGCGCGCTGGGCGACTTGGTTCTCTTTTTTCCCCTTTTAACCCGTGCCGCCTCTTTGGGTATGACTCAACGCATTCTGGTTACGTCTTCTTCCCATGGCCGACTCTGTCTCCATCTGGGATTATGTGAGGTGGTGTTGGATTATGAGAATGGTTTGGGATATGGATTGTGCGCCTGTCAGGAAGCGGCATGGATTGGATATGTGGAAAGATTCGGGGTGCCGAAAAGGGTGGTGGCCGCATTATCGGATCAGGAGGA
>MGVN01000020.1:13687-16468 GCA_001800515.1 Elusimicrobia bacterium RIFOXYB2_FULL_49_7 | reverse complement strand
CGCTAAAGCCTTTAGCTCCATCCCAAGATTGACGATACTCATATTTTACAACCTCTCGTTCAGTTGGACGATTTTATCATGAACCGTCTGAATTTTGGGGCTCAATTCATTGATTAGCTTGGAATTGATCTTTTTGAGGAACTCCCCTACTGTGCGGACCCGTTCCGCAGCCACGGATAGCTCTTCCTCTGAAAAACGGCTGAAATCCGCCTCCGCTAAATCGTTAAAAGTCCTTCGAGCTTCCATCAATGTTGCATAGTCGAAAGCATCAGCCATCTTTTCTCTCCCAACAGTAAGGAATGGTGCCATTATCGTGAGCATCAAGCCGATACTCATCCGGTTCTTTATAATCGTAAGCTTCAGTCGGTATGCTGACGACGATGGACTCGACTTCTGAAATACATTTCCAACCATGATAACAATGGGCCGGTATTTTAATCAGGCAGGGATTGTGCATGCCCAAAAAGAATTCGTTTATTTCCCCTTTTGTCGGAGATGCTTCCCGGGAATCGTATATCACCAGTTTAATCATGCCGGTCAGGCAACAGACATGATCGTCCTGGATTTTATGATAATGCCACGCTTTCACCACACCGGGATAATTCGTTGTCATGTATACTTGGCCGAACTTCTTAAAAAAAGGATCATCACACCGCATGATTTCCATGAGTCGACCCCGTTCGTCCGGTATGACCTTGAGCTTCTTGACCACCACGTCCTGAATCATCATTTCGCCTCCTGCTTGCGGCTGCCGGGTTTGACAACAGGGCTCCCCTGTCGGCACAGAGGACAGGCTTCCGGAGTATAAGTGATCGTTTCCAGGGCCATGAGGGACACCAGAGGTACCCCGAAATCGATTTTTCCGCCGCTTCTATCAACAATAACGGCCACACCCGCAAGCACGGCTTCCCGTTCCCGAATGATGTCCATGACTTCGCGCACAGATTTTCCGGTGGTCAGCACATCTTCGGCAATGAGAACCCGTTCACCTTTGACCATGTCAAATCCTCTGCGCAAAGTCATCCTGCCGTTCTCCCGTTCCGAAAAGATGGTTCGCTTGTTCAGCACCCGACCGATCTCTTGAGCCACGACAATGCCACCCATCGCAGGTCCCACAATCAAATCAATAACGGTTTTCTCAAGCTTGCGTGCGATATCCGTGCAGAGCAGAGTCATGTGCTGAGGATGTTGAAGCACCTTGGCACACTGGAAATAATGGGGGCTGTGCAATCCGGAGGTAAGCTGAAAGTGGCCGGAAAGATAAGCTTCCGTCTGTTGGAAGATATCCGTGATTTCCGATTGTTTTAACATGGGCTTATTCCTTGTTATATATTAAAATAATCTTCGAACCGGCTAATGAGGAACTAAATTGGTGAATTCCACATTCCAGTCGTTCCGTTTTTTAAAAGAATCGAAAAGGCTGTTCATATAAGCGATATCCATATCCGTATGAACATCAGCCAAAATCTTGCCGGCCAGCAGTGTAGAATAAATAATCCGTTGCTCGGTAAAACCTTTATAAAGAGAGATGAACACTTCATTCTGTCGGCGTAGGCTCTCTTCCCGGTCGTCGCGACCTGGGGCCATATACTTTAAAGCCAACTTTCCATCAAGCCGATTGAGTCCACGCTTTAAATTCAGAAAATGCGCCGTGGATTCGTCCAAATTGACGGTGACACCACCCAACAAATCGATAAAAGTAGCCACATTATGAGGTTCATGAATGAGGTTTTTCTCGATTCGCTTGTTGGAAATACGTTCAATAACACTGGCCACCAGTCCAATCCCGCCATATAAATAGACCTTGCCCAATTCATTGACCCCTTCCACATAGTCTTTGACCGGCATCCGGGGGTTGATTCGTATCAGACTGACTTTCGATGTATTCGGATTAATTTCCACCAGCATATAATAATCCGGCAACCCAAGATAAAGAAAACGTTTGGCTTCTGCTTCGGAAAGGGCTCGGCTCTTTTCGGAATTGAAGGTCTCCAGATCCTTGTCCTTTTCCAAGTCCGTGATTTCGCCGGTCTCCATGCGGCTCTCCAAATCCCTAACCACGGTCGCCTTCTGACCACTGGATAAGGTGATTCCTTCCGCGGTCCCGATTCGTTCAAGAGACACCGTACCTTTGATGACATTAATCCGGCTTTGCACACTGTCCACAGCGATTTCCACTTCGGTCCCCTTGATCTCTGCAATAAACTGAGGCGTGGAAAAATAGAAGCGGATGTTCTGAGGCTGCGGATTGATGAAAGCCCACAAACGACCGGCCGTCAACTGGAAGTCCACGACACTGCCGCCCGTTTCATCTGTGCGGTAAAGTTTTTTTACATTCAGCATACTCTGCTTTTTGATGTCGAGAAGTGAACCGTCCATTAGGCGTAGTTCAACGATTCCGTCTTCACGGCATTCGATTCGGTCACCTTCCTTCAAGGGGAGCAGCCGTTCCAACTTTTTCTCCTGGCCGTTTGACAGCAACGAGGCGCTTCCCACAAAGAAATTGACTGCACACTCCTGTTGCAGGGAAGCGGAACCCGGCCTGAGAGCCACGTTCTTTTCCAGGGTTCCAACGGAAACGCGCTCCCCATCCGAAGCCTGGGCAAAAACATTCAGCCCGTTCAAGTCGGAATTATCATAAACCCCCGCCACCTGCAGAATTTCAAAGGTCGTGGTGCCATAAGGAACTCGGTAGGTTCCCGGCCGAAGCACACGCCCTTCGATCTTGATTGCTATCTCTCCGGCAGCGGATTCCCGCGCCTTCCACTTTTGCAGTAAGAG
>MGVN01000020.1:586-13672 GCA_001800515.1 Elusimicrobia bacterium RIFOXYB2_FULL_49_7 | reverse complement strand
CATGAACAGCAAAAGAAGCAGTGTCATGACTTTTTGTTCCATCGAACCACTTTTTTTCATCGGATTCTCCCTTCACCGATGATTTTCCAACGATTCCCGTCCTTCTCCAATTTTAATTTCATCCGGTAAGAACGGGCCGTTTTGAAAAACCAACCCTCCTGATAACTCTTCTCAAAAACAACCATTGCTTGTGAAGAATCCTGGGATAAGACGACAATCGAGCCCGGCACAAGTGATTCATCCTGAAGTCGCTTGAAGGCAGACAAGCGGTTGGCCATCCATTCCGAATAACCGCCGGATGTGTTGCGGAACCGGGTCTTGGAATAAAATGTCTTATATAAATTGAAATTCTCTTCTTTGACGGCAGTGTGTATATCTCGAACGAGTTGTATCAATTCCGATTCCGATATGCCGACGGTTCCCTGTACGGTGGGTTGCAAATGAGAGGTCGCATTGGCCGTTGCAGAAGGCACATAGGAATAGCGTAAACGGGTGGTTTGCTTTGGAAAAGGGGCAAAAGGCCCATGGCGCAAGACATAAACAGCAATCATTGCTCCTGTAAGCACCAGCGCCAGAAAAAACTTTCTACGGTGTTGCCGTATTATGGGCAGAAATAAGGTCAGCGCGGGTTTCGAATGACGGATCCGTTTTTTGATGTCAACGTACAATTCCTTAGCAGAAAAGAGGAGGAATTCCTTGAAGTTTTTCGGCAGTCCGGCTAACTCATCCTCTTCATTATAATATTGATAGTAACGGCTGCGATAATAGCTATAATAACTGTAGTAAGTGTAATAATAAGGATAATACCCGCGCCGTTGTTCCACGCCATTGAAAATGACCCCGATAATATTAGTATTAACGCGTTGAAGCGAGTTTTTGGTGAAATGCATGGCTTTAAGAGGGGTCTTAAACGCCCTCCCCACAATAATGGTCGAACTGACATACGGTGCAATCAGCAACGCATCCGAGACCGGCACCAAAGCCGGAGAATCAATGATGACCAGATCGTGATCCGACAGCCCCTCGCGAATCAGCTCCTGGAGCCTGGGACTTCCGAGGATTTCCGCCGGATTGGGAGGACGCTTGCCGGCCGGCACCACGGAAATAGCTCCATTGAATGCCGGCTTCTTGACTTGCGCATAATCCGCCTGCAGGGTCAGATATTCCGACAGTCCGTTTTCTTTTTCCACATTGAAAAGTTTGTGAACCGAAGAACGGCGCAAATCCGCATCCACAATCATCACTTTCTTTCCATCCAGCGCAAAAGAGATGGCCAAATTACACGCTTTTGTGGTTTTGCCGTCCCCTTGAATCGCGCTGGTCAGCAACAAAGTCCGCTTATCCGCTCCCAGGTTGGTGTAACGAATATTGGTTCGAAGCGATCGATAGGGCTCCAGAATCTTGGACTTGGAATCCAATGCAAGCACCTTGTCTTCATCGTTCATGAGAGGAATAATACCGAGAAGCGGCAATTGCAGTTCCTCCTCGATTTCTTGTGGGCTCTTGATGGACTGATCGAGAAACTCGATGGCAAAAACCATACCCACCCCGGCAATAAGCCCCACCACGACCACGATCAAAAACCCGAAGCGGGACCCTTGTGGAATAGGGCTCTTGGGAATGGAAGCCACCTCCCATTGCACCACGTCCGAGGACTGCATCTCGTAGCGAATACGCTGCTCCTGGTATTTTTCCTGAAGCAGCGTATAAATCTTTTCCACATTCTCCTTTTCACGCTGAAGCCTCCGCAACAACAGATATTTCTCGGGAATACCCTTGATGGATTCATTCAGCTCTCGGAGCACTTTTTCATAAGCCGTGCGACGCGCCCGGAGCGAATTGGCCGCAATGGTTCGATCATTATATTCCTGCAATAAAACGATTCGGTTCTGGTTAAGGCTTTTTGTGGAGGATATCTTGTTCACTCCATCCCTGCTCTGCTTAGCCAGTTCGGTCAATTTTCGGATATTCTCCTTCAGTTGCTTCACCTGCCGGTGCTGTTCTCCATACTCGGCCAGGGTACGCGCCAACTCCACATTGAGATCAATGAGTTGCGTTTCAATGGTATTGTCGAATGTAAAAGATTGCTCGATATACAGTTTTTCCTGCTTTAACAATTTTGTGAGCTGATTTATCTTTTCATCGTTTTCCGTGATTTCCACAATGGTATTTTGAAGGGCGATTTCCAGATTGGTCAATTTTTCCACTTCGGAGTCGGATTCCGGCATCCGTTCAATCAAACGGTTGTCCTGCTGATAGTTTTTAAGCGCCTCCTCGCGTTCCTTCAGTTCTCGGGAGGTCTTTTCAATCTGCATTTCGATGTACCGGATGGCATCCGAAATATCCTTGCGGGTGACTTCATTATTATAGTTGATGAATTCCTGAGCCAAGGTATTGACCACTCGGGCGGAAAGTTCCGGATCCGTGAGGGTCACGGAAATCAGAATGATGTTTGTTTCCTGAATTTTGGAGACCGCAATAGACGCCACCAGGGCATCCAACGGCATATCAAGGCCCAACGTGTCAATGACACGCTTCAGGATATCCCGTGACTTGATGGCATTCAACATGGTATTGATACGGGTTTGCTGATCCCAGAAGTAACTGTATTCCTGATCCCCGATGGGATTGGGTTTGCGGACCTGCACCAGGAGCTTGGTATCCGCCCGATACAAATCAACCTGCCCCATGTCTTTGATGAAATTAAGAACAATGACACAGAATAGGGTAATAAAGACGACTTTCTTGCGACGCAGAACAATCGCAAGATATTTCAGGAAGTCGATTTCATCCGACTCTTTTTTACCCCCCTCCTTTTTAAGCGGGTTTATGGGCTTTGGGGAAGGAGCAGCGGACGGACTCGTTTTTTTTTCTGCCGGCAGGATCGGAGACGGGACATCTTTGGAATGATAATGAAAATCATCGTGAATTCGTTCGCTACCGGATGAAAAGTCGGGTTGCGGGGGAAGCTCTGTCTTGTTATCCATGCGCTTTATACCTCCTCGAGCGCCAGAATATTGCGTGCCACCGCCTTGAGACACCCCACTGCCGGACTGTCGGGAAATTCATGCAACGGACGGAGCTGCCGAATGCTCTTTTTTACGGTGTCATCATACATCACATAACCGAGATACGTCATCTCAATATCAAGATACTTTCGTGCAATCTGCCGGAAACTTTCGTGTACCGTTACGTCGCCCGCCTCTTTGACCATGTTGACCACAATACGGGGATGATACCTCATGAGCATCACCTTGACCTCTTTTCCGGCCTGTTTGTCGATTTCCGCAATCCGGTCCGCAATCTGGGCCAGGCGGTGAAAACCATGACGTCGGGGATTGGCATATCGCATGATGATATCCCGGATATCTTGACGGGCAGAAAACATGGACAGCATCTTTCGGATAATCCCGTTCTTCAAGAAACCATAGGCATTTTCTACGGAGGTCGGTTCATTGGTAATGACAGTGATCCCCTGTTCCGATAAAGAGAAAAAATCGGTATTATCTTCATCGGAACCGGCTCCCACATCAATAATAAGATAATCCGCCTTCAACCGGAGCAGAGAAGCGACCAATTTTTGTTTATGCATAAAACGGGGGTTCGCCAACTCATAAATACCGCTGGCCCCGGAAATCAGGGAAACATTCTGAAGCGGCGTTGGCAGAACCACATCCTCCACTTCGGAATAGATGCCAAGCATGAAATCATTAAGAGTGCGTTCCGGATACCGGATACCCATGGTAAGGTGGAGGTTCGCACCGCTGAGGTCGCCATCCACCAAGATGACATTTCGGCCGAGTGCGCCGATTTCTCCGGCTAAACCGGAAGCAATGATACTTTTACCGACCCCACCCTTACCGCCACCCACTGTTATTATGCGGGTCCGCCGTAGAATGGAGGAAGGATTTTTCTTCATGGAACGGCTATCCGCCCAGGTTCATGAGCGTCAGCGATACCGTAACAGATAAGTTAATAACGGTCAATACTGTGGCGAGAAGCGCCCAGTTGACGGACAATTTTTCCGGGACAAACATCGTATCACCGGGATAGAGAAGATAGGTGATCTCCTGTGTCGCTCCTTTTTGTTCAAGCACCACATTCAGATCGATAACCGAGATATCCCCATTGGAACGAATGATTTTCATATAGCGCGTACGGGGGCTGCTTAATCCTCCGGATACCGTAAGGGCCTTCAGCACATCCAAGGGTTCATAAATCTGATATTCACCCGAACGTTGGACAGCACCCAGGATATAAATCTTGTTTGAGAAGTATTGTTCAATACCTATTGAAACCACGACATTATTAACATAAGGAGCCAGCTTCTCTTCCATGACTTTAACAAGTTGCTGGGTGGTCAGACCCGCCACTTCGATTTCCCCAAGTACCGGGTAATTAATAAGTCCATCCGGACGGATACGGGAAGTCTGGGAGAATTCATCATGCTCAATGACCTTGATGCCTATGACATCCCCAGGTCGCAGAATATACTCCGTACGTTCTGCAGACAAAACGACATTGCTCAAAACCAATAGAAATAATACAATCAAGTTGATTTTTTTCATTTTAACAAAACGTACCGGGTTTACAATATAAAATATAAAACGAAAAAAGCCAATAAAAAAGGCGCAATGGAGTTGAATTCATTTTATTTTGGTTCAATACAATTATTTATCGTCCATTTCCTTCTTAAGCTGAATCAATTTTTCCCGAATGATACGCATGATTTCACTTTTATCCGGAATAGGCTTCTCCTGGGGAAACGCCTTTGTTTCCAATGGAATGGCATCGCGCTGCAAAACCAATACCTTCTTGGCACCTTGAATGGTATACTGCTTATCGTACAACAAATTTTTAATGTACTTAATGAGCTCGATATCCCGTTTTCGATAAGCCCGATTACCTGCCCGATTCTTTTTTGGATTAAGGCTTGGGAATTCAGTCTCCCAGTACCGCAAAACATGCGGTTCCAGCCCCACCTCAGAACAAACCTCGCTGATGGAATGGTATATTTTCCCTTCTGATAACTTCATACAAACTCCCCGTTAATCATGGGTTGGAAGAACGACGGAATTGAATCTTGTTTTCCGTACCATTCAGCAACCGGCGGATATTCGAACGATGCGTCACTATGATGAGGACGGCAATCAGTCCCGCAAAACAGACCAAGGAAAATGAAGAGACATAGCCTATATGAAAAAATAGTCCGGCTGAAAACGCCAAAGCCATTCCCGCGCACATAGACGCCGCAGAAACAATGCGGGTCAGAAGAAGCACCAGAATCCAAATCGCAAAAGCCACAGCCGTTGGCCCGGGAAGCAGTGCAGCAAAAACCCCAAGCGCTGTTCCCACCCCTTTCCCGCCTTTGAAACGGGCGAAAACAGTAAAAACATGGCCTAAAATTGCCGTCAATCCACCGGCCATGGCCTGCCACAAAGGGGCAGCCGATAAAAACCAACCGGGAGCCAAAACACCAAAAACACCTTTTAACGCATCAACAATCAGGACAAAGAGCGCTACCTTGAATCCCATGATACGATAGACGTTTGTGGCGCCGGCATTGCCTGAGCCATGCGCTCGAATATCGATGCCTTTCAACAATCGACAGGTGAGAATGCTTGTGGGAAAAGAGCCGACCAAATAAATCAGCATAAAGACCGCAAAGATATGCCACTCCATTCTATTCTTTCTCTGCAATGAGGTTTAAAGGCCGCATTCCCCTTTTCTTTTTTCGCATATAGCGGAATCGGATGGGGCACCCCAAACAGTTGAAATGCTCATAAAACTTGTTTTCAAGATAACGCTCATAGTTTTCACGGATATCTTTCGGATGAGACGTCGTAATGTCAAAAAAGGGCGGCGGATTCTCCCGCTGCAGAATGGAATAAAAAGAGACGGTTTTCCCGAAAACCATAGGATGAGGATGGCGTAAAGCCGTGTCCGTTAAAAAATTCTCCAACTCATTCTGGTCGAAACGATGGAAAAGGTGGTCGTGTATTTGGCAGGCCATATCCAGGACGCGGGTGGCCCGGAGTTTGGTCAGGGCGGAAACGGCGATTTTAGGATAATGGGCCAGGAACGCGGCCTGATAGTCCAATTCTTTCACTAATTTATCGAAAGTATGGGAATCTTTTTCGACAGTGTCCCATTTATTCAGGACCACAAATAGCCCCTTGCCTCTTCGAATGGCCATTTGCATGACATTGACATCCTGTTCTTCCACCCCTTTTTCCATGTCCACCAAAACGGCGGCAATATCGCACCGTTCCAGGCTTTGTTCCGTACGGAGTATGGAATAGAATTCAATGTCCTCTTTTGTCTTGGCCGCTTTGCGCAAACCTGCGGTATCAATGAGGCAAAAACGTTTGCCGTTGAAATCCAATATCGTGTCAACTGAATCGCGTGTGGTGCCCGGCCGGTCATCGGTCATGGCATTTTCCTGCCCGGTAAGCGCATTGACCAACGTAGATTTTCCGGAATTGGGCCGGCCGAGGAGTGCGATTCGGATGATGGGAACCGGAACGACTTCGGACATTTGAGGCATTTTTTCGGCAATGACATCAAGCAAATCCGCAGCACCAATACCGTGTGTGGCAGACACCGGAAAGGATTCTCCGAGCCCCAATTGCAGGAACCGGTAGCATTCGGACTGTAACGACTCATTGTCCGCCTTGTTCGCCACGAGCAGCAGTTTATGCCGGTATCTTTTCAGTTCCCTGGCCACCGCCAAATCCAAATCCGTGGGACCGGTCTGTGCATCCACAATCAGTAGAATCAGCTCCGCCTCTTCAGCGGTCTTTAATACCTGCTGCCGGATAAATCCAACGACCTTTTCTTTTTCACCGGGCAATAATCCCCCCGTATCAGCCACCAGAAAATGCTTATGATTCCATTCCATTGCCTGATAGTTGCGGTCACGAGTCGTTCCGCTGATATCACTGGTAATGGCTATCTTTCTTTTTAAAAGGCGGTTAAAAAGTGATGATTTTCCAACATTAGGGCGACCCACCAAGGCGACAATCGGCAGCATTTCTTTTTTCATGTAATTCCAGATTAAAGGGAAGAAAATATAATAGTAAAGTACCACTCAAGGCAAAACAATACTTCGCAATTAAAAACAAAGAGTTATCGAATGAGAGACTATATCTTTGGATAGACCATGTATTCAAGAGGATCGTAGAGCTTGGCTTTTTTAAACCCGATTAACCGGCGCATGCAGGCATCACACTCTCCGCATGCAATATCATTGTTTTTATAGCAGGACCAGGTACTATGGAGCGGCAACTTCAGTTCCGTTGCTTTTTTGATGATATCGTGCTTTTTCATACCCACAAGCGGCGTTTCAAGCAGGATTTTAGATTCCGTTTTTGTGCCCAGAGCAATCAGCTTATTGTATTGTTGGAAGTATTGACGGTTACAATCGGGATAGCTTAATTCATCGGTTTCATTGGCCCCAAAAAAGACCTGATTCACGCCCATGACTTCCGCCCAGGAAACGGCAATGGCAATAAGATGAGTATTCAGAAAAGAGACATAGGAGGTGGGCACCTTGCGGTTTGACATTCCAGAAATCGAAATATTGATGTTCCTATCAGTCAGACTGGAACCGCCGATTTCCTTTAGAAATTTAATGGACGCAATAAGCCTTTTCTTGATTTTAAAATGGACCGCCAGATCCTTGAAGGATTTCAATTCGCGTTTTTCAACCTTCTGCCCGAAACTCACATGGAGAAAAAGCGGGTTGAATTTTTCCGCCACCATGGCGGTAAGAAGGCAGCTGTTGATACCGCCACTGACCACGACGACCGCATTTTTCTTTTTCATGAGATGGGCCCTTTGTCTAAATTTTCCCTATACACTGACATTCCCGAATTCCTTCAGTTTGCCGATGACCAATTGACGGATTTCCGCAAGCCGTTCCGGGGTTTTGGCTTCGAATCGGAGAACCAGAATGGGTTGGGTATTCGATGCACGAATAAGCCCCCATCCATCCCCAAAAAGGATGCGAACACCATCAATGGTCAATGCTTTGTAATGCGCGCTGAAATAGTCAATCGCCTGCCGGGCAATCTTAAATTTCTCCTCATCATCTTTACATTCCACACGCATTTCAGGCGTGGAATGATATTGCGGCAGAGCGCGTCGAAGGATGGAAAGCGGCTTTTCTTCTCGGATCAGGATTTCCATTAATCGAAGGGTGGCATAAATGGCGTCATCATATCCGAAATAACGGTCCGCGAAAAACATGTGACCGCTCATCTCCCCGGCAAGCGGCGCATGGGTTTCCTTCATTTTGCTTTTCAGAAGAGAATGACCCGTTTTCCACATGACAGGCTCTCCGCCGGCCTGTTCAATCCCTTCCACCAGCCCTTGTGAACATTTGACCTCAAAAATAATTTTCTGACCCGGTGTTTTCCGCAGAATATCCTGAGCATAGAGCAGCAATAGATAATCCCCCCAGAGCACTCGCCCTTCGTCATCCACCACCCCTATTCGATCCGCATCGCCGTCATACGCTACGCCGATATCTGCTCCGGTCTCAACCACTTTTCGTTTTAAATCCGTCAGATTTTCTTCAACGGTCGGATCCGGATGATGATTGGGAAAATGGCCGTCCACGGTACAATAGAGTTCAACAATATCATGCCCTAATGCTTTTAAAAGCGATGGCACAAACAAAGCAGCAGCCCCATTACCGGCATCCACAACAATCTTGAGTCGTTTCGAGAACATAAACTGTTTCTTCAGATAATCCAGATAGGGGCTTATAATATCGTAAGTTACAATTTTCCCGACACCAACAGAAAAAACACCTTTTTGGATAAGATCCCTGACTTTTCGGATTTCATCGCCGTAAATAGTGGTTTCTCCAACCCCTAATTTGAAACCATTGAATTCAGCCGGATTATGGCTGCCGGTGACCATAATAGAGCCGCCCACATCAAGATGGAAAAGGCTGAAATAAGAAACCGGCGTAGGAATAGTGCCGATTTGAACAACATCAATGCCGCACCCGGTAACGGATCGGCATAAAATATCGACGAATCGGGCGGAAGAAAGTCTGACATCACCGCCAATGGAAATACGTTTTACGCCTCTTTCAATCAGGTAGACGGAAAATCCTTTTCCAATAAGATCAACGGTTTCATCAGTCAGGTCTTTACCCACCCGGCCTCGAATATCATATTCTCTGAAAATATATGGATCCATTTTATGCTCCGCTGACATTTCCATTTTGAAGGGTGAGCGGGTAGAAAATAAAAAAAAGTCGGTGGATCGCGCAAATGAATGTTGCTTTCATTGCTCCTGTCGGATGCAGATTTATATTTTGGAGGCATGAATCTGACACAGGAACTGCAAAAACGGCTAAGCCGGAACGCCGTGGAAGATGCGCCTGAGACCTGCGCCGTTTATTCCTATGATGCCAGCAAACAAGAAGCTTCTCCTTCGGCCGTGGTTTACGCCACCTCTGCAGAGGATGTCATTTCAGCGGTCAATGTCGCGCGCAAACTGAAGACCTCTGTCGTTCCCCGAGGGGCCGGCAGCGGATTAACCGGCGGCGCCGTACCGCTTGAAAAGGCCATTGTCCTTGACATGGAACGGATGAACCAGATTCTGCATATTGATCCCGAAAAACGATTCTGCATCGTGGAACCCGGACTGATCAATGCCGACCTTCAAGTCCGACTCCGGAAATACGGCCTTTTTTTTCCGTGCGACCCGGGAAGCGCCGCTTATTGCACACTGGGTGGAAATGTGGCGGAAAACGCCTGCGGCATACGCGGCCGTTATTACGGTTCCTGTTTTTCCCATATTTTGGGGCTGGAATATGTCAACAGTGACGGCCGCCTCCTGTCCACCGGTTTTTTCAATGAAGGCAAGAATACCACGCTCCAGGATTTATTGCTCGGCAGCGAAGGCACCTTCGGGATCATCACTCGTCTGGCCCTGAAGCTGGAACCTATTCCGGAAGCCTTTAATACCTTTTTCCTGTTATGTAAGGAACGTCGGAAAGCTTTTGAAATCGCCGAAGCGTTGTTACGGGAAGGTCTGATTCCGCTGGCCCTGGAATATGCGGATAAAAATACCGCCTCACTTGTTTTATCCCCCCGCTCTCCGTACCACCGTAAATGGATCGACGCCTTTCTTCTTATCGAAACAGCCGCCGGCGAAAAAAAGGTGGAAAACCTGTTGGATACGTTTCACCATGTGGAGCGCATCAAAGCGGCCAATACCGAAGAACGGCAGGCCATCTGGGACCTCCGCAACGATATTTCCCCGACCCTCTATCGGGTTGCTCCCTGCAAATTGAATGAAGATGTGGGGGTTCCTTCGGAAAATATGGCCCTATTCGGCGATTTTCTTTCGGAATTGGAACAAACGGTCCGCCGGGTCCGCCTCTTTACTTTCGGCCATCTGGGCGCCGGTTGTTTTCACGTCAACGTCATGTTCGACGAAGCTGATCCGGAGGCGCGACCGGAAGCGGATATGTTGGTACAAAGGGTATTTGAGAAAACAATTTCTCTCAACGGCACCCTTTCCTCCGAGCACGGCATCGGACTGACGAAAAAAGAGTACCTCCCTTTGGAATTGTCGGGAACCGCCCTCGCTTTTCATAAAGCCATTAAAATAGCATTCGACCCGGACGGCAGATTCAATCCGGGCAAAATTTTTCCGGAAAACAACAATCATGATTGATCACACAACCATCCACGTTATCGCAGGGCACGGCGGTACCGGCTGCGTCTCCTTTCATCGGGAGAAATTTATTTCACGCGGCGGGCCGGACGGCGGCAATGGAGGCATCGGGGGCAGTATCTACGCCTTGGGTGATAAAAATATCCGCACCCTGCTTGACTTGCGCTATAAAAAAACCTTCCGCTCGGAAAGCGGTATGAATGGAAGCGGAAACAACAAGACCGGTCGAGATGCCCCGGACACCTTCATCCGCGTTCCCCTGGGAACCGTCATCCATGACGTGTCATCCGATACCATCATTGCGGATATCCGGGAAAACGGACAAAAAGCCCTTCTGGCCAAAGGAGGCAAAGGCGGCATCGGCAACGCCCGCTTCAAGTCACCCACCCGTCGGAGTCCGCGCTTCTCCCTTCCACCCGGACCGGGCGATGACAAACAGATTCGTCTCGAATTGAAGTTGATTGCGGACGTGGGTCTGGTCGGCATGCCCAATGCCGGAAAATCAACGCTCCTTTCCCGCCTTTCCAATGCCCGCCCCAAGATAGCAGACTACCCCTTTACCACCTTGGCACCCAACCTCGGGTTCGTACAGGTCAGTGAAAACGAGAGCTTCATCCTGGCCGATATTCCCGGCCTAATCGAAGGCGCACACAAGGGAAAAGGGTTGGGACATGATTTTCTGCGCCATATAGAACGAACCCGCGTACTGGTCTACGTATTGGATCAAAGCCAGGAAGAAAGCCCCAAAGAGGCGCTGGCAAAACTGATACATGAATTAAAAACATTCAATCCGAAACTCCCGGAAAAACCCTCTATTATTGCACTCAATAAAGACGATATCAAAGACAACATCGGAAAGAAGGGAGCCATTCGCGCAACCCAAAAACGGCCTGTGATATCCATTTCAGCCCTCACAGGAAAGAACCTTAAAGAACTTTCATATCTTATAAAGGATAAGCTGTTTAATGGCAGATAGTTATGCGCCTCTAACAACCTCTGAACTTTCCTCGCTTTTCATTACGCTGATGCGTAGCGGAACTCGATTTCAAGTCTATTATGGCTCCTGTCCCGATAACACGCGTAGCGTTACTATTTCATTAAAGAATTTCGTCGGCCAACCATACCTGAATAAAATAAACGCCAGCCTGACCGTTCCCTGCACCACACCGCTTCAATGGATCGTTAAAACCATCCGAGAAACAGGCCGCTATTCCGTTCGTCCCTTTGCTTCCTTTCCGGACACCCTGCCCATCGGCGAACTTTTTACACACTATGGCCTCTTCCGAAGTGACGCCTTTTATACACTTCAAGTGGTCTTGGCAAACGGCGAACTGCTTCACTTGGGTTCCCAAGCCTGCGCAAGCGTTACCGGCTACCAAGCCATCTCGCTTTTTCTGGGAACCAAAAACCTGATAGGTGTGCCGGTGGAATACACCTTAAGACTCCTTCCCTTGGAACGGGAGGAGAATATGCCTGTTTTCTCTGCCGAATCCTTGAAAAGTAAGAATTCGGATGACGAAGAAAGACGTCTTCTTCTTGCCATGAAAAACCGTTACGACCCCACTCACTTGTTGAACACAACCGCCGTATGAAGCAAAAAAGCATTATTGAAAAAAGTACGCTCTGTTCCAAATGCGGTAAATGCCGCACGGTATGTCCCACTTTTCTTCAGGAAACCAATGAAATCTCCTGCACACGGGGACGCGTCCATCTCTCTTCAAAACATGCGGCTGCCCTGCTTTCCGTAACGCCTGCCCTAAAAAAAGCGCTCTCCACCTGCCTCCTCTGTCTCCGATGCAAGGAGCATTGTCCGAATAATGTGGACATTGAGGAAATTATTGTCCCCACGCGCGAGGCTATTCTGGATAAAGAATCCGGTTTTATCGAGGATTTCATTCTGAATCATATCGTCAGCCGAAAACGGCCCCTGGAATGGGGTATTAAAATGATGGGAATTTCCCTGCGTACCGCTGAAAAAATAGGGTTCCTTGCCCGCTTCCGCAGGATGCTGGAAAAAGCGGGGATCGATCCCAAGCGGCAGTTGCCGGACACGCCGAAAAAGACCCTTCGGGATCTTTATCCTTATTATATCCGCTTACCGGAAAATAAACGCAAGGTAATCTATTTTCCGGGTTGCTCCGCTTCGTTGAGTTTGGTGAAATTGGGCAGCGCGGTTATTGAAACCCTGCTCCGGAACGGCAATGATGTCATTGTGCCGGATATCGGCTGCTGCGGCATGCCCATCTACGCTGCCGGCTATCGGGAGGGAGCCCAAAAAGTAGCGCGTCGAAACCTGGAGATACTGAAAGGATACGGCGTTGACACTATCGTTACCAGCTGCGGTTCCTGCGGCTATATGCTGCGTGATGTGTACGGCAAAATCCT
>MGVN01000020.1:0-535 GCA_001800515.1 Elusimicrobia bacterium RIFOXYB2_FULL_49_7 | reverse complement strand
GGAAACCGGGATGACGCCGGGAAAAAATGCGGTTCCCCTGAAGGCAACCTGGCACGATCCCTGCCACCTAAAGCGGGCAATGGGGGTTTATCAACAACCCAGACTGCTGTTAAAACAAATACCGGGTGTAGATTTTATTGAAATGGAGGAAGCGGATGCCTGCTGCGGTGCTGGCGGCAGTTTTTCCTTAAAATATTACGAGCTCTCCAAATCCATCCGCACACGAAAACTCAACTTCTTTCAACGCACCCATGCTGATACGCTAATCACCGGCTGTCCGGCCTGTCTCATCCATCTTCGGGACGGTTTTAACGAACACAGCCTGACCCATTCCCTTTTTCATCCCGCGCAAATCATTGCCATGACTTATAATCCTCCCCTTCATCCCCAAGGAGTTGTCCATGCTCGAAGACCATGACCGCTTTCTGCTCAAGAATAAAAGCCTGGCTGAAGGTTATCAGCTGGCCAAACTGCAGAATAAAATCGAAGAGAACCTGGGCGGCACTTTGGACAAGAGCAAGGAAAGCTCTTGTTT
>MGVN01000019.1:4519-5707 GCA_001800515.1 Elusimicrobia bacterium RIFOXYB2_FULL_49_7 | reverse complement strand
GGCTGTTTCCCGTAAGTATGATGTTCCCCTCAGAGTCTGCTGCGACATCCTTAGCCCAGGCACTTTGCGGCGCACTGTACGTAGCTGACGAAAGCATCTGCAGGTTGGGATCATATTTCACTGTCAACCATTTCGAGTTTGACAGGCCGGTTACTATTATATTGCCGGAAGCGTCCGCGGCAACTGCCTCTGTCTGGTCGCTGTCAGCTGTGGCGTTGAAGGTTGTTGAAGAAACCACCTTCAGGTTTGGGTCAAATTTTACCGTCTGGTAGGCATTGCTGTCATCAATGGGCACAAATCCGGTCATGATAAAATTGCCGGAAGCATCAATCGTGATATCCCTGCCCCAATCGCTGCTGCTCTCGGAAAGCTTGAACGTTGCTGACGACAAGGGTATAAGCGTCCCCTCGGTCCCCTCGGCATGCACCGCACTGATGCCGCCCGCAAGCAGGCACAGCGCGCTGAAGAACAGTTTTCTGGAAGTTTGTTTCATGGTTATCATCTCGTGATTCAAACAAATAATAAAGACCACCCGCAACAGTCGCAGATGGCCTCCCCTGTATATGTTTCAATGCTCACGTATTCTATCTTATTGCCGCATGAGTGTCAATGCACGAAAATCGCTCGTGTGCGAAGCAGACAATTGATAAGTAAGGACAGGCACCATTAATACAAAACATAAGGCTCACAGGATCAGCTGCTCTTATAAAACGACATCTTCTTCAGCAAACTGTATGGCAGACGGCTGTCTGCTCAACAGGGCTATTGCAAGTGAGACGGGTCCTACACGACCTACAAACATCAGGCCAATTATCACTAATTTCCCGGCATAGGAGAGAGCGGACGTAATACCCATGCTCAGCCCTACGGTGCCCAATGCGGAAGACGCCTCAAAAATCAACTCAAATATTGAGTGGTTATCTACAAGAGTAAGCAGATACACCCCGGCTCCCAAAACGATTACGTAGAGAGTAAATGCAGAATTGGCGAGAGATACCCTGTAATCCGGTATACGCCTGCCCATGAATGTTGCCGTTCCCTGGCCTCGGAACACGGATATCATCTGGCTCCATACAGATACGACTGTGGTGGATTTCAATCCCCCCCCCCGTTCCCGCAGGGGACGCTCCCAGCACCATAAGCACAAGCAAGCAATACAAAACGCCGTGCGCCAGTTGCCCTGTAGGA
>MGVN01000019.1:1319-4503 GCA_001800515.1 Elusimicrobia bacterium RIFOXYB2_FULL_49_7 | reverse complement strand
CCCTACGGTTGTCGAAGCGGATACCGCCTGAAAAAACGAGATCCAGAAACGGTCAAAAAACGGCATCCGTGCAATTGCGGGTTCTGTGAAAAAGATCATGATCGTGCCGATAGCCGTAACAATCAATGTAAATACAAGAATGATCTTGCTTGTAGACGTAATGCGCGGCTTGTGGTGCCTGAACTTCTGCCAGAAATCCATAGTAACCAGGAAACCCATTGCCCCCAGAAGGCTTATCACCGCGATCACAATGTTAACAAGAGGGTTACTATAGTACGTTTCAAGGCTCGTATTGAACAGACTGAAGCCTGCCGTACAAAAGGACGAGATACTGTGGAATACAGCCTGCCATAACGGGTTTTCCGCTCCGCTTGCGGCAAAGAGAGGCCACAGAACCAGGGCTCCAAGAAACTCGACTGAAAGAGTATAAACCATGACTGCATTGACAAATCCTCCGGCATTGAAGTGGTCCGGAAGGCCGAACGAATTTCTGACCAATGCCTTGTTCGTCAGTGACAATTTTTTACTTGCTATTAAAAGGATAAAAGAACCGATGGACATATATCCAAGCCCCCCGATCTGAATGAGAGAAAGGACTACCACCTGTCCCCCAAAGGTATAATTATCCGCTATGCTGACGGTGCTTAATCCGGTGGTTGAAACTGCCGACATTGCAACAAACAGATTATCGATAAATGATGTTCGTACTTTTTCAACAAACGGCAAAGCGAGTATGAGCGTTCCAATAGCGCCGACAAACAGGTACCCGGCGCCAAGCAAAAACGCGGGATTCGTCCTTGATACAACCTCGATTCGTTTTCTGAAAAATCCGATCATATTGTTCCTTTCCCAATAAAAAAAACACCAGAATACATACACTGGTGCTTTGCAATATTTAATATATACTATTTATATTATTTATTGTCAACAATCTCAAGAACCCCGAGGATTAAGGGATTAGTAGGTTATCTTTCTGATCGCGCTGTCCTTATAATACTTCTTCAGTATTTGATCGTAGTTATATCCCTTTTCAGTCATACCTGCCACGCCTGATTGGCAAAGCCCTACGGCGTGCCCCCAGCCGGCGCCCCAGAATATGAACAGTTCAGGTATCCCGTCCGTTGTGCCGCCGTACCCTTCAACGATAAAATTCGTTGACCTGAGCCTTCCCGGCGCGATCATCCGGATAACGTTTTCTTTTTCTATTTCAACGCTGCCTTTCGTGCCTTCGATCCGCAGGCAATTAATATGCCCTGACTTTGATCTCTTGATTGGGATGATCTTCTTGATCTCCCCCAGCGCATTGGTTCTGTTAAGGCGTTCCTTTATATCTTCCTGCGAGATTACCCGTATCCATCTGCTCTCCGCGTAATAGGTGTATTTCGAAGGTTTACAGAATATACCGTCCGGTGCATGTTTTATCCATGCATCATACGAAGCAGGGCCGGAAGGCTGCATCGCATCGCCGTCGTAAATTCCTATGAGGAAAGGTTCATCGCCCCATCCTTTCAACTCTTTTGAGGACTGTGTGTGGCCCCCGCAGTTTGAAGAAAACAAGGTGTGCACGGGCTTGCCGTTATGCATCAGTATCTCCCCGCGTGTTGCGTCCACCATTTTTCTGGATTTCGCCGTTTCCTGTTTGACCCCTTTATAGACCTGGCAATGCTGGTCGGCGCATAGGTCGAAGCCGTCTTTTTTGTGGAGCAAAGCGGTATCCTTCCTGTAGACAGCCTGCGTGCGCGCTATGACGGCCTGCACCTTCAATGCCTCGTCGGGCCACCAGGAGATCATCTCGGACGGGAGCACCGAGTAGAGGTATTCCTCAAAATTCACGACATTAACAAGCGAGATACCGCCGGCGCCCAGCCGCACTTCCATTATGCCCCGGTATTCCCGGTCCGCGGTGCCTGCCCAGGCAAATCCTGCGGCATACCTGATATCCCGCACGATAATGCCGGTGTCAGCTGGTTGCGGCGTAATGCGCAGCCGCTTGTGCTTCTTGAATAACTCGGACGCTGATGTTATCACCAGGACATCGTCCGTACTCATTTCGCGTACCGTACCGCTCGCGTCAGAGATAATGAATCCCCCCTGCGACCAGAAGCTGAACTCGCTGACGTCTTTCAGGATGCCGATACGCAGTGACGGTATTGCGGCTGTATCCGGAGCGTGCGCAAGCACAGACGCCTGGGTGATGCGTGAAGGCCGGACTATTTCCTCGGGCTTCAGGGTTATGTGCGAAAGCAGGAGCTTTTTCTTATTCACCGCGTCCGTATTGCCGGGATCTATGTCCGCGATCTGCGACCATGCTTTATAGGCATCATTGTATTGTTCCATGGCAAGATAAGCGTTTGCCAGTTGGAATTTCGCCTCAGTTAAATTGTAATCCAGTTTAAGCGCTGCTTTATAATGATCAAGCGCCGTATCTTTCTCCCCCTGCATGGCCTTTATCAGGCCGCGGAAGTGCTCGCTTGCGGCGCACTGCTTATGCACTGCAAGACACTGCGTAAAATAGTCATATGCATTCGCATACTCTTTGTTGAGGTAATATGCAAGGCCGAGCCCGAACAAGGTTTCATAATCATCCTTGTTCTGCTGAAGAAACAGCTCAATAGCTTTATCGTATTTTTTAGCCCGCAGATATCCCCATGCCCGGTACTTCGTTGTATCAGTACCCGGCGGCAGGGCTTCCAGCAAGCCCAGAGATCGAGCATAATTGAAGTGTTGAGCTTCGAGAAGGGCGTCATCAAGGGGAGAAGCAAAGGAGGAGGGAGGGTACGCAGCGGACGTAATACTCAACACTGTCAGCATGAGTAGTGCTTTTTGTATTCTATGGATCATTGAATATATGAGAAAATGGCAAAATAGACCAGCATCAGGACAAACCCAAGCGGTAATCCTATTTTTGCCCATTCCTTGCTTGTGATGCGGAGCCTGCCTGCGGATATGATGTTCGGTATATTACCCGGGATAAGCATTCCGCCTGCGACAAGCAACCCCATGAGTACATACTTTATCTGGCTTAACGACATTTGCGGGCTTATTTCTGCGGCGGCAAGCGTTGCATTATCCATAACGGCGGAGAGAGTGTTTATCCAGTACAGGTACGCGCTGGGGAGCTTGATGATGTATTTATCGATGATCGGCTTAAAACCGGCGCCCAGCAGTATAAGCGCCATGATGA
>MGVN01000019.1:1055-1292 GCA_001800515.1 Elusimicrobia bacterium RIFOXYB2_FULL_49_7 | reverse complement strand
CTATATCTTTCCAGGTTTCGGATCTCTCTTCAGTGAGGCCGCCGCTGGCGGCATTTTCCTTCACCGACGGCTCAATAATGGCCCCGATGATCCCCAGGCCCAGGATGCCGGGGAAAATGTAAATGCCGAGATTTCTTAAAAGAAAAAAGAAATCCGCGTGGTAGGGCTCCCCCTTCAGCTTCGCAATGCAGATCGTAGAGAGGGGCTCGCCTATCGGCGTGAGCGCGGCGCCGAGTC
>MGVN01000019.1:0-1043 GCA_001800515.1 Elusimicrobia bacterium RIFOXYB2_FULL_49_7 | reverse complement strand
CGCTCGACACGAGGCCCAGCACGGTGATCAGAAAAAAACAAAAGAGTTTCGATCCGAGCGAATGTTCTACGGAAACAATGATACGGGTAATAGGCCCTTTATAAAACAGCACCAGCATGCCTACGACGAGTACCGCGGATGTGATCATGACCGGTTCAGCAAACGCCTCCCTGACCAGATGGAGAGACCATACCGGCGTACCGCAGAAATAGTGTGACGCGGTCACCGCGAATATTCCCATGATGAAAAGGAACGCTTCAAGGTTCTTTTCAAAAAAATGAACGGTAACGGGCAGCAGCAGAACGAGCAGCAGTATGGTGATCAAACTGATTTCGAGGATCATTCGGTTTATCGTTCTCCTTGGTTTTGAAATATCCCCCAAAGCGAAATACTGTCTGCATATTCTACTATATTTCCGGACATGAGAGCTTCCCCCGCCTACAGATAAATAATATCCTGATTATAATAAAGAGAAAGGGAAAGGAGCATGTATTCCTTTAAATGCCGCGTCAGCAGATAATTGTTCCTTATATGCTCCCTGCCGTTTTCCCCCAGCTTCTTTGCGTATCCCGGATGGTGCAGCAGCTGTTTGATCGCAAAAGCGGTCCCCTCGATGGAATGCGTCAGAAGCCCTGAGAACTTATGCGTTATCTGCAGGGGTATGCCGCCTACGTTGGAAGCCACCACTGGCTTTCCTTTCCACAATGCTTCCGCGACCGTCAGGCCGAACCCTTCCTTCAACGATTTTTGCAGCAGCACGGTCGATGCCCTCTGCAGCGCGTTTACCACAATATCATCCTGTGGCAGGAGCAATACATGTATATCGGCGTCGCCTTTCGCCTTTTCCCTGACTTCCTCAAGGATGCGTATCCCTTCAGGGTCGTCAGTCGCCCCACCGCCCGCAAGCACCAGGCTGCAATCAACATACTTCTTTACAAGCTTATAGGCGTCAATGACGCCCGCGGGATCCTTGAGGCTGTCAAACCGCGAGATCTGCGTCACGACCGGCTTGTCTTTGGGGATATGGTATTTTTCCATAACCG
>MGVN01000018.1:20421-29058 GCA_001800515.1 Elusimicrobia bacterium RIFOXYB2_FULL_49_7 | reverse complement strand
GGAAAGCAAAGGAAGAAAGGAGGTGGGTGTGGCGCATTAATCGCATGCTGCCAACCTACCGGAAAATCTTCCTAATAGTAAATGAATAGATATTTGTAACGATATTCTTAGCTTAAAGAACTCACCTTATAGATTTATTCAGAATAAAAGATAAGGAGAATGTATGAATAGCAAAATGCTATCTGTCATTGTATTGCTCAAATTGTCTTTATTTGTTTATTCCGTGCCCAATTTTATCGCCTATCAAGGTCTTTTTCTTGATAGCTCTGGCGTCGGTCAGGCTATCCAAGATAGCATTCAATTTAATATCTACAATCTGCCTATTGGAGGTTCAGAATTATGGCATGAAAAGCACTTTGTATCTACTAAAAACGGTGTTTTTACAATAGCATTAGGGACCAAGAAGAATTTGCCTGATGAGTTATCCGGCCAGGATAGCTTGTTTATGGAAATTGTAAGGGGCGGAAGCTGCAGCGGAAGAATAAGGATTACAAGTAGCTTTTTCGCCTTAAAATCTCATTATTCTGATTCAACAAAGGTAGCCAAAAGAGCAATTTGGGCAGATAGTGCTTATTATACATGGCCGCTATCGAATGTTGATTCTGCAGTATATGCTGGGTCTGCAAAAAGAGCGGATACAGCAGAAGTATCTTATCTTTCCCTAAGAACAGATACGGCCAGCATTGCCAAAAGTTGCTTCTTAGCAGATTCTGCTGTTGGTGCGATGAGAGCAATAAGCGCTGATTCGGCAAGGACAACAAGCTGGGCAGAATTTGCACAAAGAACCGATAGTGCTGAATATGCGCGTTTTGCGGATACGGCCAGAATAACGAAAATGTCCGATTCTGCAAAGTATTGCAGAGAACAGTACTGGAAAGAAAAGGATGGTAATTGTTTTATTGTAAATCGGCGGATTGGGATCGGCACTGATTCCGCAGAAAAAGATGTTGAAATACGAGGTGATTTGTTGATTTCAAATCCTGTTGGTGATGCGCAGAGTTATATTAAGGCAAAAAACAATCCAGCCTTACTCTTTCAAGTAACTAAAGATCCGTTATTTGAGAGCCGGGTAAAGATAGCCTATGCCAATAACGGTCTCTATTTTAATTTGTGGGATAGTTTAGGGGCAAACGAAATACCTGGAGTCGTTATCTTTAGGCAATCTGGAACGGTTGTTGAGGCGAAAGGGGTTGTAAAGGCAACTGGTTTTAAAGTTGGCAATGTTTCCCTGAGTGTGCCTGACTTTGTTTTTGGGGATGATTATGCATTAATGAACTTGGATAGTTTAAGGTCTTTTATTGAGTGTAATCGACATTTACCGAATATTCCGTCCGAAAAAGAGATAGAAAAGGAAGGGATTGATCTCACGGAAATGAACTTAAAATTGCTTGAAAAAGTTGAGGAATTAACATTATATATCATTAAGCAGGATGAAAGATTAAGGAAATTGGAAAAGCGGACAAAATAAGTCTTTAATTTGTATCATGTTATGACAAGCGTGAAGATATGTGGAATAACTAAGATAGAAGATGCACGATATGCCGCTTATCTTGGTTATGATGCTATTGGGCTAATATTTTATCCGAAAAGCCCTCGATACATTACCCCGGAAAAGGCAAGACATATTGTCTCGGAATTGCCTCCGTTTGTAAATTGCATAGGTGTATTTGTGGATGAAAGACCGGAAATAGTTCGAGAAATTGCCTCATTTGTAAAATTATCTGGTTTACAACTCCATGGACATGAATCTCCGGAATATTGCAAATCAATGCCGTTACGGGTAATAAAAGCGTTTGGTGTTGATAGTCGTTTTAATTTCAGAGCGTTAGCTGAATACAACGATGCGAATCTGGCAGGTTTCTTATTGGACAAATACTCGCCCGAATTGATCGGTGGGACCGGACAAACATTTGAATGGGGTCTTGTTGAGAATGCGAAGGAATATGGCAAGGTAATATTGGCTGGTGGAATTAACCTGTTTAATGTTGAGGCGGCAATTAAAGAAGCTGAACCTGATGCCATAGATGTGAATTCTGGTGTGGAAGTGTTACCCGGAGAAAAAAATAGAGTAAAGATGAAGGAGTTGATAGAAAAAGTAAGAAGGTTAAAGAATTAATGAAAGTATTAGTCATTACACAGTACCCTATTTTTGCCTCTACATCCAATAGAATGCTTGGCTTTGCATGTGGATTGGCTAAAAGAGGCCATATTGTTACTTATTTAGTAATCGGAAACAAATATTTGTCAAATGAGAAAAAAAGAAGTAAATTGCCCAATATTATTGATGACGTAAGAATTAAGTATACAATTTCTCTACCTGATATGTTTATTAAAACGCCGGGAATAATATCGGGGTTGTTTGCAATGATACTATTGTTTATTGCTAAGTTACCGATCGTAATATGTTATGCTTTTCGAAATGATGTGTTATATTCGAGCAAGCCTCTTCCTTATGGGGCTAGCATTTCATGGATTGCATCTTTTATTTCAAGAACGCCATATGTTTTAGATACGGATGATTGGGAAGGCGTTGGAGGCTTTGCGACCGTAAAACAAGCGAATAGAGCTTTTATTAAAGCGGCAATCACCTATTTTGAAGAAAAGATGCCCTTGTTGGCTAGTTCGATTGTTACGGCAAGCCAGTTATTGGCTGATCGTATCTTGTTATCGGGAGTTAGTAAAGAAAAGATTTGGATTATTCCTAATGGTGCAGATTTGACGATTTTTAAAGCAGCTGTGTCAGGTGAAAGAATTCGCAAAGAAAATGGGTTGTCAGGAGTTGTGTTTATTTATGTTGGCACATTTAAAATGGGTGGTGCAAACTGGAGGATGCTTATCGATGCGTTTCATTATGCATACAATATAGAAAAGACCATAAAACTCCTTATAATTGGATATGGCGATCAATTAGCTGATGCGCAAAGATATTGTCAAGAGAAGGAGTTGGGAGAAAATATTATTTTTACAGGCAAAATTAATCATAATGAAGTGCCGAACTATATCGCGGCTGCTGACGTATGTTTATTGCCATATCAGGATTCTTTTCCACATACATTTATCAATATAGGACGCTCCTCTATTAAGCTGTATGAATATATGGCTATGGGAAAGGCTATTATTGGGACTAATGTCGGAGAGGTCTCGGCAGCATTGGAACATGGGGCGGGCGTTCTGGTTCCAAGTTGCAATGATCCTATTGCCTTTGGAAAAGCAATGGTAGAATTAATCCAAAATCCAATTAAAATAAATCAACTTGGGAATGAGGCTAGACGTCGAACGGAAATGTATTATAATTATTATAGTTTGTCCGAAAGACTCCAGCTTGTGCTTATGGCCGCAATTTCTAAACGATAGTATTAAACAGGTTGATGGTCTAATGCTGAAAGATAGCAGCTTGGCTAAGCTAATAGGTTTTTTGAAGGTTTAACTATACGTTAGGATCTATCACGAGAAGAATATTTTAAAATAGAAGCGAAACGATTAACTATCATAAGAAGAATGGTATGCCAGTCTTTAAGAAACAAAGACAGCAAAAGATATTTTTTAATTAGATATAGGCTTGAAAAAACACGCTTATTTATGCGTGACTGAGCATATTTATACAATTTACAAAGCTCGGTTGCTGACAATTCTGGTCTACTAATAAATATATTGTTGTCTGTATTTGTCTCAAATCGCCAATTAAGTTTACGTATCTCATCGTAGATTTTTGTTCCTGGCAAAGGGATAAAAGGACTAAACTGAATAAAACTAAAATTAGTTTTAAGCGCATAGTCAATGGTTTGTCTAATTGTGTCAACATTATCTCCCGGCAGGCCAAGAATAAAGGTTCCATGAATGAAAATATTGAGTTCTCGGCATTTTGTTACGACTCTTTCAATGTCATTTATTTTAAGCCAAGATTTATTGATGCCTTTTAGTATGTGGGGATGAATTGATTCTACGCCAATTTTTAGTCCGGTGAAGCCATTTCTTGATAACCGTTCAAGAAGTTTATTTGAGATTCGAGCATCTCCCATTGCTGAGAGAAAAATACGCATATTTCGTCTTTCGTACTCATCTAAGATTGCATTTAGGTAATCTTCATCAGCGTTAAAAGTTGCATCGTCAATGTATAATTCTTTTAAATTAAAATGAGAAATAAGGTATTGCCATTCATCGACTACATCGATAGGATTTCTTATTCTTCTGCCCGACTTATTATAGTAAACTGTTGGTTCTTGGCAGAATGAGCATGCATAAGGGCAGCCTCTGGAGATGGTAACTGTAGCGTTTGGGAAATGAGTGCAAAAGCCTTCTTGGTAGGAAAGAATTAGCTTGGGGTCTCGAAATGGCCAAGGAATATGGTTGATGTCAACAATATCATCGCCAGGAGGAAATCCATTTGCTATGTTAAGTACCTTTTGATCGTATTCATAAGGAAGGACGAAATTGCAGAACGGTGTTAAATCATTTTCTCCGACTGCCGCATGTTGGCCTACACAGGCAATTATGACTTCCGGAAAAATGGCCTTGATTGATTTTAAAAACTTGATATCGTAAGGTAAGCTATTTGTTGCAGTTTCAACAATAAAAAAAGAGCAGCCTTTACAGCGATGGAGAGTTTGCTCTATTGTTAATCCTTCCGCTAAAGAATCAACTAGAATTGCATTATGTCCAGCACGTATTAAAGAGGAAGTAGCTTCGGCAAGGCGATATGGAAATGGGAAAATATGGAAGTAGTTGTGTCGAATATGTGGCCATCTTGAACCCGCACGAACGGCAGACGCATTACTTAAATGAATCCAAGGAGGGTTAACTAGGGCAATATTCATTTCAAGCCTATTTTAAATGAATTCCACATATCTTGAATAATTTCCTTAATGGAAACACGAATTTGCCAGTCAGGAAAATGAGCCTTAATCTTAGAGAGGTTGGAATAATAGCATATGTGATCTCCGGAGCGATTAATCTCAGAATATGAATAGATTAATTCTTGTTCTGTTATTGATTTAATGATTTCAATAGATTCTAAAATAGAGATTGAATTATCCTTGCCGCCTCCTAGATTGTAGACCTCACCTGCTCTTGGATTATTTAGAAAAGCTTGAAAGGCTGAAACCACATCGGAAGAGTGAATCTGATCTCGAACCTGTTTCCCTTTATATCCGTAAATAGTGTAAGGTTTATGCTCAATAGCACATTTGAAAATATATGCCAAGTATCCATGAAGCTCTACAGCTGCATGACGACTTCCTGTGAGACAACCACCTCGGAATGAAGCTGTTGGCATATTAAAATAACGGCCATATTCTTGAACAAGAATATCAGCCGCAACCTTAGATGCGCCAAATATGCTATGTTTAGATTGATCAATAGAAAATGATTCATCTACACCATTTAAGTATTTATCATCAGCATATTCCCATCTTGTTGGGAGTTCAATTAGCGGAATGTTGTTTGGAGCATCTCCATATACTTTGTTGGTACTCATGAAAATAAAAGGACTGTCTTTGGTTTGTTGACGTGCACATTCTAGCAAGTTGAGAGTGCCAACAGCATTTACTTCGAAGTCGTCGAATGGCCGTGATGCTGCAAGATCATGACTTGGTTGTGCTGCGCAATGAATAATCGCAGATGGTTTTTCTTGTTTAAAGATGTCGAGAATTCGATTTCTATCCCTAATGTCAATATCAAAGTGACGATAATTGTGAATTTCTGAAAGCAATCTTTTTTTAATATTTGTGGTGTCGCCGCCCGCTCCAAAGAAGTCTTTTCTCATGTTATTGTCGATGCCAATAACAGATTTGAACGACTTTGACATTTGCAGAACGCATTCCGAACCGATCAGGCCACTTGAGCCAGTAACAAGGAGTTTCATGATAATCCTATTTATTATTGTTAATTATGCCGGCATTAATAAGTTCAGATGTTGCAATTTCCGATTTGTCAATAGCCTCTTCATGTTTTGCCCATGTGGCTAATTCTGTTAGGCCATCTTCTAAAGAAATTTTGGTTGAAAAGCCGAAGCGACTGGAAAGCTCATGGCGATCAGCGTAGCAATGCCGAATATCGCCTTTTCTAAAAGATAAGTTTATTTCAATTTTACAGTTTGCGTTGAGCAAGTTAATAAGAAAAGTCCCGAGGTCTTTAATAGATGTTGGTTGGCCACTTCCTAAGTTAATAGCACTAAAATTTATAGTGTCGTCCTCTATGGCCTTTATGTTTGCAGCCGTTACATCGTGAACAGAGATAAAATCCCGAGTTTGAAGCCCATCCTCAAAGATGATTGGCGGTTTGTTGTTTTTAATTCGACTAATAAAAATTGCGGAAACTCCGGTGTATGGATTAGAAAGAGATTGTCTAGGACCATAAACATTAAAATAGCGAAATATAGTGCATGGAATGCTATGTGTTCTTGACAAGTTGAGAGATATGTCTTCTTGGAACTTTTTTGTGTACGCGTAAATAGAAGATGGATACATAGGGCTATCGCTTGGAGTAGCGATTGGTTTTACATGCATATTGCATGTTGGACAAAGACAGGAAAAGACTTTGTTAATATTGTCGATGCTTTGTCGAATGTGAGGTTTAACGGTACCGCAATTTTGGCAAAGACTTAGGCCTTCGCCAAAACAGGTCATAGAACTAGGTACAATAACCTTACCAATATTTAATTTCTTCTTTAATATTATATCCCATAATTGGGCTGTTCCGTGACAATTGACATCGACATATTTATCGATTTCATATTGGCTTTGGCCTACACCCACAGCAGATGCCATATGAAAGATATAATGAATCCCAGACAAGGCTTTTTCTAATTTATCCCGATCTCTTATATCGCCGAAAATAAATTCAGCGTCTTTGTTTAAATATGAAGGAATTATGGAGTTTGGGTGTACTTGCGGATCGAGGTTGTCAATAATACGAACTTTATGCCCAAGTGACACTAATCTATCAACTAAGAACGAGCCAATAAATCCTGCGCCACCCGTAACGAGAATACTTTTTGATGTCATATTAATTTAAACTGAGTATTCAGCCCAATTATCGGTAGTCTCAAATATTTTCAGACTAATCAAATCAATCCCCTTCGGCCATTTACCGCACAATTTATCGACAATAATCCGAATTAGATTTTCCACGGTTTGCACGTTGCCCTTAAATTCCGGAATGTCCGTTTCAAAATTCTTATGATCAAAATAACTAATGACATATGTACCTACAATCTGCTTTAATTCGTGGAAATTCATAATCATTCCGGTCGTTGGATCGATAGGGCCTGATACTGTGATGTCCATCATGAAGTTGTGTCCATGGAGTTGATTGCATTGCTGGAAAATGCGTTTATTCTCCTCATTCGAAAGAATAGGATTAAATAAACGGTGTGATGCACAGAAATGGAAACGTTTAGTTATTGTAAGCATGTTATAATATTATTGAGTCATCGTAAAAGATAAAAAAAGCATATACTCCAAGCAAGCTTGGCAAGGAATAGGTATCTGATATGTTAAAAAAAGGCGTTTCCAATGGAGGTCTTTTCCAGAATAAGCCGGGTATTGGTGTGTTTAAGCAGCGCTTCTTTGATCGCTTTTTTTTCTTGGAGCGGGGTGGAGGGCCATAGATTGTGGTAGCAGTCCGGATCGGTTCTTAAATCAAACAAGCCCAAAATGGCCCGCCCCCCTTCCACAAAGGCGGTGAAATAAAGATGGTCACGTACCAAGACCAGAAAATGATTGTCACGGTTCACGCTGTATTCCGTGCTGTTAGTCAGAATGAGGGGGCGCTCCTTGGGAATGGCTTTTAGAAGCGATTGCCCGCCGCCTTGTTCCCAAATGGATTGAATGTCCGGTTCATTCCCGAGTCCTAAAAGATCCGCAATGGTAGGCGCCAGATCGGCGTTATAGACGGCTGCTGTACGATTGACTTTGAATGTGTCGAGTGAATGTCCTTGTTGAAGCGCTTTGGGAATTCTGAACCAAAATGGCACGGAGATGGTTTCAACAAAAAGATTGGTGATATGGCCGTTTACTCCGTGTTCATTGAAAGCTTCCCCATGGTCTGAAGTAAAAGCAATGAGCGTGCTGTCCCAAATCCCTCGTTGTTCCAATCCCTGAAAGAGCCTCTCCAGATTGAGATCAAGATATAGGATGGAATTATCATACTCTCCTTGGGGGCCGTCGAACTTTTTAAGGCTATCCGGAGAATAGTAGGGGAAATGAGTGTCGAAAAGATGCAGAACGCCGAAAAAAGGTTTACCTGTTCGTCTTGCCTCATCTAATATTGACAGGAAATGATCAACAGTATAACGGTCGTCGATTCCAAAATAGCGGCTATCGATTGGGGGAATACCGGAAATTTCTTGGCACCATAGACGATCCAGGGAGGGAGATTTGATGAAGGTCAAGAAGTTCCGCCAATCGTAAATGTGTGAAGAGATACAGACCGTGAAGCAACCTGCTGCTTTACCGTAGTCCCATAAGAGGGGAAGCGTATGCAAAACCCGTCCGGTAGTGACCGCCGACCCGCCGGCGATGACGGTGGGATAGGCAATGATCGTGGTAGCGGCGTTGCCATAGGCTTGTTTGAAAATAAAGTAATCATCCGGCTGGGATGCCATTCGAGTTAATAGGAAGGGCATGGTGGGACGGGTAT
>MGVN01000018.1:12283-20386 GCA_001800515.1 Elusimicrobia bacterium RIFOXYB2_FULL_49_7 | reverse complement strand
TCATTGATGATGACAATGGTAGGATGAGAAACGGGTTGGGACAAAGGGGTAAGAGGAGTCCGATTGCCTGCATGAAGTCCGGTCCGATTGAAATAATCGGACGCTTTGGGATCGAGTTTTATCTTTATTGCCGTGACGAAAGCATTGACATCCGGAGTAAGGCATTGATCGATAAACCGGATGTTGTTATTCAAGATACCCCAAAAAATGACGCTGATGCCAAGAGAAAGAAAGAAAGGAAGCCGAAAACACCAACCTTGAACGTGATAGCGTTTTACGGAAATTCCAAAAAAGAAGTAGAGTCCAATAGCCAATGCCATTGTTTCGAGGAGCATGGGCCATGTAAGGGCTGATAAAATCGTAGTTACGGTCTCGCCCGGCTCAAGAGACATAAATTGGAAAGTATAGAGTGTGGGAATCATGGAAAAGTAGCGATAATATTCCCAGGAGGCCACACAAATCATCGCCCATACGGCAATGAATAACAAAGTAAGGATGGTTCCAAGCCGTTGATGAAGGGTCGCGAACCATTGGAGAATGGTTCTAAAGAGAATCAGAAGGCAGAGGCCGAGTATGGCGGAAAGTAGATAGAACCCGAGGTAGGCTTTTGTCCAAAAAAAGAGCCGGCCGCTTTCTGGGGCGAAAATGGCCTGATGCCGGACAATCAGGTCAACGGCTACCACCAATAGGACCGCAAGGAGCGTACCCCATTGAGTCAGTAGGCGCTGATGTCGAGAATAGGGAAGCATACTGGTTTTTTATCCGGTCGTTTGACTATTTTAATAATAAGAAAAGATATTAATTCTGACCAAAGGGAGACTATATGAAAAGTTTAATTGCTTTATTGATAGGATTGCTTGCTGTTGGATTATTTGCTGAAGACGTGAAGTGGATGGGTTTTAATGAAGGTGTAGCGCAGGTAAAGGCTAAGAAAAAACCGGCTGTTGTCGATTTTTATACGGATTGGTGTGGATGGTGCAAAACCATGGATCAGAAGACTTATGGGGATCCCGTGGTTCGTGCAAAACTGAAGAAGCGGTATATTACCATGAAGATCAATCCGGAAACTTCCAAGGAAATCATCCAGTATGATGGTAAGCAATTAAAGGCCATGGAATTGGCTTCCGGACTGGGTGTGCAGGGTTTTCCGGCCACCGCGTTCATGGATGCTGAGGGTAAGTTTGTGACCATGTTGCCCGGATTTATTCCTCCTGAGACCTTTATTCAGCTTTTGAATTATATCGATGATGAATGCTATAAAAAGCAGGTCAGTTTCGAGGATTATCAAAAAAAGAATGACGGTCCCTGCAAACCAGCCAAGAAATAGGTGAGGGATCGGATTGAATTAACGGATCAGCGTTAATCTGAGAATTCGCCCCAATTTTTCCTGCTTCCCGGAGACTGTGAATCGACACAGGTAAACACCGGAAGCGACCGATCTTCCTTGATCGTCCTTTCCCTGCCAAATAACAGTATGGCGGCCCGGCAGGAGGGCGGTGTCGATTAATCTTCTCACGTAATGTCCCGCTAAATCGAATATTGTTGCTTCCACTTGAAAAAGAGTTGTGCGGGCGGGAAGGGCGATATGGAATGACGTGGTCGGATTGAACGGATTGGGGATGTTATCTGAAATCTCCACGGCCATGGGGCAGGACTTTGTATGCCATTGCATTAGACTGTCTACAAAGTGTTTGGAGCCACAAAACAGGGAAAAACAGCGTTCTTTATCGCCTTCCGGATTCGAAACTATCACAATACCACTGTCGGGCAGCGGCAATCCAACAAGACGTGTTTTATCGAAAAGAAGACGCTTGTGTGGAATCCGTCCCATGGAGGTGGTTTGAAGCTTGATCATCTTTTCCTGACGGGTCTCCAGGATCAAGTCGTTAAGACAAATTCCTTCCCCATTTTTGGCGGTTTGTTTGAATTGTGAAATAAATCGGCTGTTATCGCATCGGAAGGAGAGTACCGGCCCATTTTCCAAGGTGGGTGGTTGTGGAAATGCCATTTTTCGTATTGAGCTTGTACCGAAGAAGATTTTAGAGCCTTTTTCAGTACTCAGTGTTCCTGCCCAATCGATGGTATCCGGGAACGCGATCCCTTTCTTAGATGGATTCTTATCCTCAACAGGTGTTATTGCAAGGGTGCAGATTGTGGAAGAGGAGTTGAATATCCAGTAGCCTTTCCAGGGTTGAATGAGGGGGTTGGTTTCAAGTGGCGTATAACCTTGTTCTGCATAATCACCGTCAAGGGGTTGGGAAAGAGAATCCGGTTGAGAGGGGGAGAAATAGCTGAACCGGATTGGGAAGGCAAAAGGGTTGCCGAATTGAGTCCATTGTTTCGGCGGAAGCGATAATCTGTAGGGACGATCGAGTCGTAAGGCGCATCCGGAACCGGATGAAAGGGTAACATTATTCTGACGTACAAAAAGGAAAAAAGCATGGCCTGGTCTGAGACGGAAAAGGTCGGATTGAGAGAGCGTACGATAGGCATTGCCATCCCAGCGAACCATTTTCCAATGGCGTTCATCGTGCGGTCCAAGCTGGCTGGTCAGGAGGGTGGCTGCAGTAGATTGGTCTGGCAACAAGGGGAAAGAAAACATGGTCCATTTTTCAGAAGGGAAAAAGCGGTTGTTATCCTTATGGTACTTGACACCTTGGGGCAGATGAAGCATCAGGCTTAGAGAATCGAGAGCCGTGTCCGGCAGGAATGTACCATTCCCGACACTGTCTCGAATCTCAAAGAAATAGGAGAACCCTTTTTCGGAAAGAAGATTGCCGGGAATGGATTTAGTATACAATCCATTATCCCGATACAGAATATCGGAACGGAAATCCGCTTCGCCGCCATTTTTATAGCAGAAACGGACTTCCCGGATGCCGGACCCTGAATCGGTTGCGCGGATAGCTATGGAGAGGCCGGTAAGAGGTGAGATTTTCCATTCTCCGGTGACCCGTTCTGCCAAGGGAGGGGTTTGTTCAGGTTGAGAAGAGGGGCGTGATATTAACATCGGCAACAGACCGGAGAGAAGGTAGAGATTGCCCGATTTGACGGTGTCTGGTGAGAAAAGACCAAGGGTTCCGTAGCTGTGTTCAAACGTGGCGTTGCCGGAAACAAAAACACCTATTTCTTCTGCAGCAATAAAACAGGTGAGCAATAGAAGCGGTTTAAGGAGTTGGGGCATAGCTTGCGGAAAGCAGATATCTTATTATATAGGTTCTGATCTTTCTTTCAGCAATCTGACCCAGTATTCGTAGTTTTTTATTCCATTTCCCTCCATTTCATCAATGAGGCGATAAAAGTAGAGGGCTTCCGGTAGTTCGGGCAGGTTTCGAAGTCGACGGGCCACGAATTTTCGCCGTTTAGAGGGCAGGGTAAGGTAATAATCGAGCCGTTGTTTGACCACGAGAAGGGTGCGGATGAATATTTTATCATTTTTAGTGATTGCAAACGATTTGGAGAATTCAATGATGGTGTCTCGAATTGCATTCTGAGGATCGCGTGTTTTGGATAAGCATGGTTTGAGGTTTGGCCATAGCAGCAGGGCAAACCCAAAGGCCGGTTCAAGCCCCTCTTCTCCGCAGGCAATATCGCAAGCGGTGAGCAATTTGTCAAAGAGGGCCGGGTGGCGGGTGCGCAGGGTTTGTAGAAAAGGGAGATAGGTATCCAGAAAATGCAGATCATTTGCCTTGGAGACAAATGGGGAAAGGATACCGCCGCGCATAATTTTCAGGAGTTCTTCAAAGAGCCGGCGCTGGCTGCATAGACGGATATGATCGGACATACCGGAAATGGATTTTGCCAACTTGCGTTCAATGGAAAGATTGAATCGGGCTGAAAATTTGATGGCGCGAAGCATTCGGACCGGGTCTTCGGCCAACCGTTCTCCTGGTTTGCCGATGCAGCGAATCAGGCGCATTTTAAGATCCTGCAATCCGCCGGTATAATCGATGATAAGGTCGCTTTCCGGGTCGTAAAAGAGGGCGTTCATTGTAAAATCGCGTCGGAAGGCGTCTTCCTTTTCCGTACCGAAAACATTGTCGTTGCGGACCGGATCTTCACCTGTTTCCTGGCCGTGATGGCGTCGGAACGTGGCGACTTCCACGATTCGGTTGTTGCCGAAACGAACATGGACCAACCGAAAACGGCGACCGATGATGAGTGCGCTGCGAAAAAGACGCCGGACCTCATTCGGATGAGCCGAGGTGGCGACATCGAAATCTTTCGGTGCGAGACCCAGGAGCAGGTCGCGTACTGCGCCGCCTACAATATAGGCCGCATACCCGCTTTGGTGAAGTCGGTGAACAACGGAACGGGCGTGAGGATGGATGAGATCGGGCCGAATACCCGGATGGGAGATACGGATAGGAAGGGCCTCAGTTTTGGCAAGGCGCATGAGCCAACGAAGCATATGTCCAGAGAGAAGGTTGAAGGTTCAGAGGGGAAAATATAGAATTAGCGGCGTGAAATGCCAATGTTTTCCAGTCTTTCCATTGTGGCGTTTTTCCACCGCCCATTGGGATAAGCTGAAAGGTAGTGTTGATATTCACGCGTGGCGTCAGCTCTTCTGTCAAGCCTTTCCAGACAGTCGGCACGCCAGAAAATAGCATCTTCCAGAAAGAGACCGCCCGGATAATCGGCCATTTGCCGGCCATACCAACGGATGGCTTCTTCACAATTATTCAAATCATGGCTCAGTAGAAAGGCCAGGTTATACATGGCTTTCTCCGAAGCCGTTCCCTCGGGAGCGCCGGCCAGATAGGATTCATATGCTTCCGCGGCTTCCATGGGTTTGCGAAGCAGATATCGTATTTCCGCCAGTCGCAGGCGTGCTTCCTGAATCCAAAGTCCTTGCGGGAAAAGAGAGATATAATCATTCAGATCCTTCTCGACCGCCGCATAATCCGACAGGTAGAAAGCGCGCAGACTGGCCATTTCCCAAAGCAGATTATCTTTTTTTACCGGGTTTTCAGTGAGATTGAAAATTTCGGACAACGTAGCCAGGCAGGATGAATAATCGTTTAGGCCGCGATAGCAACGGGCGATTTGCTCCAACAACTGAATACGATCGGCGGGCAGTCGGAGTCCTTTTTGACGTAGTGTTTCAAAAGTGCTTAAAGCGACTGAATAATTGCCTATCTGAATTTTGTCAAGGCCAACTTGGTATTCCCGGCAGAGGAGGGATGCATTGCCGGGTTGGTCGGACGTAAATTGCGTTGGGTCCGTGTTTTCTGCGTATAGTTCTTCGAGTAAGGGCAGCGGCGTGGGAGTGTTCATATTCTTCAGGAGTTTCAGGAAGGTGATTTTCTGAAGCACAACATGTTCGTTAAGGGTACTGTTTTTCGTCAACTGAAGGGTGCGGTGCCAACCCGTATAGCCCGGAGAAGTGACCGAGAGGGTCTGTTCGCCGGCTGATTTTTCGATGGAGAACGGTGTATGACCGCTGGGTTTACCGTTTATCATGACCGTCGCACCGACCGGTTCAGAGGAGATTTGCAGGAATCCTGATGTTCTTTTTTCCGCTGCAGGATTTGGCATGGCCTCTAACAGGGCCATTTCCCGTTGCAAGGATGCAGAATCAATGGAGGGGGAGGTGAAAGGACGATCCCCTTGGATGGCTGCCATGGTGTGAGCTGCCACCATGAGCCCGGGCCCTTTGTCGGACAGGCGGCGCATGGCCACCACCCCTTCGATCACAGTCAGAAGAGTATAGGGTTTTCCCTCCACCTCAGTGGCTTCGACTTTGAAACGGGTTCCTACCACTTCACAGATGGCATTAGGGGTGGTGACAATAAAGCGTTCGCCCGGCTTCCGCTTGGCGACTTTGCAGAAAATGGTCCCTTTTCCCAGATAAAGTTCGATTTGTTTTTGGTCTGACCGGACGATGCTTAGATGGCTGTTTTCGAGTAACCGCCAGCCGGTGGAAGAATCGAGACAGACGGCTAAATCACCCTGTTTCGGAAGGCGGAAGGAGAGACCCTTGCTGATGGGTTGGCGCAAGAGAGCGCTATTCCATTTCGGATGGTCGACGGCAGAAGAGGCCTGAACCGAGTATTCCACATCACCCTGAAGTGCGAAAATACGGGCATGGTTAAGCGTTTCCTGTTCTCTGTTCCGAATGGACAGGAAAACGGTTGCACCGATCAGAAGAAGAAGGGATAGGATCATGACCGGCTTCGGAAAAGGACGGACAAAGAAGGTCAACAGCTGCTTTGGGTTGAGGGGCAGCGTTTTGCGCGGCAAACGCGCCAAATCCGACATCAGCCTGTTTTCCAGGGTCAGCCATTCATTGTCGCTCTTGTCGGGCGGGGTCATGCCCTTCAGTAGGGAGAGCAACCGTTCTGTTTCCGGATCATTGTCCGGTTGGAGATATGTTTTCATCCTATTTATTATCGTTATACAGCCAGATATTTCTGGAGCCGTTTTTTCAATTCCTTTCGGCCGTGAAAGAGCCTGGACTTGATGGTGCCTGTCGGCTTTTTCATCAGCAAGGCGATTTCTTCGATGCTTTTTCCTTCCATATCGTGCAACACGATAATGAGGTGTTTGCGGTCGTCCAGTTTATGAAGCGCTTCTTGCACTATCGTTTCAAATTCCTTTCTATCCAGATCGGTCGCCGGGTTTTCTTGAGAGGAAACGCGGTTTTCAACGCTTTCCAGACCTTGGACCAATGACAATTGCCGTTTCCGCATTTTGGAACGGAGGCGACTTAAGCAGACGTTCAGGGCGATGCGGTAAATCCAGGTGGGAAAAGCGGACTTGCCTTTGAACGATGGGAGTGAACGAAAAATCTGGATAAAAATCTCATGAACAATTTCATCCAGATCAAAACCGGTTCCCAGGCTTTTATACGCCAGACTGTAAAAGAGCTTTTTATATTTGTTAAAGAGTTCGCGCTGTGCTTTCGGATGACCTGCGATACATAAATTGACCAGTTCGATTTCCTGGGCACGCTCCAATTCCGCGATGCTCATTTAACTTCCTGATTAGTCGCGGGTTGATTGGCCAGGGTTCATTTTTTTATTGAAAAGAGCTGCTGTCTGAGCTTTTTGTTCTTGAGATAGCAAAATAAGCTACTGCTCCATCCTATGCCGGCTAAGGATAACATGCTGATAGTAATATAGTTATATTGTTTATAGTCTGTTCGGAAGCTGGCGTCTTTTTGATATTCATCATAATAACGTTCTTTTGCTTTCCAGAAAACCACGGATTCCCAACTGGCCACGATGGAGCCAATGATAAAATAAAGAGTGGGATATCCCTTAAAAATCATTTCCGGTTCAATCGTTGTGGATTTTCCGGCAACCAGATCCAATTCGGCAGAATAGGGCTCCAGATATTTCCCGCTTAAAAGGAGGGTGTAATGTCCGGACGGCAGAAAGAACTCTTTTGGGGTTTTTCCGGATGCAGTACCGTTTAGGAAGAGCGCTAATCCCAGAGGAGTGGAAGAAACGCTCAGTTGGGCTAAGAGCAGACCCGTGGCATACAGATCTTTTGTTTTTAGGGCGACCAAATAGGCGACATCCTCCTGTTGCATGCCGGAGATGGGACATTCCTTTTCTTCAACATTGCCGGTTTTGACATCCATCATGCGGAAGCGCAGGAAGAGGGTGGAATCCTGACCCCGGAAAAAAGAGCCGGATAACGCCATCCGGAGATTGCACTGTTTTGCCTCGTTGTTGGAAAAAAGTTCGGACAGAGTAATATTCCAGGATTTGACCGATAGATTGGGTAAGAGGGCTTCCCCGCCAATCCGTTTCTCTAAAAAAGGGGCGAAATTATCCCAACGGGTATCGCCGCTGGTATTGTCAAAGCGCAGAACCGCGAGGACTTGGGAATCCGTACTGATTTCCGCACCGGAAGGAAGGACGAAACAGATGAGAAGGAAAATAAGAATAAGGAAGAGGGGGCGAAGAATCATATAATATAATACGCTTTCAGTTCGCAGAACACGGTTCCGATGATGACTCGGGTGACGACGATGGTGGGAATTGCAAAGAGCATGCCGGACAGACCGAACAGGATGGAACCGCCCGTCACTCCGACAATGACCATAATAGGGTGAAGATTGACGGCACTGCCTAAGACCACCGGCTGATAGAG
>MGVN01000018.1:9089-12244 GCA_001800515.1 Elusimicrobia bacterium RIFOXYB2_FULL_49_7 | reverse complement strand
CAGCGAGCAGGGCATAAGCGGCACCGGTCAGAAGTCCGATGGCGGTTCCCAGAAAAGGGATGGCGGTCGTCATACCGGAAATTACGCCGATGATGACCGCCCATTTGAACTGAAAACCGAAAAGGGCCAGAAGGACGATGAAGGTCAGCCCGACCAAGGAGCACTCAAGGAAGGTGCCGCGCAAATAATTGCCGATAGCTTCGTCTACATTGTCAAGTACCGTTAAGGCTACTTCAAAATAACGGTTGGGAACCAATCCGACGAAATAGCGTTTGATCGCCCCGTTGTCCATGAGGAGAAAGAGAAAAACAAAAGGCAGGATGATCCAATGGGCCATACTGTGGCCACTTTCCTCCTTCTCGACTATTGTGTTGTGAGCGACCGGATCTTCTCCGTCGATTTTCCGATTGGATTTGATGTCCTCTTGAAGATTGGCCTCATCGTATTGGATAATTTTTTGAGAAATAGGCGGTTCTCCTTTATAGCCTGTTTTATATTTCTCAAATAGGCTGCGTTCATAGTGGGAAAAGAGGAGAAAATTGTTCAATCTATTCACCATGGGATTAAATTCCCTGCCCAATACATCGTAAGCCATGTTACCGCTGGTCCCGGTTGAATCGAGACCCATATAGTGTCGATATTTTTCGTTGAGCCGGTACTTGATATGGACCTTAAGCTCGAGTTTGCCTTTTTCATCCGGCAGGACGCTTTGTATCTGCATGGCAGCGAGGGCCAATAACAGGGTGAAGACGCCGAACAATAACAGGACGCTGATTTCTCGGGACACGCCGAAACGATGCATGCGGTTCAATAATGGGGCGCAAATGTAGGCCGAGAGGGCACCGATGATGGCGGGTAGGAAAAGCATGCGGAGAGACCACGCCAGAAAGAAAAAGAGAGAAATCAGAACCACGGCCGAGGTGCCATAGAATATCTTAGCCCGGCGATCTCGCAAAGGGTTTGCGGACATGGCTCTTATCCCTCTTTACCGTAGAGTTGTTCGTTGGTGGCTTTGAGCCGTTGGCCGATGATATAGGCCAGGGCTTTGAAAATGTTGCTTGCGATGTCCGGCTCTTCGTCCAGCAGTTTGATGAGATCGGACCGGAAAAAGGCAAGGGCTTCTGTCTTGATTTCCGCGCGTGCCGAGGCGGAGCGGGGAGAATCGTCGAGGAGGGCCAGTTCACCGAAAAAGGTGTCTTCGCCGAGGGTTGCCAGGATCACTTCATTGCCGCGCGTATCGGGCGCCACGATCTTGACGGTTCCGGTTTTAATAATGAACATGGCCGCACCGGGCTGCGACTTTTCGAAAATATATTCGCCTGCGGAATAGGTACGATCGTAGATGATATCCGCGATGCGACGGAGCTCTTTTTTGGTCAGTTTGTCGAATAGAGGAATGTGGGATAAAACATTGAGCTTGTTATGTTTTTCCGGGCCATCGTCTTTAGGGAACAAGTGGCCCCAGAAGGCGTTGATTGGATTTTTCATGAGATATCATCCTCCCTGAAACTATCCATAATCTAACATTGTGAAGCGTACGGATTCAATGGTTTGTCGGAAGGGCGTTTTGACAGGCTCAACGCCCGGCTTTCAGATGATTTTATCGTTGTTCAATTTGTCTAAAAAGAGGCGCCAGGGGATGATGTCAATATTGCCGGTCTTTCGGGAAGTTCGTTCATTGCAGACCACAATGGCCTGTTTGGGATGGTGTTCCTCCGCAAAGTGTCTTCTAAAATGAGGAAATATTCCCGGACGGTCTTGGCGTCAATAAAATGCTATATTTCAAAAAGCTATTGTCTCTGATATTCAATCGAAATTAATGAAATTTGGAATAGAGTATTTTTCCAGAAATAATGGAGACCCTATACAAATAGAAACACTGAAGATAAAAAACTTTAGACTGTTCAAGGATGTCGAAATGAAAGGACTGTCACCCATGACAGTCCTGGTGGGCGCTAATGGAACGGGCAAATCCACGCTGTTCGATGTTTTTTCTTTTTTAAAGGATAGGCGAAATATTGCCTGTAATCCCAAATAACTCAAACAGTTTTAATGTTACTATAAAAGCCATAAAAAAATTAGCTGCATGAAATTGCTAATTGCATACTAAACGAGTTAAAGTTAATCCCGCAACAGCGTATGGCTCCAGTCGCAAAGCACAGATTGAAATCCCTGGCGCTTGATTTCGGTCGATAGCTCGGCCACGGATCGGTTATCCGAAATCTCAAACTGCGGGGTGCCGCTTGTTTCCGCGTGTCCCCCCACAGCCGTGCACACCCCTGCGGACATACGGGTGACGCCGAGTTGCATCAGATGGTTGCGGAAATCGGGCGCTTCCCGTGTGGAGAGGGTGATACCTGCGCGTGGGGCGAATAAGCGGAAAGCGGTCAGAAGGCGGACAAAGAAACGGTCGGAGACGGTATGGACCGCCGTGAAGTCGCCAGCCTGGGGGCGCAAGCGGGGGAGCGACAAACCAATCTCCGCTTCCGGGAAACGGGACTGGAGATAGCTGAGATGCAAGGCCGTGAAAAAGGCGTCCCGGACAGGGTCGTTTAGACCCAGCAGTGCGCCGATATTGACAGAGTGCATCTTTGCGGAAAGGGCGCGCTCCGGCGCATCAAGCCGAAAGGCATAATCCTCTTTAGGTCCGCCGGCATGGAGTTTTAAGTACAGCGGTTCGTCATAGGTTTCCTGATACAGTGTCAGATTATCCGCCCCGGCTTGAATAAGTTCGCCATACTCAGAGTCGGTGAGAGGATAAATCTCGATAGCAATGGAAGAGAAGTGACGGCGCAGGCAATGCACGGCGTCGATTAGGGAGCTCGGAGACGTCTGTTTGCGTGATTCGCCGGTGAGAATGAGGATGTGGCGCAGACCACTTTTACTGATATGCGTTGCTTCGGCTTCGATCTCCGTCAGTGAAAGCTTGCGTCGGTGTCCAATCTTGTGGTTTCGGGCAAAGGAACAATAGGGGCAGACATTGTCACAGAAATCGGCTAAATAGAGCGGCGTAAAAAGGACAATGGTTTTACCGAAATGGAGGCGTGTCAGCTGGTGTGCTTGTTGGGCCAGGGTTTCCAGGTGATTGTCTGCGGCCGGAGAGAGAAGGGCAAGAAAATCAAATGGGGTCAGGGGCGAGTCGGCAAAGAGAAGGG
>MGVN01000018.1:5412-9044 GCA_001800515.1 Elusimicrobia bacterium RIFOXYB2_FULL_49_7 | reverse complement strand
CAAAGGTATCGAACTTTCTTTTTTCAGACAGAAAGGACATGTCAGTTCAGAAAACCGGTGAGCGGTGAAGAGGCACGCGCTGAATCAGAGCGAGGTGCCAACCCTGCCAGATAGGCCGTCCGACCTGCACGAATAGCCAGCTTGAAAGCGTCGGCCATTTTAACGGGGTTTTGACTTAACGCAATGGCCGTATTCAATAGAATAGCAGAAACACCGATTTCCATGGCCGCGGCGGCATGAGAGGGGGCGCCGATGCCCGCATCCACGATGACCGGCTTTTCAATTTCTGCAACCAGGATTTTAAGAAGTTCCAAGGTGGCTAACCCTTTGTTTGTACCAATAGGTGCGCCGAACGGCATAATGGCTGCGGCCCCGGCCTGAACCATGCGGCGTGCCATAGAAAGGTCGGGATTCATGTAGGGAAGGACCACAAATCCTTCAGCCGCCAGAATTTCAACCGCTTTTAAGGTTTCCAGATTATCCGGTAGCAGGTATTTTTGATCATTGATGACTTCAATTTTAATCCAATCCCCGCAACCCATGGCGCGCGCCAGATGGGCGATTCGAACGGCTTCGTCCGCTGTTCGGGCGCCTGAGGTGTTGGGTAAAAGGATTTTGTCCTTGGGAAAATATTGGAGCAGATTCTCCTGGGGTTTATCCAAATCGACCCGCCGGAGCGCCACGGTCACTACCTCACATTCCGCGGCTGCTATTATCTGTGGAATAAGCGAATCATCACCATATTTACCGGAACCGGTAAAAAGACGGGAGGAAAGTCGGCGGCCTTGAATGATAAGTTCATCCATGATGCAGCTTAACCTCCGCCTACAAAATGGAGGATTTCAACCGTATCATTGTCGGATAAATTGGTTTTATCAAAATCATCTTTGGGCAGTATCCGGCCATTATACTCCACGGCCACGGTATCCGGCTTTATCTTGTAGTCTGTGAGAATTCTGAGGAGCGTGGCATTGTCGGGTGCAAAGCGGGTGGCGCCGTTCAGAAGGATGTTCATAGGAGAATTAAAATAACATTTGTCGGGAGGGTTTTGAAACCCTTCCCGACAAATGACGGACAGAATAGATTATTTCATCATCGGGCAACCCTTCATGCCTTTCATCTTTTCTTTGTTCATACCGTGAGGCCCCATTTCGCTGTCCGGCAGATCAATCAGTCGGCCCAACATCTTGGAATCGCAGATTTTTTTAAGCTGTTCATCTGTCAGGACATCCAAGGCGGTTACTAATGATTGAAATCGGGCCGCATGAATTTTGGAACGATTTTCCTCCATTTTTTTCAGGGATTCTTTAAGTTTTGCTTTTGTCAAGGTCCCATTGACGGCAGCTTCTCGAATGTTAATGGTTTCCAGTTTTAATTCATGACGGGCGTTTTCGTTTGTTTTTTCGGATGTAATACGGGCATTTTCCATCTGTTTGATTTGCTGGTCTGTTAATCCGACCTCTTTCTGGAGCATTTTCTTCAGGTCTCCCCATTTTTTGCCCTCATGGTCTTTGTTTCCATTTCCGGCCATGGGACAAGAAACCGGCGCAGCAGAAAGCGCAATCGCTGTGAACAAAGGAATGAGAATCGAGAAGATTTTTTTCATGAGAACCTCCTTAAGGTTTTAAAGGTTATTATAGCTGACGAAAACACCGGTTTCTGAATCGTCCGAGGTAGGGAAAAAAGCGGTTGAATCCGAGAGTGCCGAGGGCGAGGTGAAACGAGCATCACTGCTGTCGGTTGTGTTTCCAAGGGGGGCAAAAAGATCGCTTAGAAGTTGGCTTGCAGCCAGCAAGCTTTGCGGGGTAATCGGTTCCGCCTGGAAGGTGGGCAGTGTGGAGATAAGGAGCAGGCAGAGCAGGGAAAGAGTGGCAAGGCCGGTCCCGATGCGGCGAATCGTGCGATGGCGTAATTTCCGGTGGATGGAAGGCTTCAGTCCGTCCGGCGCACTTTGTATCCCTTTGTCCCGAAAGAGTCCGTCCAATCCTTCTTCACTGTTCATGGCAGTTTCTCCTTTTGGAGGCGGAGGTAGACCTCCTTCATTTTATCCTTGGCCCGCGACAGGCGGGAACGTACGGTACCGATATCCGTGTCCGTGGCTGCGGCAATCTCATCATAGGAAAGACCGCTGATTTCCTGCAGTACCACAGCGGTTCTCTGTTCCGGATTGAGGATCGAGAGCAGTCTTTCCACTTCATCCTCATCATCGACCCGGTTTGCTCCGCTTCTGCGATTATCCGGCATTGCCGTATCCAATTGCACTAATCGTTTTTCATTGCGCTTGAAGTCAAGGCATCGGTTGACGGTCATGCGATAGATGTAGGCGTCTGTCAACTCGCCCGCTTCCCACGCCTTTCGCTTGTCATAGAGCTTGATAAAGACATCCTGTGAGGCGTCCAGGGCTTGATCCCTCCTGCCGCACAAGCGGAGGGCCGTGCTATAGACTTTGTCCTTTAGCCGGTGGTAGAGCGCCTCGAAGGGGTCTTGCTTCATGTCTGATAGTATAACGGTTTAAAGATGAGGAAAGTTCCATCGGTCATCTCGACTGTGCTCAATGACCTATTCCCCAATAATCTTCACCAACACCCGTTTCTTTCGGCGACCGTCGAATTCGGCGTAAAAGATCTGTTCCCAGGGGCCGAAATCCAGTTTGCCCTGCGTGATTGCACAGACCACTTCACGCCCCATAATTTGGCGCTTAAGATGAGCGTCTCCATTATCCTCATAGCCATTATGACGATATTGTGAGACCGGTTCATAGGGGGCTAACCTTTCGAGCCAGTCATCATAATCTTTTAATAGGCCGGCCTCGTCATCATTGATGTAAACTGAAGCGGTGATGTGCATGGCATTGACCAGGCAGAGCCCTTCTTGAATACCGCTTTCATTGATGGCCTGCTGGACATCAGGAGTAATATTGATGTATTCCCGCCGGGTTTTAACATTGAACCAAAGTTCTTTTCGAAACGAATTCATGGCATCCCCCCCTATATTATGTCATGTTATGAATATGTTGTCGAAGGGTCTGGCTGATGAGGTCTGGGGTCAGTCCAGGTTTTGTTGTCCCGCCGAATTCATTCAGCGAAACCGGTTTCCCGAAAATGATCTCCGGTTTGAACCGGCGGGCAAAAAGAAATTTCGGCAAGAGTTGGTCTGCCGGCCAGATGGAAAAGCTTTTTTTGATGTGTATCGGGACAACTTGAACACCGGATTCCATCATCAATTTTCCGATGCCCGCTTTAAACGGCCCCATCTCACCTGTGCGTGTCCGTGTTCCTTCCGGAAAAAGGGCGAGAGAGTGACCTTGTTTTAGGAGTGCCAGCGAGGTCTGCAGGGTGACTCCAAAATCGCTTTCCCGTTTCAGGGGCACCAGATTAAAACGGGTCAGAAGAAAGCGTGCAATAGGGTTTTTCAGTAACTCCTGTTTACCCAGAGTAAAGGTCTTGCGCCGCAGAGACCAGGGTAAATGGCAGACAATCCAGGCAATATCAATAAGGCTTTCATGATTGGCTGCAAAAATCAGCGGCATTCCCTGTGGGAGTTGTTCCATGCCAGCGGCTTTGAGGTTCCAGCAAAGACGACTTATTTTATGGATTAGGAATGGAATGAGTCTAAACAATAATGAGCTGTTT
>MGVN01000018.1:0-5382 GCA_001800515.1 Elusimicrobia bacterium RIFOXYB2_FULL_49_7 | reverse complement strand
TCGTCTGGAAAGGGGGAGGTTTCTTTCAGATCGGTCGTCATCAATAATAAAACCTCTCCCACGGTTTCCAAGCGGGAAAGGCTTTCTTCGGAAATGGAACGGCCCATCTCTTTTTCCAGAAGCGACAACAGTTCGAGGCGTTTTAAGGAATCAAGGCGAAGATCAAATTCCAGATGGGAGCGAACCGTGAGAGGGGTGGCCCCCTCTTTTGGGATGAGTGATTTGAGCAGACCGCTGATTGTTCGAAAGGCAGGGGAGGCCATTTGTTCGCTCTCTTTTACGGTGAATTGAGAAGAGACGATGGTTATAACTTTATTTTCTTTTAGGGAAAGGTAAAGTGTTTTGGCCTCATTTTTTTTGATTTTACGCGTGGTGGTACGTGGTAGAGGAGAAAAGGTGACCCGGCATTCGGCCATCTTTTTATAAGAGGGCAGATGACGGCCCATGTTCAGAAGTGACTGCATGAGCCGCTCGGAAGCCTCTTCCGGAGAAAAGAGCTTTCGCATTGCTTGAGACGGTACAGCCAGGGCGACGACTGATTCTCCGGCTTCGGTTGGCAATCCGAGAATGACGATTTCTTCAAGGTCCGGACAGGTGAGATAGAACTCCTCCAATTCATCGGGATAGACATTTTTACCGGAAGGCAGGATAATGACATCCTTCATGCGGCCGGTGAGATAAAGGAAACCGTCTTTATCCAATCGTCCCAGATCGCCCGTATGAAACCAACCTTCTTTGTCAAAGACCTTTTGAGTGGCATCCGGATTGTTGAAATAACCGCCAAAAACCGTTTCTCCCCGGAAACAGACTTCACCGATGCCTTCCTTGTCCGGGGAATCGATTCTCATTTCATTGCCGGCAAGCACCGGACCTACGCTTCCCAGCCTTGCTTGTTCGGCAGGACAGATGGTAATGGGGCCGAAGGTTTCAGTGAGTCCATATCCTTCCACAATGCGGAATCCCATGCAACGAAACCCGGTGAAATACTTTTTTCGGATAGAGGCGCCGCCGGAGACGATAAGGTCGAGTCGCCCGCCGAAACCGGCATGGACCGATGAAAAAAGCTTGCGTTGAAACGTGGTTCCGAAAAGAGGACCCAGTAGTGCCGATGCCGTCTTCAGCAGACCGAATACATTTTTGACAAGGGGGCCCTTTTCCGCCACCCGTTTTTCAATATTCGTATAAAACAGTTCCAGCATTTGAGGAACCGCAGGCAACACGGAAACCTGTTGCTCCTTCAAGGCTTCCACAATCAGGGGACCTTTGATGACGGGCACGCAGACGGTACAGCAGCCTGCACCCAGGGGGGCGGCCACGCAGGCGGCAAAACCGAAAACATGGTGCAGAGGAAGCACGGCTGCGAAAACATGCTCCGGTTTGATTTTCATACGCGGGATACCGGATTGCGATGCCGTGACGAAGTTTCGTTGCAGTAGAACGGCCCCTTTGGCTTTTCCGGTGGTGCCGGAGGTAAAGAGGATGGCCAGCGGATCGTTCGGGGAAAAGGGAAGGGAAAAAGCGTCTGTGTTGGAATTCCCCTGTTTCAGTGCTTCCGCATAATCATTGTTCGTGGGTTTTTCTTCGGAGGGTAGAGTGAGAATCCGGCATTGGAGTTCTCCTTTTGTACGCAGAGACTCGAAGAAGGAATAAAAGCCGGGAGAACAGAAGATGACCTTGGGTGCGGTTTGGCGGAGAATTTCCCGTATCTCATTTTCCGGCAGGTTGGGATCAACCGGTAGGGTACAACCGCCGGCCAGAAAGAGGGCGTGGTAGCTGATGATCCATTCCGGCGTGTTTTCCCCGATGACCATGCCGTGGCTGCCCGCAGAATAACCGTTTTGTTTAAGGAACGAAACCAACCGGTTCAAATCGCGCCGGACATCTTCATAGGTCCAGGTGAGCCATTGGTTGTTTCGTTTGATGTGCAGGCAGGGCCGCGTACGGAATTGTTCCAGATTGTGTTGTAGGATGTCCGTATAAAGCAGTGGATTCATGGTGTCACGGTTTTTGAAACATCGGCCTGATATAATCGGGGACTCTCGAATAAGCGTTCAACCGTCAGTTTTTAAAATACATCATTATATTTGTAAGGAGGGTCATAAAATGTAAATTAATCGATTCGGATATGTCAGATCAATATCGTAAGATACGTATCTTGATTTCTTGCGATCCGGTGACAACTTATTATCTAACCCGGCATAGCCGGATAAGACTCTGTAAGTCGCCAACATCTTCGCAAAAAACGTATATGTTGGCAACACAGAGTCTAAGGAAGGTGGTTACGCTCTGCTGAAGCTGCCGAGAAAGTATTGCTTTTCGTTCCGGAAATAGTTAGCTTAATACGGTAAAGAAAGGGCTTTTTGTGCGCTTTCTTTATCTATAAAAAGGAGCGGACATGGAACCGTCGGAAGAAAAGCAGAGCGACCCCCTGGCCGAGGGAATCAAATCGAAACTGCGTGATCATTTTGACCATGTACGGGAGAAGATCAACAAAGAAGATGCCATTAAGTTGGCCAAGAACTTTGAAAAGAAGTTCAACGGTGTGCGGGACAAATACCGTGACCATCCTACTCTTGGTGCGCTGGTCAGACAGTGCGAGTTACTGTATTGGGTTATGCGCGACTGGGTTAAAGGCGAGTATGAAATGCCCTGGTTTGCCATCGCTGCCATCACGGCCTCGTTGCTCTATGTTATCAGCCCCATTGATTTTATCCCTGATTTTATTCCGGTTATCGGTTATCTGGATGACCTGTTTATTGTTCTGCTCTGCGTCAAACTGATCCGGGAAGAGCTTAAGAAGTATTGCGACCAAAAGGGGTTGGACAGGAATCTGTACAAGCTCGGTTGATTTTGAATCAGAACTACGCCCGTTTCCTGGTGCTCCACCGGGAGATTATCCGTCTTGAGGAGGTCGCAGCCCTCCTTTCCTGGGACCAAGCCACCTATATGCCAAAAGGGGCGGCCGCGAATCGAGCGGAGCACCTGTCCGTGCTTTCCGCTCATATTCATCGGATTAGAATCGAATCCACCTATGCCGGATTAGTCAATGAAGTGTCGGTTGCAACCGATTTGACCGACGAGGAACAAACTCAGGTCCGTTTGGCTAAACGCGATCTTGACAAGGCCGTTAAACTCCCGACTCGGCTGGTCGAAGCACTGGCCCGTGCCGCCTCACTCGGCAAGGAAGCGTGGCTGGCTGCCCGAAAAGAAAACCAGTGGTCATTGTTTCAGGAAAACCTGAGGGAACTCATTGCACTTCAAAAAGAGGTCGGAACTTGTCTCGGTTTCCCGAAAGACCCCTATACCGCCCTGCTTGACGAATATGAACCCGGTCTGACCCAGGCACACTTGAACGGGCTTTTCGGTCCGCTCCGGGAAAGGTTGGCCACCCTTGTCCGCAAGCTGACCAAACGGCCCTTAACGGTCCGACAAGATATTTTCAATCATGAATTTCCAGAATCCGCTCAGTTGGCGCTGTGTACCTTTATGTCTGCCGAAATGGGCCTTCCGGAAGAACGGACACGTTTAGACAAGTCCGCCCACCCTTTTTGCACCTCTTTCAGTCTGAATGACGTTCGTCGAACCGTGCGTTTTCGGCAGAACAATCCCTTTAGCGGGCTTTTTGCGGTCATGCATGAAAACGGTCATGCGCTGTATGAGATGGGGTTTGATCTGCGCCTGGATGGTACGCCCGCAGGGAGTGCCGTCTCACTCGGTATTCATGAGTCACAGTCCCGTTTGTGGGAGAATATGATAGGCCGCACCCTTGCCTTTTTTGAGACTTATCATGCCATATTGTCCGATATTTTCGGATCAGTCATGACCGGTTATTCGCCGGCTAAACTGTACGCCTTGGCCGCTGAGGTCAAGCCATCGCTTATCCGGGTGGAAGCGGATGAAGTAACGTATAACCTTCATATTCTTCTGCGCTATGATTTGGAGCAACGGCTTTTCAACGGCAGCCTGACAGTGGAAGACTTACCCGAAGCCTGGAACAACGAAATGGAGTCGCTCTTTGGTATTTGTCCCACAAAGGTGACAGAGGGTGCTTTGCAGGATATCCATTGGTGTCTGGGTTCTTTTGGTTATTTCCCAACGTATACCTTGGGAAATCTCTATGCAGCCCAATTTAGGTGGGCTATTGAGCGCGAACTGGGTTCGTTTTCGGATATGATACGGGACCGCAGATTTTCAGAGATCCGAGGATGGTTAAACCGGAATGTGCATTGTTTCGGTAGATTAAAGAGCGCGGATCAGGTCGTGAAGGATGCGACCGGAGAAGGATTGAACCCGGACTATTTTTTCAAGTATCTTGAAGAGAAATATACCACCCTCTATGGGGTTTGATGCAAGGGAGACTGGTCATGATTCGCTATAAAATGAATATCCCGGACATTATCGAAGAAATTCGTGAGAGCTTTAATTACTATACCCTGGACGACATCAATTTAATTTACGAATTCATCAAGCGTAACGAAACCAATGTCAACCGATTGGCCTATCAGCGGGAGCAGAACATTCTGACCGCGGAAAACAATTCAACAGCAGAATAATATTAGTATTACAATCCTAACATTAATAATATATGTTAGGATTGTAATACTAACAGAAGGATTGCATGATGGACGAACTTATTCGTCTCAGCCAGGATTCTGGGTTTGTTTCGCGACTATCTTGTTCGGGGATATTATCCCTATTTTAAAGACTTTCCCGAACCTGAACAATACGGAACCATTGTCGAACAGGGTATGCATGCCACTCTGGAGATGGATCTTCCGGCGGTTCATCCTGCGCTTACCGGGGCCAGCGTTCAGAAAATTAAGAAACTTCTCTCCTATATAGCCTCTTCTGTTCCTTTTACGCCGGACATGCGGAAGCTCAAGGGATTGATGGATATCGGTGACGAACGGACGCTGAAAACCTATCTTTCCTATTTAGAGGATGCGGGGATCATCCGCTGTCTTTCTCAGAGCGGCAAAGGACTTGGCCGGCTTGGTAAACCCGGTAAAATTTATCTGAATAATGCCTGTCCGTATTTCGCTATTCAGGGGAAGGTGGACAACCCAGGCAGCGTCCGTGAAACCTTCTTTCTCAGTGCACTTTCCGAATCGCACACGCTGACATTTCCGGAGCAGGGAGATTTTCTGGTGGACAATGCTCTTGTGTTTGAGGTCGGAGGTTGAAAAAAGGATTTCAGCCAGGTTTGCAACCCAAAAAAATCGTATCTCGTGCTGGATGATGTAGAAGCGGGGACCGGACGGAGAATACCTCTTTGGTTGTTTTGTTTTTTGTATTGATTATGTTGGCTGCTGAAAGGGTTACCGTTTTCTTGGCCACAAGCCCTATGGCGGGTTTTACACTCAGGATAAGGACAGGGGATCT
>MGVN01000017.1:2697-3614 GCA_001800515.1 Elusimicrobia bacterium RIFOXYB2_FULL_49_7 | reverse complement strand
TTATGGCGCGGTCGGGGTCTTTGAGGCCGTGGCCGGTGAGTATGCAGACGGCCTTTAATGTTCCGGAGGCCGGCGCACCTGCCGTCTCGAAATATTTCTTCGCGGCATATTTAATGAGGCCGGCCACGGAGGCGGCGGAGGCGGGCTCGCAGAAAACGCCCTCGGTTGCCGCAAGCATGGTGTAGGCGGCTATAATTTCATCGTCGGTAACGGTGTCTATCGCGCCGCCGGACTCGTCGCGCGCGGCAACGGCCGTTTTCCACGATGCGGGATTGCCTATGCGGATGGCCGTGGCAATGGTCTCAGGTCTTTCAACCGGGTGGCCAAGCACTATCGGCGCCGAACCGTGCGCCTGGAAACCCATCATCTTAGGCAGGCCGAAGCGATCGCCGAAAAGAGAATGGTACTCCTTGTACCCTTTCCAGTATGCCGTAATGTTGCCCGCATTTCCCACGGGCATGAACTGAAAATCCGGCGCCTGCCCCAGGTCGTCGCATATTTCAAAGGCGCCTGTTTTCTGCCCCTCTATGCGGTAAGGGTTGACGGAGTTAACAAGCGTAATGGGATACTGCTCGCTTAACGTACGCACAAGCCGCAACGCCTCGTCGAAATTTCCCTCTATGGAAAGCACCGTCGCATTATGAACAAGCGCCTGCGACAATTTACCAAGCGCGATTTTACCCTCAGGTATAAGCACCACGCAGCCGATGCCGGCGCGCGCGGAATATGCCGCAGCCGAGGCGGACGTGTTTCCCGTCGAGGCGCATATCACGGCGCGGCTGCCGTCTTCAAGCGCTTTCGATATTGCCATGGCCATGCCGCGGTCCTTAAAAGACCCGCTCGGGTTAAGCCCTTCGTATTTAAGGAAGATTTTCCCGGGAAAACCGATTTTTTCCGCAAGGCGCGGCGCGGGGATA
>MGVN01000017.1:0-2684 GCA_001800515.1 Elusimicrobia bacterium RIFOXYB2_FULL_49_7 | reverse complement strand
CCTCGCAAAGCGTTACGACGGGCGTTTTATCCGTAACAGGCAGGTAACGACGGTAACGTTCTATTATTCCATGGTAGGACATTCCAATTCCCTCTCCGTACAAATTTTGGTACGTTCATTTTCATTGTAGCTATTTGCGCCCTAAAAGTCAATTTTCAAATCAAATTCAAAAAATGCTTGTCGTTTACCGCTTTTCATGCTATATTATAGTGCTTTAAAAAAATCATCATAATTTTTTTACACGTTTTTCACACTTTTTTCACATCTTTTTCACTATTCAGACATACTACCCTGATTAGGACTATTAATTTCACGTCAAATACCGATTGGAGCAAACTACCATGAAAAATCAACGCGGCTTTACACTCGTGGAAGCGGTAATTGCCGTTGCAGTTTTCGGCATAGTGCTGCTTGGTGCGGTGCAGGGATTTATGTCTTTAAGCAAAACCTTTACGCATTCCAGGGTTAAAAGCCAGGCGCTCCAGTTTGCGAAAGGCGAGCTTGAAAACTTCCAAAAAATAGCCCGCATCCCGGAACGGGATCTCGCTGGCATGGTCCCCCCCAACCCGAAACCAATAGGATTTACCAATTTCGTTGTTGCAAGCGATGAAACTCAGGAAACCTATCCCAGGCAATTCTTTGACCAGGGCACCGCAACATCCGACGAAGAACGCCTGACGCTGTTCCGGAAAGTTGAGGTAAGCACCGTAAACGTAAACACACCCGCGGAATACCGGCTGGTCAAAGTTACGCTGCGCGACAGCGTAGCGCCCGCGCGTTTTTCTCCCATAAGCGTTCAAACCATTATAAAGAAACCGGCATCGGATGCCTTAGACATACGCACGGCGCTTGGTGTGGTGAATATTTCCGGTACCATAACCGACGTTGACACCACCAACGGCATAGAAGACGTTACCGTAACCATCGGAACGGGCACTTATCTGCGTACTTCCGATACCAACGAGGCCGGGGAATACCAGTTCCTTAATTATATCGCTTCGCAGGTTCAGACGTACACCATTGAGTCAGCCAAAGCGGGATACTGGCCATCAAAAATCAATAATATATCCCTTGCCGGCCTGAGTGAATTAAACAACTTAAACGGGACCATGCAGAAGGTTTACGTAACGACAGTTACTGTAAATGTAGCCGACCTTCTTGATGGTGCATCGCCGCTTGAGAACGCAACGGTTGAGATAAGTTTCCGCAACGGCGCCCCCCCGGCCGTGCCGGCGCCTTTTGTAAACCAGCCGACGTATACAGCCCTGACCAATGCAAGCGGAAACGCAACTTTCAACATACCAATCCCGGTAAATGGCCAGTCAACATACACCGGGTACTACATAAAAAAAGTCTCGAAATTCAATTATTTTTATCGCCTCCCCAACCAGGATATCACGATTGACAGGGATGCCGAAGTCAATGCAAATTTTCAGCTTGTTGAAATGAAGTTCGGCAATTACGCCGTTACCGTCACAAACAATGATGCCGCCCCGAGTCCTCTTCAACACGCACATGTTGAAATACTTGATTACGACACAAACCAGGTTATACTTACGGGCCAGAACAGCGAAAACCGGGCCAGCGGCAGCACGGACGCCTCCGGTAAAATATCGTTCACCTTTGTGCCGGTAAACTCCAATTTGAATCCGAATGCTACAACGCGCAAGGTAAAATTAAACATCCAGAGGCTGACATACCAGAGAATCCTGGCAAAACAGGAATCCAATATCGTTGGCAACAATAACAGGATGGTAACGGAAAACGTTGATGTCGCTGTAACAAAACAATTAACGCCCCAGTCATGGAACCTTGGTTCAATAAAGTTATTGGCGGGTAAAAGCCTGCTGATTAACGAAGATACCGACGGCGATCCCGCAACAACCGGCATAGATTTCATCTTTGGCCACAATTCGACAATTCAAATCCCCCTGACACCATATTATAAAGGGCACGGCATATCACCCAGCGATTTTACTGCTATTACACTTGACTTTCTAGAGACCAACTCTACCTGGAGCCCCGGGGGAAGTTGTTTTTCCGCGCTTGACCTGCCTGCGGGCAGCATAACAAACCTTAATAGAAGCATAACTTATTCCATCTCAAGAAAAAGCGACGGTTCGACTAACCCTGCCGATATAGGCGAGCTTAGACTGACAAGCACAGGCGCAGGCGCCAACAGTGTTACAACCGATGCACAGATCTCACCATTTTACCGAACACCCCTGCTTGCTGCCGGAACTTTTGTCGACGTCAACCTTACTGTTACAGTCCAACTTCAATTTGATTACTCACCGGCTGCCGGCCTGGACCCGTATGGGCCTCAGACAATACCGTTCACATCCCAATACACTACTACCCTCGGCGATATACAAATCAGGGTAAGCGAAGACACAAATTCACTGACAACATTCATTAACGGCGACAACTACGTCAAAGCCGACACAACCGAATCTAATATGATAACCACATCCAAAGGCGGCGTCACAATAGCCGCAGACCAATATACAATTGCACATGTTTACACGCCGGATGTTGACGGCAACGGCCTTTCCGGGTTAAACGGATATTCAATTGACACGACTCCCGAAGGAGCCGTCAGCATGTATTATTATCTTGAGCTTAACCCGAACAGCAACATCGGCGAAAAATTCAACATTAGAATTACCGCAATGCTTAACAGC
>MGVN01000016.1:16999-19024 GCA_001800515.1 Elusimicrobia bacterium RIFOXYB2_FULL_49_7 | reverse complement strand
CGTATTATCGCCGTTGAGCCGCGAGATTCTGCGATCTTAAGCGGCGGCAAACCGGGGCCCCATAAGATTCAGGGCATCGGTGCCGGGTTTATTCCGGATATCTTGAACCGGAAAGTCATCGATGAAGTCATCGCGGTGACCAATGAGGATGCCATGGAAATGGCCCGTCAGGTTGCCCGCCTTGAAGGTATCTTGTGCGGCATTTCTTCCGGGGCGGCACTTCATGCGGCTCTGATTGTGGCAGCGCGGGAAGAATTCAAAGGAAAGACCGTGGTGGCATTGTTGCCGGATTCCGGTGAGCGTTATTTGTCCACGACCTTGTTTGATAAGTAATCGGTTAAAACAACGGGTACTGAGCTTGTCGAAGTGCCCGGAAAAAGGAAACCCTATGGAAAAGAAAAAGAGCTACCGATTCGAAACCCTGGCGCTTCATGCAGGTCAAGAACCCGATCCCGCCACCCTGGCTCGAGGAATACCGGTGCACCGAACCAGTTCCTTTGTTTTTAAGAATACGCAGCATGCGGCCAACCTTTTTGCGTTAAAAGAGCTGGGCTTTATTTATTCCCGCTTAGGTAATCCTACGGAAGAAGTGTTGGAGCAGCGGGTAGCGGCCCTGGAAGGTGGCGTGGCTGCGCTTGCGCTTTCTTCCGGCACCTCTGCCATTTTCAATACGATCATCAATCTATGCCGGCAAGGGGATGAGATGGTATCTGCCAATAATCTGTACGGCGGTACTTATACCATGTTCGACGCTATTTTGCCTCAATTCGGGATTAAGACCCGTTTTGTCCATTTTGATCGTCCGGAGGAGTACGAACGGGCTATTAATGAGAAGACTCGGGGTATTTATGTTGAAACCATCGGTAACCCCTCTTTAGGTTTTACGGATATTGAAGCGGTTTCCAGAATCGCAAAAAAGCACCATCTTCCCCTGATTGTGGACTCCACCTTTACAACACCTTATCTTCTGAAACCCATTGAGCATGGTGCGGATATCGTCATTCATTCCCTGACAAAGTGGCTGGGGGGGCATGGCACGGGTATCGGCGGCATTGTGGTCGACGCCGGAAAATTTGACTGGACGGATAAAAAGTTCAGCCTGTATAATGAACCGGATGCCGGTTATCATGGTTTGCGTTATGCGCATGATTTAGGGGACCTGTCACCCCTTGCCTTTATTCTTCGGATGCGCCTGGTGCCGCTTCGTAATCTGGGCGCCTGTATTTCGCCGGATAATGCCTGGATTTTTCTCCAGGGAATAGAGACCTTACCGCTCCGTATGGCCCGTCATTGTGAAAATGCGTTGACAATAGCGACTTGGCTCAAAAAGCATCCGCAGGTGAGCTTTGTCCGTTATCCCGGTCTGCCGGAAGATCCTTCCCATGCCACGGCGGGTCGTTATTTGAAAAAGGGTTTCGGCGGTATGGTGGTCTTTGGCATCAAGGGAGGGTATGGGGCTGCTGTAAAGTTGATTGATTCCATCGATCTATTTTCGCATTTGGCCAATGTCGGCGATGCCAAGAGTCTTATTCTTCATCCGGCCAGTACTTCGCATTCCCAATTATCCGAAGAACAGCAGCAGGCGAGCGGTTTATCACCGGATCTTATCCGTCTTTCCATCGGGTTGGAGCACCCGGATGATTTGATTGATGCTTTGGAGACGGCGATTCGGAAAAGTATGTCTTAACGGATACCGGAAACGGCTTTGGCCCGTTCCAGGATGGGCCGGGCCACGTCAGCCCACAAGGTACGTGCACGATCGAGCAAGGGATAGAGGGGTTGGCCGGTCGGCGGTGATATCCAGGGTTTGTACATGATGTGAAGGAAAAAACAATCCGATAGAAGTGCCGGCATTGTCGCGTTCACGGAGCAACATTTTTCATACGGGTGATGAAGCAGGAAATTATACGCGGTCGGCAAGACCTGGTAATCAATTCGATGATGCTTTAGAACCGCTTCAAGCAGATCCTGATCCCCTTTTTCCAGGCAAAAGCCTGTACACTCAGCGTGAAGGCAATCTTTCCG
>MGVN01000016.1:0-16978 GCA_001800515.1 Elusimicrobia bacterium RIFOXYB2_FULL_49_7 | reverse complement strand
GGTAAGCGGCCAGATGCCAGAAGCACTCTTTGGGCCACATGGGCTGATGATCAGCAATAAGAAAAGTCTCTTTAAAAAAGGCGGTTTCAGAAAGGGGGAGATATTCAATGGAAAAGTGCTCCAATAAAGCCATGGCATTGGGTTCTTTGAACGTGCCGGCAATGAAAAAACCGGCATCCGGGAAAAAACGGCGCACGGATTCCAGGGCAATGATGGAGGGCAGGAGGTAGGCATCCTCACACGTACAGAAAAAGGCCTCTTTGGGGGCTAACAGGAGCTTCTCCCGGATGAGTGATTCCGTTCTTCTTTCAACAAAATAGGCGCCCTTTGTGTAGGAGATCAAGCGAAAAAAAGGCGGCCACTCTGATTTTTATGCTAAAATGTGTCTTTTTCGCTTTTTTGAAGGTTTCTTTTGCAGGGAATATTTAAGGATTATGTGTTATTTTATAGACTAAATAATATTTACCTCGAAAATTAGATAGGGGAGGAATGAGTGCTGAATTATTTTGTTTTAAGCACATTAATTTTATTCGGTTTATTGGTATTCCCTCAAAGTGTCGTATTTGATACGATTCCGTTAAATTACCAGCTTTTCCCTCGGGATACGCATGATTCTGCAGCCGTTTCAGTGACCGGGTCGGTTGTATTGGATGGAAAGGATTCCATTACCATCGAAATGTATAAAAACGGTCTTTTATGGAAAAGAAATTCGGATAATCTGGTTTATAATAATGGGACGGCCTTATTTAAGCTCTATCCAAAGCTCCATGCTGAACTTGCGGAATATTCCATCAAACTTCTTCTTGATGAGGATTCTATAATACAGATAGACAGCATTGTATGCGGCGATGCCTATTTGATAAATGGACAGTCAAATGCAGCAGCAAACGATTATGATGATTCGGTTCATTATCGGTGCGAATGGGTCCGTTCCACCAGGCGATTAAATAATGTCGGATGGGGGCTTGCCAGAGCGGATACAATATATGCTGATTATACTGTTGGCGTATGGGGTTTAAGGCTCGGGAAACTGATTTCAGATTCAAATGGAATCCCCGTTGCCATTATTAATGGGGCACTTGGGTCCACTGATATTGAAGACCATTTGAGATATGAGCCTAATCCGACAAATACCTACCATCTTTACGGACATTTGCTCACAAGAGCGATAAATGCAGGAATAAGAGATAAAGTGAGAGCCTTGTTTTGGCACCAAGGTGAAAATAACTCATTAGATTTGAGTTATTTGAATTATGCGCATAATTTTGACACGCTTTATCATGCCTGGAAAGAGGATTATCCCGGTCTTGAAAAAATATATGTATTTCAGGGCCATCCCGGATGTGGAGGCAGCTATCAGCATCAAATAAGAGAGATGCAGAGGAAGTTTCCTGAGACTTATCCTGATATTCATGTCATGTCAACCGTTGGTTTGGGATATCATGATGGTTGCCATTACCATTATCCCGGGTATAATAACATGGCGCAACGGATGTATGATATGATTAAATGGGAATTATATGGTTCGCATGACACGGCGGGTTCGTTTCCGCCGAACATTCGGCAGGCATACTATACAAGCAGCACGAGGGATGAAGTCTGTTTGGTGTTTGACCAGCCGGTGTTGTGGCCGAGCGATACCTTTATAACCTGGAACACCACAACGACGTATTACTCTATGCAGGACTATTTTTATCTGGCGGATGCCTCTCCTGATGGAATAAATCATGAAGTTGATTCGGGGTATGCGATTCCGGTAGAAAACAAAGTAATATTAAGACTGACACAGACGAGTCCTGCTAATCACATTACCTATCTGCCCAATAGCTCCTACTCATTAGGCCCGTGGCTTAGGAACGAAAGAGGTGTGGGGGCATTAACTTTTTTTGAATTTCCTTTGGATTCCGAACAGGTGACAACTATCGGATCCATTCAAACCGACCGGACTCAAAACAGTAAAATCCAAGTTTGGCCCAATCCGTTTAATCCCATGGTTAGAATCACGGTGTCGGGTGGATGGAAAACGGACGAGCAACGTCGCAAGATGGCGTTGAAAATCTATAATGTGAGCGGGAAACTGGTTATGGATTTGTCTGCCCAGCCCGCTTCTTTGTCTTCGGGTATTTCCTGGAATGCGGCCGCATTTCCATCCGGTATTTACATTGTCAGATTAATTAGGGAAGACGATATATTGGAGCGGACAATCATGCTTCTTCGATAACCTTATTGTAAACAATAAAGACGGGAGATGTGGTATGAAAAAAATAATCCTCGGGGTTTTCTTGATGGCCTTTCTTGATGTGCATGTTTGTTCTCTCCCGGTAGGATTTGTGATAACAGATTATGCCGGCGTTGATCGCAGCAATGAACCTGCCACATTTGGTCTTCCTGTTGAAAAGGGACGGGTTACGGGAACCGGTCTTGAACAACCGGCCCCGGTACATATTACGGGAACGAAGGGTCAATTTACCACCATTGCCGTGTGGCCGGACGGATCCGCCAAGTGGATTTTATGCGATATTCAACCCACCCTTTCTGCGAAGAGTTCTCAGAATCTTACCCTTACAGCGGGAGCACAAATACCTACAACCCCTCTTGCCGTTACAGAGGGAACGGATAAGATTACCGTTGAAACCGGCGTGCTGAAGTTCGAGGTGTTAAAAGGGGATGCGTTTAATGTCTTAAACAAGGTGTGGAAAGGTTCTCGGCTTGTGGTGGATGCCAAAAACAATAGCGGACTTGTACTCACGCAGGGCACTATGGAATATGTCGGCCGTGCGGATGCGGATTCTTGTTATGTTGAAGAAATGGGACCCATGCGCGTCTGCATCAGAGTGACCGGTTTCTTTTATACCTCTTCCAACAACAGACTGATGGTGACGGGTTATCCCGTCTGGGGAGATCGTCCTATCCGCTTTATTATGCGCATTCATGCCTATGCCGATAAAGATTTTGTGACAATACATTCCACACTGCAACATCCCGGTTTTTGGGAGACGGATTCAACCCTGATATTCAAAGGATTTGTTTTACGTTTGGGCCATATCCGTGCCGCCTCGACCACGGTCGTTGGGCCGAATGATTTTTCAACCAGTCTTAATGCATCGGATAGCATGGAGCTCATGCTTGCCAACGCAGCGTTGGTGGGTCCTTATAATGAGGACGGTCGCACTTTTCCGCTTTCCGATAAAGGCAATAATTTGAAACATCGTTTTAGGAAGAACAATCTGGACTTAAGCAACGGGGCTTTTTGCGAAGGATGGTTGGATATTCATGGGGATGAATTTGGCATAACAGCTTCCCTACGCAACTTTTGGCAAAGGCATCCGGGTGGACTTGCAACGACATCCGATGGCTTTGAAGTTCGATTCTTGCCGATTGATGTCAATGGCTATGTGAAATATGATTTAAGCTTAACATGGCAGAAAGTGGACGATTATATTATGCCGCCCGGGCGCCAGTGTACCTGGGTAACGGATGTTAAATTTTATGAAGGGGTACAGGATGCCAAGGTGGCTTCTGATTTCAATCAGTCCACGCAGAAACCATTAATTGGTTTTGCCAGTGCCGCGCACTACACCACGGCAGCAGGGTTTGGGGCCTTTAGCCCATCGGGCATGACTTTTAGCGGTACCAATCCAAGATTGAATCTTTCGCTTACTCGTCAGGAACGCATCCATCAATGCATTGTGGATACCTTTGTCCAGGATCCGAATGCCTGGGGTTTCAAATGTGATCTGGAAATGATGCGAAATTATAATCATTATAGTATGATGCATTCACATGGGTGGATGAATTATCCGGATTGGCGCTGGTCAGGCGGGTTCAATAATCTGCATTATGACATTAATGGTGCCTTACTGAGCGGTTTTCTGAAGTTTGGTCATTCTAAGATGCTCTATGAGGGCTGTGATGCTTCCGTGTTTTTGCGGGATCTTGGCACGTTCAATCACTGGCAGGAAGGGCCCTATCTCTACCCGACCGCTTCAAGCGGCGTTGATCCTACATGGAAGATTTGGAAAATGGCGGGCAATAGTTTCTACGAAAAATGGGAACATTTCAAAATCGATGGGTATCAGGCCGGCGACGCGAGTCATACATGGAACCAGGGGCTGGGTTTGCATTTTCTGATAACAGGGGACAGGCTTTCCCGCGACGTCTTCCGGAAAAAATGTGATTATGCTGAGCGTATTATGTATGATCCTTATAGATTGGGTCAAAATGGCAATGGAACCTTTCTTCCAGGTGAAATTCGCTATATTACCTGGCCTATTCTCAATATGTGTGCAGGATATGATGTTTTTGCTGATGAAAAGTATTTAAATACGGCTAAAAAAGTATTTAACCAGACATTTTATTGGGCACTGAAAAACCAGCCGCTCCTTTATTCCAAAACGGATCCTATCGATACGACAGATTGGTATGTCACCAATAATATGTACCGAATCGGTGTTCAGGGAATTATACGCTTATACAATACGATTAAGCGAATCAATCCGTCGGATCCGGTTTTATCAAATATTGTTGAGGTGTGTGACACCATTTCCTCTGTCTTAACGAGAGATCGGATATTCGGCGGCAGTTGGGAATTAAAAGATGGTGATTCCATTCGTATCCCGTATGGTACCACCTATAAAAAGCCTACTGGCAAAGGACTGCATAACTCTAATTATGTTTATTTCTTTGCCTTTGCCGGTTTGGAGGCGTTTCTGGCTAATGTACAAGATGAAAACAAAACAGCGTATCTGCAAAAAGCGATGGATTATTTCTGTGATGCGATGCTTTATTATGATGCGCCGGGTTTTGAACCGAGCTTTCCCATACCGGATAGCGTTATGACACTATCACAAAACGATTCTCAGCTTGTGGGCATGGTTTTGCACTCCAATTACCACTCGTCGTATACCACGAATAATACCTTTGTCGATGGAATACGTACGATTGTCACCAGGAGTGATAACTATTATGGAACTACAAGCAAATATTGGACAATGAGTACGAATGATTGTGCTTATTTTCTTGAAAATTTATATGAAATCGGTGGTTCGCTTCAAGAAGAAAGCAATAATGCCATTCAAGGAAATTCAATAGAAACGATCCTCGTCTATCCCAATCCGTTTAATCCCAGCACCTTAATTCGTATCAATTTTGCAGACTTGAAGAAGAAAGATGTCTCATTAGGGATTTATAACATCCGAGGTCAAAAGATTCAGGACTTGTCGAATTTATTAAGAGTATCCGCCAATGTTGCGCAAATAAAGTGGACAGCCGATAAGGTCGGGAGCGGTTTTTATACAATCAGGCTTAAGGTGGGCCGTCAAATATTCCATAAAAGTCTGGTGGTTATAAAGTGAGAGTCCGGTTCATGAGTGCTCTATTTATTTTCCTTTTCCTGGTCTTCAATATCCAAGGCCAGGAGTCGGGTACCCGCAGGCTTTTTGGGTGGGAAGCAGGCGATGGTTTGATATACAACGATGATGAACAGTCATGGTATCCTCCCTCAGGCTATACGGCGCCCATTGCTGGTATTGTTAATGAAGATGCATCGGAAGGGGTGATGAGCAGAAAATTCTGTGCAGCATCTGATCATTGGATTACTGGTCTTCTGAGGAATCACCAGTTAGGGTGGAATGTTTTGTATCGAAATCCAAATATGTTAAGAACATCGGGTTGGCATAATACAATATTCGGCAATGACTGGTCGGACTATCCCAAGCTCTGGGTAGATGTTCTATAGGGGTCATCGGCAAGTATCTGAAGCGCTATCATGACACGCACAAGGATATACTTCCGACCAAGGGTATGATTTTGGACCAAGGCAGCCGCCCTACGCATAAAGGAAGTATTATCAGCCTTTATGAGCAGGGTTATCCCGAACCGGACATTGCCAGACAGACGAACCACACGATAGAAGCTACCAGCAACTATCTGAAGAACTACAAGCGGGTGAAGGTCCTGCTGGAGAAGAAGTTTAACCTGATGGAGATGGTAAGGATTACCGGCATGGGCCGTTCCACGATCCTGCAGTATCGGGACCTGGTCTATTACTACCATCCAGACTTGAAAAGACCGGAGGAAAAGGAAGATATTAAGAAGGAAGAAAAGGAGGTGGGTGCGGCAATAAAATAGAATGCTGCCAACCTACCGGAAAATCTTCCTAATAGTAGATAGTATCCGGATTAATATTTTTAAGACCCGCGGATTCAATTGAGAAGAATAATTTCTTTTCGAGTGAAGGAGAGCTTCATGAAGAATTCCCGTTCCTTGTTTGATTGCGTATTTCTTTTCTGCTTCGCGGCATTTGCCTTCGGGCAGACCCCCTCCGAATGGCCCATTCTCAATAATATCAACCATACCGGTTTTTCCGCGACCATGGTGCTACGGCCCCCTCTCAAAGTCAAGTGGGCGGTCAGCGTACCGGGGTCTTTTAAAGCGGGTCCGGTGATTGCCGAAAGCTGCCTGGTCGCGCAGAGCCGCGACGGATATCTTTTCTGCTACAACGCGAATACCGGTGAAATCAAATGGCGTTATTTCGTCCAGCGGATGGCGGCCCATTCCGTGGGCATGACCGAGACGGGTCCCTGCATCTGGAACGGCCGCGTTTATGCCTCCTTTTACAGCGCCGGCCATCCGGGCATTACTGGAATGCGCTGTTTTGATTTGCAGACCGGCCGTGTGCTCTGGAAAAAGGACGTCGGTTATACCAACCATAGGATTCATTATTCACCGCAGGTGCGCCAGGGGAAACTTTTCTTCTGTTCAAACCGCGAAACCACAGGGAAAAAGACCGAAACCTTGAGCGAATTGATTCATGTCGCCCAGGTGCAGGCCTGGGATGCCATGACAGGCGATACCCTCTGGGTCCATAACATGTCAACCAAGGCCTGCAACAACACCACGCTGCTGGTAGTCGGGGATACGGTCTTTGCCTCCGTGGGCGACGGCCAGGACGGGACGCCCGGTGACAGCGGTCGTACCGTGGCCCTTGACCTGAACGGCGGATTGCTTTGGGAAAATGATTCGATGCATGTGTGGTGGAAGGCGGGCAATCTTCAATATTACCAGGGGAGCCTGATGGTGCTTTCCCTGGGCGGCATGCGGTTGCTCAACGCGTCGGATGGCTCGCCTGTTTTATCCGGCGGCGGAGACCCCTATAGCAAAATATTCCCGATTATGAACGGCAAATATTACAGCCGGAGTTACGGCGGCTTTGCCGTTCCCTATTTCCTTTCAACAGGGGCCGCGGCGCCCTTTGCCTCCATGTACAACAAGGGGGCCAGTTCGGGTTGTTCCGCTCCCACTGCCGCCAACGGGTACGTTTATAACGCATTCGGAAGTCCCAACATAAACTTTACGGTCGACGCCGGCCGTCAGATTGTCGCCGTGGATGAAGCGGGAAACCTGGCGTGGTCCTTCCATGATTGTGCCAATCACTGCGCTTCCATGTCAATCGCCTACGACAGGCTTTATCTGGCCGGCGGCACAGAAGGACTTATTTATTGTTTCGAAAATGCGCAATGAAAGGGTGCTCCATGAAATCAATAACGTGGATTTGCTGTTTTATCCTGGGCGCGTCAACGGTCCTTTTCGCATCGGACTGGCCGCAATACAAACGAACGCCTGACCGGCAGGCGTGCAATCTGGCGGAAAGCATCACATTGCCTACCACCTTGTGCGGCTGGTTTGATTTCGGTTCCCCGATTCTGGCTTCCCCGGCTGTTGTCAACGGCAAGGCTTATGTTCTCTCCAGCAGGGGGCTTTTGGCCTGTCTGGACCTGGATTCCAACCGGGTGGCATGGAGCCGCAGCCTGGGCGGCGTTTCCAATGAATGTTCGCCGGCGGTCGGAAGCGGTAAAGTGTATGTCGGCACCACGGCGGGCGTTTTTTATGTGCTGGATGCGGCTGATGGCGCGGTGTTGCACTCGTATAACGCGGGCGGGGCAGTATTTGCAGCGCCGCTCCTGATGGATAACGGCGTATATTTTGGCAGCTTCGGAGGAGTGTTCCATGCTCTGGACTTAGACGGGAACCTCAAATGGACCGACACGGCCATGTATAAAATCATGCACGCGGCCGCGGCGTATAAAGGGCAAATTGTCTATTCGGACGGCGACAACAACCTGATTTGGCTTGAGGACAGCGGGACGTACTGCAAAAAAATCCGGGTGGTGCATAATGCCGAGGCGAACAACACCACGCACAGCGGCTTTTCCTGCGCGCCGATGATCTGGAATGATACGGTGTATACGGCCTACACGGAAGCGGAAATGCTGAACATGATCGCGCTCTTTGATTTCAACACCGGCGTCAAAAGCAGGGAATTCGATTTCCTGGGGACCGGCGGTGCGAGCCGTTCCGGGGTGTCGGTTGACACGGCTTCCGGCATGATTCTGGTCCCCTCCGCCAATGCGGGAATGTATGTCAAGCCCTGGCCGAATCAAGGGACCATGGCTGTCTGGTCCTCCTATCCCGACGGCCTGTACGGCGTCAATACCGCTCCGGCCGTTATAGGAAATTGCGTCATCTTCGGCGCGGAGCACAACAGCGATACCGGCGGCTGCGCGGTTTATTTCCGCAACAAAGCCAACGGGAGTTCCCTCTGGTCCTATCGGCCCGCTTCCTACCGGCCCTTCGCCTCTTCCTCCGCGGTCAGTGACGGGAAAGCGGTCATCGGTTGCATGGACGGATGCGTTTACGGCTTCTGGAACGGTACGGCGGTTACTTCACCGACAATCGTTGATACGACCGGAAACACGGGAGTCGCTACAAGGAATGCGTCATTGCCCGGAACATGGACATTGTCGGCCTTTCCCAATCCCGCGACGGGTGGCAATGTCACCCTCTCCTCGGAGGGATTCCAAAATGGGGCCACCTTGTTCGTTTATGATGTGGCCGGCCGGCTCCAGCGTAGACTGCCGCTGGATAAAAAAGAAATACAATGGGATTTGAAGGATAACCGGGGACGTGCGCTTGCATCGGGGAACTATGGTGCGGTCGTTTTGGATCGGAAGGGAAAACAAACCAGGACGTTTACTATTCAGGTTGTGAAGTGAGCTTGACGGTGTGAAAAGAGAATGTCAGTACTCTGATGCCTACTCGACACAGTCGTTTCTTCCTATCGATCGCCGCGGTTCTTCTTATACTTTCCGTCAGGAAGGAGTCTACCCTATCAGGCTCACCATCAAAGACGGCCGAGGTGGGGTAGATGAGAAAACGGTAACCATTACCGTCGGTAATTGGTCCGGCGTTGCTGCGTCGGCGGCCCCATCGTCCTCCCTCTTCAGTAGCTCCGTCAACCCCTTTTCAGAAGCGACCGTCCTTCAATTCGGACTTAAGGCCAAGGGGAATGTGTCTTTAAAAATCTACGATGTCCGGGGGAAGCTTGTTAAAGCGCTTATTAGCGGTGAAAAGCCTTCGGGGATTTACCGGGAGACCTGGAAACCGGACCGGACATTATCCTCGGGAATCTATTATGCGGTTTACAGGGCGGGTAATCAGGTGCTGACGAAAACGATGGTTTTCAGCCGGTAAATAGGTAGTGTAGTGAGTCTAACGCTTCTTTATGAAAACCCGAGGGTTTTGATTGTGATTGGCCAGATGAATCACTTCGTGCATAATGTCGGTTTTGTGCCAACCGTTATCGGCTGGCATATGAGTACCGGATAATCAAACGGTGTTCTGACTGTTTTTTCTTTCCCGACTGCAGATCGCTGAATGAATAGGAGTACTGGTAGTCAAGTGTGACTGCCCGTGAAATCCGCCAGCTCAGGATGCTTAAGATATAAAGTTTTGGGATTCCTCTGTCTTCCACAGGTACAAGGGGAAGAAAGATTCGGACTTCCGACTTTGCCGTCCCCCAGCTGCCGATACGTAAATCCAAAACAGCCGCGGCTTCCGGACCGGCGGCGTTCGCGGTAATGGCCGGTACCGACATAAGGATGGTGCTCTTGGCTATCTGTGATGAATCATTCTGACGAACAGCCGCATCAATAGCTGAAGTGTCAACTATCTTGTATTGCCTCCGTGCATGAAGGAATTCGTATGCCAATCCGGTCCTCAGGCGCGCCTCTATGTACCGGGCTTTAATCAGGTCCATGTTTGTTCCGAAACTGCCGGTAAGTTCCATGGGAGAAAAGGAGGGTTCCCGTTCGCGCGGTATGCTGATGGTGTCGTAGAGGGCCCTTGTCCCATCTTCGTTGAGCAGATAAAAGAAGGGCTTGTTGTTGGTCTGATCAGGAAATACGCGCTTGGGAAAAATGGCGGAGGTCGCCTCAAACCGGCCGTAGGGACCAAACCATGATAAAAATCGCCAGATAAAAAGCGAGGTGAGGCGCGGTTCGTCGATACTGGGCTCAATGAAGGTCTCACTTGGATGCCTTAAATTTATTTCCGAAAGGGTGAATCCTTCGTCCAGTTTAAGGTTGGTGTTCCAGTCATAAGGGGCTTGTTCATAGCGAAACCAGGAATTCAGCAGCACCGTGATGGTCGAGGTCGTGGTATTGTTTTCCTGCTGCAGATAATCAATCTTCGCGTTAAACAGGATATTTCCGCCAATATCAATCCCATATTTCCAGAATTTGGCGAGGTTCTGGGAAGCTTGCATGTCCACAATTCCGCCCCCCGTTATTTTATTAAAAGCGGCCGGGTCCTCAACAAGTAGAAACTTTATGAAACGGCCAGGCAAAAGCTGCACCGTCACGAAATTCTTAAGGGTATTATAGTTCTCGCCCGTGCCGATAATTTTATAGAGACCCGGTTTAAGAATCCAGGTCTTGGTTTCCTCGCCCAGATTAGGGTCCGGGCCGTATCCGCGGCCAAAAGGAATAAAAGTATCGATGCGCGTAAGCTCGTATTCTCCACGGATAGCAATGCCGTTTTCATCCACCACGTTGATGGACAGGCCGGCCCAATCCGGGATAACGGGGATGGGTTTGCCTTCAATGACATCTATTGTGTGAACAAGCCGCTGTTTAGAAGGCCCGCTGCCGTGTATTACATAATACCGGCCCGGAAGAACCGCGAAATTCCGGCCCGAATTTCCACGGCCGGCAATATTCCCGACGGAATCGAGTATTTCAATATCGGGCTCCAGGCCCGATTCGCTGAACCGCGGGACGAAAATCGCTCCCTTACCTACCGGGATATTGATGTTGTCCGAAGCGATTTGCTCCGACAAGGAGGGGGCGTTCCAGGTCTTCATCGCCTCCTCCAACCAGGAGGTTGCGTCCGTTGTGGCGGAGGGCGGCGCTTTTAACGCGATACTATCCTGAGGAATTATTTTTTGAACGTATGCACTGCTGATATCATCACCGGGCAGTTCCGGTGGCCGGTCAGCGAACAGGGATGCCGCAATGACCATGAGGAAAACCGGAAGAAGCCTCAAAACCAAATTGATTTGAACGGCCATGCTTAACGCGCCCCTGTTTTGCCGCTGTCCGCCGGCAGGTCCATCACTGGAGCCTCGGATTCCGGAACAGGCTGGATTGGGTTTCCGGGATGCCCGTTTTCATTGCTCAATATGGTATCAAGGTCGCCGACAACCTGATCCATGATAAATTCCATTATCGCCGACATTTCCTTGACCACATTCTGGGGATTGTTCTGGAACACCCGTTTGCGGTTGTCGAACCTGCGGGTATAAATGACCCTGCCGTCCGTAAGTCGGGTGAGGCGGAACCGGAGGGCCATGTGCGCGAACCAGACCTCCTCACTATCGTATTCATCAATAGCTTCTATGGCGCCGCTGAGCTCAAAATCCGGCTTTGCACCCCCGTCATATCTGCGAACAACGGCACGGATGAGGTTCATCGCGGCGAGATGCTTGAAAACGAGATCATTAATCATTTGCGCGGGTTTTACCGCCCACACCTGGTAAAAGTAGAATTGAAGCTCATACGGGCTCTGCCGGTACACGATTTGCGGACGGGCATAGGCATCTTCGATGCTGAACTCCTTAAGACGGAGGGTAAACGGATACGGCGCCTCATTCAGCCGGGCCTGCGGGGGCGTGGGAATATAATTAAGCAAATAATATTTTTTTATGGGAAGTGTGCCGCATCCTGCCGCGAATAAGACCATGAGCAGGCAAAACGGAATAATTCCGCCAGGAATCTTCTTTTTCATCGTACCTCTCTTTCCTTCTGTTGTTCGCCTTTCAGTAGCAGCGACGGGTTCTCGGCAAGCACTTTGGTGAGCTCGTTGGCGTTTTCGAGCGTTTCCCGCAGGTTTTCCATGGATACCATGATGTCCTCGCGCGACTGTTTTACTATCAGCGACAGGTCCACTGAGAGCTGCTGCATGGAGCGTGCGGCGGAATCGACCGAAAGCAGGATTCGGCCCATTTTTCCGCCGGCGATGGATTGGTTGGTTTCCGCGGTAATGGCCTTTACATCGCGTGAAATGCTGTCGATTCGCAATGCGACATCCTGGAACGAACCGGCGATTTTCTCAACATTGGGTCGCAGGACGGCGAGAAACTCACGTGCATCATCGCTGATCATGGCCGTGTTGTCCACGATTTTTTTTATGCCCATTAAAGAATCAGGCTCGGTGATTGCGTTGAGATGATTGAGCAACAGCTCTATTTTTCCCATTATCACCTCGGCCTTTCCGGTGATGGTCGCCATCATGGATTTTTTTGTTGGAATGTCGGATCCGGGCTTCAATGGAAGGGCTTCGTTGGTTCCGCCAAGCAGTTCCACATATTTGAGTCCGGTAATCCCCATGGCTCCGGTTTGGGCAAACATATCGGTCTTCACCGGAAAGTCCTCCTGGATTTTCAATTTCACCTTTACTTTGAGGAGGTTGGCGGGATCATACGAAATTCGATCGACTTTTCCGACCGGTACTCCGTGAAATTTTACGGTCGCGCCCTCTTCAAGTCCGGAGAGCGATTCGCCCTCAAAAGAAGCCCAGAAAACCTTCTGGTGATCGATAAGCTTGAAGCCGATGGGAATTGCGATAAACAATAGCAGGCAGACGGCCCCGCCAACCATGAACACACCGAGCCGGGCCTTCTGGGAAGCTGTAATGCTCATAGAATATTCTCCACAATGAAATTACCGGCGTCGTTTATGCTTTCGGGTGTGGCGGATTCGTGCCGTGCGAAAAAATCATGAATCGGCCCGGTTTGCGCTTCACGGGCCTTCTCAAGGGTGCCACTGTATAACACCGAACCTTTATGCAAGAACAAAATGGAATCCGCGATACGCTGGATGGACAATAATTCATGCGTAACCACAATAATAGTAATCCCCAGGGATTCGCGGAGCTTGAGCAGAAGCTCATCCAGGCCGGCGGAAGTGACGGGGTCGAGTCCGGCCGAAGGTTCGTCGCAGAAAAGCAGCGGCGGTTCAAGCGCCAGGGCGCGGGCAAGGGCGGCACGCTTGCGCATACCGCCGGAGAGTTCGGACGGGTATAGATTGGCGGCTTGGGGCATGCCGACCTGGGAGAGCTTGATACGGACAATTTCATCAATGATGTCATGGTGCAATGCGGAATGCAGCGTGAGCGGCAAAGCCACATTTTCCGCCACGGTAAGGCTTCCGAGAAGGGCCCCGTTCTGGAAAAGCATACCGGTCTTTTTTAGCATGTCCCGGGTAGCGGGAGCATCCTGATCCGCCAAGGGTTGTCCGAACAGGCGGACTCGCCCTGAGACGGGTGTCAGCAGACCCACCAGTGTTTTCAGCAGCGTGGTTTTTCCGCAACCCGAAGTGCCCAGAATTACGGTAATCTGTGACGGCATAAATTCCGCGGACACCTCATTCAGGACGGTATGTTGACCATAGTGAACGGTGATATGGTCCGCTTCAACGATGGGGAGGTGTGTCATAAATAATATCTCAGAAAACAAATGAAAAGATTGCGTCCGTGATAATGATGATGAATATCCCGGTCACCACGCTTGCCGTGGTTTCGCGGCCCACCGCTTCCGCCCCCCCGCGTACCCGCAGTCCGTAGAATGCCCCGATCCAGATGATCAGCCACGAAAAAACGACTGACTTGACGATGCCCGCGGCCACGTCCTTGATATAGACATGCTGTGTGAATTGGTTCCAGAAAAGGCCCGGGGAGATATCCAGATAAAAAAGGGCTACCAGGAAACCGCCCGTGATTCCGGCGGCGGTTGCTATGATGGAGAGCAGAGGCATGGTGAGTGTGATGGCCCATAATTTGGGAACCAGCACAAACTGAATGGGGTTGATGCCCATGGTTTTAAGCGCATCCACTTCTTCGCCGACCACCATGGTCGCGATTTCGGCTGTGGTAGCGCTGCCGGTCCTGCCGGCAAGAATGATGGCGGTCAGCATGGGCCCGAGTTCACGAATCATGGTAAGGCCTATCATCGGTGCAAGGAAAATTCCGGCGCCGTACATACGAAGCTGAATCGCGGTTTGCAGCGCAAGGACAACCCCAATAAGTAGTGAAAGCAGGGCGACAATTCCGAGCGCTTTAAAACCAAGCTGAAACATTTGTTCGACAAGAGCGCCTTTCTTCAGGTCCAGTTTCTTAAACGCACCGAGGGTGCCCCAGTAAAGAATTTCGGCCAGAGTGGAGAGGGCGCTTGCTGCAGTGGCGGCGGCCGCGATGGTACGGGATCCCACGAAGGCCGAGAATTTTTCCTTTGGCGGCTTGGACTCCGCAGCGAGGGGTCCAGGAACGGAAGAAATGATGGCCAGGAGAGGCCGGGAGATATTCCTGAGGACAAGTTTCCGGCCCAGGGTCTCGTGCCCTCTTTTTAAGAGAAGTACCAAGGAAATCCCGCTGGTGTCGATCTCCCTGACACCTGCGAAATCCAGAACAACCGGTTTGACCTCCCGCAAATGTGAAAGAGCGTACCGGCTGACCCAGTCCCGATTGAAAAGCTCAGGCAGACTTATAACAAACTGATTTTCCTGTGATGTCGATGAATATAAATCGGTCATAGAAGGCGAGGGTTCCTTGACTTAAGACGATTCACGATGCCAGTCGCACGATACGGTCATCGGCCTTACCCCTTGATGCCGGACATGGTACAGCTTTTTGCCCGGCAGGCGGCACTTTGGAGCTTTACGACATGTGAGGGCCGCAATGACCGGACAAAACCGCAGGAGCCGCAGGGGAGTGCCACAGGCACGGTTATTCTTTTTTCTTGTCACGCACCTCGCTGATACCTTCTTTGAGGCCCTGCCAGGCGTTTTTAGCTGTCAGAACCGCTTGGTGCGACAGGTTCTCAACTTTTTGCCCTATGTCTTTGCCCTTCTTTTCAGCGGCCTGCGAAATTTCCGTAGCTTTGTCAGTGATTTTGTCCTTCACGGGCCCGGTTTTCTCGAAGACCTTGTCCTTCACACTGCTCATCTTTTCCGCAGGATTGACCACGGTTTCCCGAACATTTTTGGTCACAGCGTTTTCGTTGTTTTCCATCTTTTTCCCCTTTTTTTTATTCCGTTGTTCGTATACCATGTATTACTGTCTTGTCGAATTGATATCCAGTCCGCCGACCCGTTGCTCCAAGTAAGCGATTTGCTGCTTTCTCCTGAGCGTGGATGGCAACATAGCCAGAAGGCCCGTACTGAGGCCGAGGGCAAAGGCAATCAGAAGCGCGACAGCGAGCGGGCTTTCAAAATGCCAGAATAAAAAACCCACACCAATGGAAGCCGCATTTTGAAGCGTCACAATGACGGCAAGAGTGGTTACCATCAGCAGGATAACTACAAAAAATGCCAGACGGCTCTTCGGAGCATTATTTTCTTCCATTTGACCTCCTCTTATTTGTAGAAACAGCATTCTGGTTTATTCCATTCCCAAGACGGTTTTTGCAGGAAAGGATTGGCGTTCTAAATATTTTATAGCAAAGCACATGCCATAAAGATAGGTGTATTGAAATATAACAGAATTAGGCATTACCCCTGTGACATTCTTCTCAAATTCATAAATGGCATGGACACTTTGATAACGATGTTTTTGTTAATATGTAAACTCGCTAGTGTAGTGAGTCTAACGCTTCTTTACATTTGGAAATCTTGTCCAGAATTTTATCCAAGGGGGCGCTCCATATGAAAACCCGAGGGTTTTGATTGTGATTGGCCAGATACTCTTCGATAGCGGCAATCAAGTCTGGTACGCTTCTGAAAATTCTGCGATGGATACGTTTTTCCGTAATTTCGCGAAACCAGCGCTCGATCCGGTTCAACCAAGAACTCGAAGTTGGAATAAAATGCAGGTGGAATCGTGGATGCCGTCTGAGCCAAGATTGTACGCGAGGATGTTTGTGTGTACCATAATTGTCCACAATCAGGTGAAGGTTTTCCCTCGGCAGCCATTTGAATGACTTTTGCACGTTGAACCAAGCGCAAAGGGAAACTTCTTCCATGTGCCCAGAGCTGGATGCGCGTCTGCTCTTCGGTCGAGAGCACAATAGGTTCTGCGATATTCATTACAAGGTAAAATAATAAAACGGCCTTTCAATTTTTTTTTGTTATGTTTGATGGAAGCTCTTTTCGTCTGTCCGCTACAAGCGGGGAAAAGCAGCGAAAAAGACGCTAATTCCTGTTTGACTTGAAACCTGTGAAAAGCTAAATTGTAACAGTATTTATCAATATATCCCGCCCTTTGTGAGGAGGTAATTTACTATGCCGCACTATTTTCTTTTGATAGTCTTAAGTCTTACGGTTCTTCTCTATCCTGCTCAGGACATTTATCACACGTTGGGCAACCGTTTCCAGGAAGTCTCGGTTGTTTCCGTTGAGGGAACAGGGCCTTTTACGCTTACGTTGGCGGCTCCACTTTCTATTGGGACCTTTCGACAGTACGATCTTTTTCGGGACGCATCCGGCCATTCGTTCTCCGTGATTGGGCAGGATACGGAAAGCAGCACTCTTTCGGTGGCGGATCAGGAGAAGTTGGGCGTGTCACCTGCGTCCGGCCGTGGAATTGTGGGCAGTTGGTACACCTCGCTGGTTGCCTGGCAAGCGGCGGAGAAACGGAGTCTGACGGAGGT
>MGVN01000015.1:4360-6627 GCA_001800515.1 Elusimicrobia bacterium RIFOXYB2_FULL_49_7 | reverse complement strand
GCGCAACCGGTACTTAACACCTACACTATCATAATTACAATAGGCAATATGGGGCCGGTTGCTAGAATCGATCGCGATAGACACATCATCCTGATTCCAATCAGTATCTATAGTTGCTGTTGACCAGCTCACCCCGTTAAAATAGGCGTACTTTAGATCAGCGTCAATGGCCTCAGTATAGGCAACGTGCACTTTGCATTCAGCATCAACCGCAAGCGCGGTATAAACACCTTCTTGGCTGTCTCCGGCATCTATACTGCTAATATCCCACGCCCCAAACAGCATTGAAGCGTTTAATACAACCACCGCCAACAACAGTAATCGTTTACCCATAAGGACACCTCTTTCTGTAAAATATATGTTCTCACATATATGTTATAGGGGATATTTTGATATATGTTGAAAATATTTATCAATATCCGAATAACAGAATCGCCAATAATTTGGTTTGCTCCCATGAACATCCTGTGTTTAATCAGGATGTTCATGGTGTTCTTCGCTTTTTTCTGAGACACTTCTCTTTTCCCGGGCTTGCATAAATGCTTTATGGCCGATCGCGAGGGCTTCAAATTGTTCAATAAACACCAACTTGCCATCTTCCCAGTTATACGCCTCGTATTCTTCCGGGCTCCCATCCCAAAGCACGATCATAACCTTACCTGCCCACCCCGGGCCGCCGGTTGAGTAGTCCTCAAATACACAAATATATGCATTCTCAACCACCGTTTTTGCTTCTTCAACATTGGAGTCTAAACAGAGATCAGCGCTATATTGAATAAGGTCATTTATCTCTTCTTGTGTAGCATTTCTCATATTGAATACCTACCTTTATTTTATACGTTATGTGTTTTCTTTTATCACAAAATAAGCCGCGAGAATATATAGTGCGGTTACTACCACAACAGATTTTGCCACATACGGGTTGAGTATCATCCTATACCCCATATGTTTTGCTACTGCCTCAATGATCACATAAACAACTATGATGGCAACTAAAGGAAATGCGTCTAAGAAAGCACAGAACAAGTCTATCATCACACCTTTAAACCACTCATACCACTCCCAATGGTGGGATTCGGCGGCTATGCCCCCCACAATGACACCAATTATAAAGAGACCATACAACATAATCAGTATCACTCCTTTTACAAAGTGCAATACATTCGAATACCAGGGCCTATCTACCAACTTACTGAAATCATATTGTTTTTCTATTTTCTCTATACGCAGTATGTTATGGAGACCGACCGTTTGTACAGCTACGTATTGGTCGGTAGTTTGCCCAACATGAACACCGGTAATAAATGTTCCCATATAGGTCATTCCGACTAATGCTATAAGTAATATGAATTTCGCATGACGAAGCATATCTTTCTCCTTTTACAGTGGTGATCTAAAGAGACTACCCTACTACTTCCACGATTTTGTTATGAGGAACCCCTTCCCCACCCTTTTAAGCGCTGCCTGAGCGTCTTTGTCCCCCAACCGGGCCGCACGTTCAAAATCAGCAACCGCCTCTTTTCGGCGGTTGGTTTCCCAATAAAATGTTCCACGGTTAAACAGATACGCTCCGTTGCCTGGCGTTGCCTTGATCGCCTGACCGTAATACTGGAGCGCTTCGTCTTTTTTCTTTAACTTCTCACACACCGTTGCGGCGTTGTTCATTGCATCGTGATACTTGGGTTTAAGTTGCATGGCTTCTTTGTAATCCCTTAATGCTAAGGAATACTCCCGGCGCGCGGTATAAATGTTTCCACGGATATAGTACGCGGTAGGATCGGTGATGGTGGTAGTAGCATCCCCGATTACGTGGTTAAGGTCAAGGTATGCTTCGTTAAGATTCCCCAGCATGAGTTGGGCATACCCACGGTTCTTGTAATACTCAGGCTTTGGTGACACTGAGATTGCGGTGGTGATCTCATTGACTGCAGAAGCGTACTCTGCTTTGTTAATTAACTTAATGCCAAATAAGTAATGCATCCGAGCTTTAAGTTTATCGAATAAACTCATGGTCTCCTCTTGTGCCGCGCTTAGTGTTGATGCTTTTTAACTCCCTTTCTTAAGCGGCTTTTTTTTCCAAATGACCACATACTTATCAATACCGCGTTTTAACTTTTTTGCGCAAACCACACAGAGCTGCAGTTTTTCGCCCATCCCTGACCATTCCTCGCTCATATCTATAGTATACACCTTAACACCATCAGTGCTCCCACATTTCCCGCAAGTGTGGTAATAATCCTGTTTTTTATTTATCATGGCGCTCAGCG
>MGVN01000015.1:4165-4330 GCA_001800515.1 Elusimicrobia bacterium RIFOXYB2_FULL_49_7 | reverse complement strand
CATCTTTTTGAAATATCAGGAGATTCATGAATATGTCCGTGTAACGCTATTTGAGGTTGATGCTTCTCTAAGAACCGGTATATAGCCTGAGACCCTGCTTTTTCGCCGTTTCTACACACGTCAAGCCCTATATTCGCCGGCGGCCCATGTATAATGTATATGGTG
>MGVN01000015.1:800-4131 GCA_001800515.1 Elusimicrobia bacterium RIFOXYB2_FULL_49_7 | reverse complement strand
GCTCACATTCTATAGAAGGGAGCGTTTTAACATGACTACCCCAATCTGTAATCTCAGTAAACCCATTTACGGTAGAATAGATACCTTTACCAAGCTGATAGTCTACGGTATCTGAAGGAGTATCTAATCTACACCTATCTTTTAATAAAAACGGGTAATCTTTAACAAGATTGAATCCGATAAACTCATGATCTTTAATCTTTACCTTTTCATTTGCCATATACTTGATATACGGGAAATACGCACAGGTTTTCTGAAATAGTCCATCTAGTGCCTGTAAATCATCGTTTCCAAGGCAACATAGATAATGTATCTTCATTTCACTAAATGCTTTAAAATGACCTTTTAACTCGTGTGAAATGAATTCCTTCTGTATGTAATAGAGGTCATCTGGTTCATTATTAGGCAGCATATCGCCACCGTTTATAACCACATCAGGGCGGTATTGTGCAGCGAGCTCTACGAGCCGCTGGTACTTCCCATTATCTCCATGTAGATCGGTAACGTATATTAATTTCATGAATGCCTATGACCTTCCTTAATACGATTATCTCTCAGCGAACATCTTTATGCTCATCCATGTATTTACTTAAATCAAGCGGGTGTTGGTCTTTCCCATTATTGGTAAAATATGTTTTGTACTCTACAACTACTTCTTTACCCCATGTTTCACGATCAAGAAACACCCTTAAATCCCTGTTAAACGATTTGATAGTGTTAACATACCTAGATATGGGCACTGATTTTCCTAGTGCCGACTGAAACAAAGATGCCGGCATAAATATGTAATGTATGGTGACCTTACTTCCTTCATACTCACAAAGAACATTATTTAACTGATTTGTTTTGTAATCTTTAAAATACTGGGCTTTAAGATCAGAAACATACAACGATACGTAATTACCGGCAGTAACTAACACCGGCTTCTCTAATCCTACTTTCTCTGCAGTTACCGCGGCATTCCCGCTAATGAATAAAACAAACACTACGATTATACTTAAATATATTCTCATATTACTCCCCCCACAATTAATACCTCCCGCTTATTCTCCCGTAGTTGCTGCAGCGTCATGGAGAAGTTTCATCATAAACATCCTTTCTTCAGTCTCTGGCGGCAACATCATAAGCCACCCATCCTTATACTTTTTGACCGTTATAATGGAAACCTTACTGAACTGGTATTTATCGTAATTTACAGCGGTGCTATACACTATATGACGGACACTCTCTCCTTGAGCAACTTCACCAAGATAGTTTATCTTAAAATGTTTATAAAGATCCTTTTCAGGGCCTCTCATTAACCCGGAGATACTATCATAAAACTTATCCTCATCCTGTTTAATAATGCTTTTTTCATCAACTTTACTGTTATCGTAGGTCATACCCATGGCAATAACCGGGCTCAGCTGCCGTTGCCCATCAATTTCGACCGTCATCCCTTCTTTAAACATCTTAAGAGCTTCCGGATGCATAAATTGCGAGAACTGGAGCTCTTTATCCGCTTGCGCGTATGCGGAAAATGATTCACTATACTTGTCAAACAAATCCCGGGGAGTTTTATAGACCGCCCCATTGCCAACGATCGCTCCGAAGCTTAAACACCATACCATCACCGCCACCGCTACCATGCTACTGCTGGATACCTTTTTCATGACACGCTCCTGTTGTTTATTGTATTCTTTTAACCATTTGGTCTTATTTTCTCTTACACCTTCAACCCTACCCCACCAAAAAGCCACCCTTTTACTTAAACTGCTGTATCTGTGGGGGCGGGGTTGCAGGAATGGTGATATTAGGGTCAGCACCCCTATTTTGCATAAAGGTGTTAAACGACCGTGTTGCCTCCTGCCTTTGATACTCAACATTATACACATTGTTATCACGGCTCACGTTACGAATATTATTAAGCGCATCTTGTTCAATCTGGTTCCTTGACTCCTGTGCCGAAACGGAAGGATCGCTAAGAATATAAAGCTTTCGGTCCCGCGCTTCTTTCTTTTTCACCCACCCCGTAACCAGCTCACCGCGCGCGGTCACTGATGTCACCGCAAAAACATACTTCCGGGAATCGCGGTACTCTTCATTGGTCATTTCTTTTGGCTTCGTCACCACGGTTTCCTCATTAACCTCTTTTCCGCTGTTAATCTCTTTTAACCGATTAGTGGCTTCTTTGTCATGGACACCAGAATGAATCATAACAATCATCGCCAACGCTACTACTAATACAATATTCATAATATAACACCTCTACCCTCATATTCTATGTAACCTGATCACTCACCACTGTTTTAATATCATCTACCGCCATAGGGATGCCCACGAGATGGGCCGCCTTCCACATAGCAGACTGTAAAATGCACGCAATACGTTCCCCTGCGTCTTTTTGCCCTTCAATAATTATCTCATCACGCACCGTTAAACACACCCGCGCTTTGATCTTGTTTTTAAACAGGTCTTGCCTAATAAACACACAGGCGGCTTTTAGCATATCCGGCTCAGTACCTAACACCGGGTAACACAACCCTTGAGTAAACTTCTCTGCGCACATATCCCGCCCGTACAGGCTTTTAAGGTACACCTTCGCGGATGATCGGTACGTTAGAACCGCATCGTCCCGGTACTTCTTTATGTGTTGATACTTGCTATAAAACTGCTGTATATACCTATTTGCTTCCGGCAGCGTAAGTACGATATTATGCGTCTCTTTAACCGCTTTTACTAACGATTCTCCGGACATCCCATACAGTATCTTATAATTGACCGCTTTTGCCCGTTGCCGCTCTTCATCACTAACATTAGGGCTCCCTTTAATGAGTTTTGCCATTTCTTTATGCAGATCCACTTTCTGTTCAAACTCACACCGCATTACCGGTTCACCGGTAATCGCACAGATAATCCTAAAATGTAACTGAGAGTAGTCAGCGTACACAAATACGTTCCCAGGTGACGGATAAAACAACGGCCCCCAGCTCCCGTCTTGGGGTACGTTCTCAAGATCGGGGTTCGTAATAGCCAGCCGCCCTTGGGGGGTACGTATTTGTACGAGTTCAGGCAAAACCCGTCCGTTACAACACCGTTTTTCTACCCGTACCCCAAAATCACGGTTCCGTTTTTTACGCCGTAACGATATCAACGCTTTAGACACCGGTGTATTGATCGCTTCTATTTCGCTGTCTTTAGCGTTAACCACGTGCGTAGGCAAAGCTACGTCATTACCGGTCCCGGACGTTTTTCCTGTATTTTTGTCACCTGCTGGCTTACAAAACCCTAGCTCTGTCAAAACCGCGCACTCTTCTTCAAGGGTCAGTTCACCATCCCCTTTAATAGGGGC
>MGVN01000015.1:0-789 GCA_001800515.1 Elusimicrobia bacterium RIFOXYB2_FULL_49_7 | reverse complement strand
TGCACACCAAACACTGAGACATACTCTTTACTAACACTTTCTGATAATGATGTATTATAAGCCGCGGTGTTAATGTGGTCTTTTAACACTGTATACACCATTTTCACCACACTACACCGCTCGCTTATCTTAACCTGTAGTGGCACATTGGACTTTATGTCAGCGCTGGTGATATCTTTTGCCGATAAGACCATCATTTTTATAGACAACCATTTAAGCACTATATCTTCAAGCCGGTAGTATGTGTCATGAAACCCTTTCTCTAAAAGCTGCGCGTTAACCATCACATCAAACATATGCGGCGCGATAAACCCGTACTTTTTATAGCAATAATGAAACCCGTGTTTAAGATCGTGACCTATCACCCCGCGCCGTAATATGATTTGTTTTACCAGCGCTATATTAGATGTTTTTACAAGATCTATAATAAACACTTTTTGGTCAGTCCCAATCGCGAGATACCGCATATCACCATGAAACCTTCCTGGCTCAGCGTTTCCCGCCACCCCTATATCAACAACAATAACCGGTTCACCGGCCACCTCTTTTTCAACCGCGGCTAACCCGGCGGTACTATCCACAACCACTACTTTAACCTGTTTTGGGGTTTTAGGTGTTTGTGGTGTTGCCGTTGCGATGGCCGCCGGCGTGCCGGCGGCCATACCCCTAGGTGCCCCTAGTGGCTGTGGGGGCAGGCTACCCCCACCGGTACCGATCTGTTGTTTAATAGCGGGCTGTTGTGGTACTGCGGGGGACGGCATGGGATGGTTCTCGGTATGTGGTGTTTTT
>MGVN01000014.1 GCA_001800515.1 Elusimicrobia bacterium RIFOXYB2_FULL_49_7 | reverse complement strand
AGCCGTAATTTTCGTAGCAGGCACAGGTGAAAACAACCTGCCCGCCGGCGCCGGAAAGATATTCTACTACGAAGTGCCGCAGGGTGATGCCAACCGCCAGATTCGTTTTACATTGATTGACGAAACCGGTGAACACGAGATTTTTAAAGGCGAACGTACCCCCGGCAGCAAGCTGGAAATACCGATAAACCCCACCGGCAATGCCCGCGTGCGCGTATTTATCAACAACATCCTGGTCGAACAACGGGAAGTAAAATAAATGAAAATTCTTATCGCACCCTCTATATTATCGGCGGATTTTTCGCATTTGGGCAGGGATATCGCTACCGTGGAAAAAGCGGGTGCGGACTGGCTGCATATTGACGTAATGGACGGCCATTTCGTGCCGAATCTTACCATAGGGCCTGCGGTTGTAAAAAGTATAAGGCCCCATTCAAAACTGTTGTTCGACGTCCACCTGATGATAGGCCGTCCCGATGCCTATTGGCAGAGCTTCGCAAAAGCTGGCGCCGACCTTATAACCTTCCATGCCGAGGCCGCAGTTTCCGCACGCAAGTTAATCAGGGAAATCAAGCGCGCGGGCTTGAAGGTTGGAGTTTCCATCCGGCCTAAAACTAAAGTCGAAACTCTGTTTCCGCTGCTTTCATTGCTTGATGTGGCGCTTGTTATGAGCGTTGAGCCGGGATTTGGCGGCCAGGAGTTTCAGCGCTCAAGCCTTGATAAGATAAAAGCTGTGCGGGGCTATATCACCAAAAAGAAACTCAATTGCCGGCTGCAGGTAGACGGAGGCATTCAGTTGTCCACGGCGCCGGATGCCGTCAGCGCCGGCGCGGACGTGCTGGTTGCAGGCCAGGCAATCTACGGCGCCGGCAACCCCGCCGCCGCCCTCCGCGGGCTGAAGCGGGTATTGTCGTCGGTTAATTGACAATTATGATTTTTCAAGCTATAATAGATAATTGTAGGTTAAAGTATCGGAGGTGAATTACTTAAATGACAGTGCGCGTACGTATGCAACGACTAGGACGTCCCAACAGGCCGTATTACAGGGTAGTAGCTATTGACAGGCGTTCCAGAAGGGACGGCAAGCCGATAGAAATTCTCGGTCAGTATGACCCGTTGGCTGAAAAAAACAAGGTTACGATAAAGCAGGAGCGTGTTGAATACTGGGTTAAACAGGGCGCTCAGCTTTCCAGAACAGTTGCTTCGTTAATGAGAACCGCTCCCAAGGCGGTTTAATAACGGAACATATCGTCTGATATAGCGGGGGATGCAGGCCATAAAAATTGTTTGCGGCATAAAGCCGCTTTCAACTTCAAAAGGCTGGCAGCGAATATCTGATACCTCAATTCCACAACAGAATGAGAGTTGTTGGACAATCGCGAACCCCCTTTGTTATACATGGGTTTTGTGACTTTAATTCGCTATTTCGCCGGTTTGCCGGCGACTGGCGGTGTTGAGGAGGGCGACTTATGAGAGAACTGGTTCTTTTTATTGCCAAGGCGTTAGTGGATCATCCCGATAATGTCGAGGTTAACGAAATAAAGGGCGAAAAAGCCACGGTTATAGAGTTGAAGGTTGCCGAAGGCGACCGCGGAAAAGTGATCGGCAAGGAAGGCCGGATCATTAAGGCCATACGTGTAATCGTAAATTCGGCCTCGGCCAAGATGGACAAGCGTGCCACCGTCGAGATTGTTGAATAGTTTTGGCCCGGGAGGCCGCTGCCGTGAGTAGTTCGTGGAAGACAGCAGAAATCGTAGGCAGCGAGGTGTTTACCGTCGCCGGAGAAAAACTGGGGACGCTTTTTGACGTTCTTCCCACCGGCGCGAACGACGTCTGGATAGTGCGTTCCGATTCCAGGGAAATGTTGATTCCCGCATTGAAAGGCGTAGTAGTTTCCGTAGACGTGGGAAAAAAAGCGATTGTCGTTGATCTGCCCAGGGGATTAAAAGAGATATATGAGCCTGTTGAGGGTTGATATCCTCACGATTTTTCCCGGCATGTTTTCCGGGCCTTTAACGGAAAGCCTGTTAAAAAAGGCGCGGGAAAAAAATATAATTGACATACGGCTGTCGGATATACGTTCCTTTACCGACGACAAGCACCACTCGGTTGATGACCGGCCGTTTGGCGGTGGGCCGGGCATGGTAATGAAGCCCGAACCCATATACCGTGCGCTAAAAAATGCGGGCGTGCGCATAAAGAAGAATATGCCGGCCTGGCCAAAGGTTACGGAGCCGCTGGCAATTTATCTTTCGCCGCAGGGCAGGCAGCTTAACCAGGACATGGTTCGCCGCCTGGCGCGTTACAGGCGCCTTGTGCTTTTATGCGGGCATTACGAAGGCGTTGACGAGCGGGCGCTTGCATGGCTCAACCAGGAAATCTCAATCGGTGATTTCGTGTTGACCGGCGGTGAATTGCCGGCCATGGTGTTAATTGACAGTGTGGTGCGGATGCTTCCCGGCGTGGTAAAGGAAGCGGATTCAGTCGAGCGCGATTCGTTTTATAACGGCCTGCTTGATTATCCGCATTTTACCAGGCCCGCAAAGTACCGCGGGCGTGCAGTGCCTGAAATATTGTTTTCGGGCCATCATTCCATGGTTGAGCAGTGGCGCCGCGAACAGTCGCTGTGCGCAACGTTGTTAAAAAGGCCGGATCTTCTTGCCGGAGTTAAGTTAAGCGATAAAGATAAGGATATACTTGCAAAATACAAGAAACAGAGAAAGGTAAGGTAACAGCTAATGTCAATTATTTCAGAGATCGAATCAGCGCAGAAAAAATCACTGCCGGCGTTCCGTTCGGGTGATCAGGTGCGGGTATTTTTCAAGGTTATCGAAGGCGATAACGAGCGTATCCAGCCGTTCGAGGGTATTGTGATAAGGCATCGCGGCGCCGGCATGGGCGAGACGTTTACCGTGCGAAAAGTATCCTACGGCATCGGCATAGAACGCATTTTCCCGATTAACTCGCCGCGTATAGAAAAAATGGAAGTGTTGCGCCGCGGCAGGGTGCGCCGTTCGAAACTCTATTATTTGCGCCAGCTTTCCGGAAAAGCCGCCCGCATCGCAGAAGCACAGTAGCAGATTTTCATTTGAAAATTCTCAAAACGCTTCGATAATTTTGTTTGATTTTTGCCTTGGTTTTGTAGCTGCAGAGCTTGCTCTGCTTTCGTTTGTCTTTAATGTAAAGTCAACTTCAGGCAGAGCAAGCTCTGCAGCTACATTTTTATACTTCTTTGCGCCGGCATGAATGTTTCGTTTAAAAAATCACGGTTTGCCGCCCGTTGCGTTAACGGCACGGCAATCACAAGCTGCTATTATTGACTGTTTTGCCGTGCATAATATGCTCCTGTACGATTTCGACGATCACTACCGGTCAAAAGGTTATGCGGCCGTCGCCGGGGTTGATGAAGCCGGCC
>MGVN01000013.1 GCA_001800515.1 Elusimicrobia bacterium RIFOXYB2_FULL_49_7 | reverse complement strand
TAATAAAATAGCTAAATAGTACCCTTGATTCGTATGAAACATTTCATAGTTTATATACTGATGTCCAATAAAGCCATTTTCCTCCTTCATTCTCCCTGGATAGAACTCTGCGCCCGACTCCTCCTTGCCGCCCTCTTTTTATATGCCTGCATCCACAAGATTCTGCACCCTGATCAGTTCGCCCGAATCATCTACGGTTATCAAATCCTGCCGGGCTGGGCCGTCAATGCGGCCGCCCTGATCATGCCCTATGTGGAGCTCGTTGCCGGACTCTCTCTTCTTCTCGGTATTTTTCCACGTGCCGGTGCGCTCCTTATTTCCGGCATGCTTTTCATTTTTATTTTGGCCATCGGTTTCAACCTGGCCAGAGGATTGGAATTCGATTGCGGCTGTTTCTCCGTGGGTCATAAGAACCGCGCGGGAGAAGCCTTGGAACTTTTAATTCGCGATATCGCGCTATTGGGTGTTTCGGGGTTGGTGCTCTTTTTTAAATATCCTCGAAAAGGTTGTCTATTGCCGGAAAGCTCAGCGTGAAAAAAATATTATTGCTGTTATTATGTCTCCCGGTCATCTGCTTTTCCAAAGTCATCATCATCCCGATTGATGGAGAAATCGACCCTGCCTTGCTCACCTTTCTAAAGCGAGCGGTGGCTGAGGCGGAAAAGCAACATCCCGAAGCAATCCTCTTTGAAATCAATACCTTCGGCGGTCGGGTAGATGCCGCCTTTGACATTGTAGAACTCATTTCAACCATCAAGATTCCAACCGTTGCCTTTGTCAAGGAAAAGGCCATCTCCGCAGGTTGTCTTATCGCCCTTTCCTGCCGCGATCTGGTCATGATGGAAAATACCACGCTCGGCGATGTCGCACCCATCATGATGAGCCAGGAAGGGCCGCAAATGCTCGGCGAAAAATTTCAATCTCCATTACGCGCCAAATTCCGGTCTCTGGCGGAAAAGAACCATTACCCAATCAAACTCTCCGAAGCTTTTGTCAGTACGGAAAAGGAAATTGTGGAAGTGACCTTTCCGGACAGCTCTCGAAAAATCCTGACCGGGGTGGAATACAACGACCTGACCGAGAACGAGAAAAAAAACATTATCCGCAAGCAAACGCTGGTTCCCAAAGGGGAACTGCTCACGTTAAGCGCCAATGAAGCGGAACGACTCGGTTTTTCCCGAAAAACCGTTCGGAATCTGGATGACGCGATTTCCTTTATCAAAGCAGACCCTAAGGACGTTGTCCGCATCGAGAAAAAACGATCCGACAAACTCCTGATTTGGATGAATAAAATCGCACCGCTTCTCATCCTTATCGGCCTTTTTGGTATTTACATGGAAATTAAGACGCCGGGATTCGGGTTTTACGGATTCCTGGGCATTGCCTCCTTTGCCCTCTTTTTCGGCACACAATACATCGTGGGACTGGCGGATTACATTGAAATCCTGATCTTTATTGCCGGGTTAACCCTTCTTTTCATCGAACTATTCATCATTCCCGGTTTCGGCATCTTCGGCGTTTCCGGCATCGCCCTGATCCTGATCAGCACTTTACTCGCCATGCAATCCTTTGTCATTCCTAAAATGCCCTGGGACCTTTTGCTCTTCAAGAAAAATCTGATGACCATCGGCATTCTCTTTCTCCTTTCCATTCCGCTCTTTTTACTGGCGCTCTTTTCAGCCACACGCTTGGCACGCATCAAGGGATTAGGCCACCAAACCTCGGAACAGACCGCTTCCGGTTTCATCCCGGGAAAAGAGGATTACACCTATCTTCTGGGCCGAGTAGGGACCACGATAACCCCCCTCCGGCCCGCCGGTGCGGTTGATTTTGAAGGTAAAAGGATGGATGTGATCTCAGACGGCGCATTCATCGAACGGCAGGAGCAGGTAGCGGTATCGGAAATCACGGGGAACCGAATCATGGTCCGTAGAATCACGGGGCAAACCGTATGAGCATTCTTTTCGCTGTTCTGCTCATCCTGTTCGGCTTTATTCTGATTATGGCGGATATCCTCTTTATTCCAGGCGGCATTGTAGGCATAGTAGGCGGTCTTTTCATTCTCTCCGCCATTGTGGCCGCCTATAAGACCCTGGGCCAAGAAACCGCCTTTCTGTTGGGCGGCGGCAGCGTCATCCTGGCCGGCATCCTGGCGTATCTATCCGTCAAATTTCGCGTCTGGCGCTCTTTTGTGCGCAGTGATGACGAAAAAAAGAGCGGCGGATTCTCCTCTTTTAAACAACCCTTGGAAGAACAAATCGGCAAAACAGGCGTGGTTCTTACGAATTGCCGCCCGGCCGGAACCATCCAAGTGGATAACGTAAAATATGATGCCGTCTCGGAAAGCGGCTTTATTGCAAAAGGGAGTCTTGTCAACATAATCGATATCAGCGCAGGACAATTAAAAATCAGACAAAAAAAGGAGTCATGATTATGGAATTACTCATCATCCCCGCCATTATCGGCGCACTCATCTTCCTTGGTATTTTCTTTTATCTGGTCCCGGTTCGGCTCTGGTTCGAGGCGTTCTCCTCCGGCGTCACGGTCAGCATTATTTCCCTGATTGGTATGCGCTTCCGCTCCATCAATCCCTACTTTGTCATCCGCCCGCTCATTAGCGCACGTAAGGACGGCATCAACGAGATGGGCGTCGAAATGCTCGAAGCACATTATATGGCCATCGGCACCAAAAACCCAAATGTGGGCAATCGCATGACCAACCTGGTGAACGCGGTCATTTCCGCTGATAAGGCGAACATTCCGCTCACCATCAAGCAGGCTATGGCCATTGATCTGGCCGGTCGTAATGTCATTGACGCAGTGAACACCTCGGTCATTCCAAAAATCATCGAGACACCGCTCATCTCTGCCGTCGCCAAAGATGGCATTCAGGTCAAAGCCATTGCCCGTGTAACCGTACGGACAAATATCGAGCGATTGGTCGGCGGTGCCGGTTCCGAAACCATCATCGCCCGCGTAGGCGAAGGCATTGTCTCGACTATCGGCTCAGCGCAATCACACAAGGATGTCCTGGAAAATCCGGACTCTATCAGCAAGACCGTGTTGGAAAAAGGGCTGGATGCCGGAACCGCCTATGAAATTCTCTCTATTGATATTGCGGATGTCGATATCGGCAAGAACATCGGCGCCTTCCTCCAGACCGATCAAGCTGAAGCGGATAAAAAGATCGCACAGGCCAAAGCCGAAGAGCGCCGTGCCATGGCCGTAGCTTACGAACAGGAAATGCAGGCCAGAGTCGCTGAGATGCGCGCCAAAGTGGTGGAGAATGAAGCCAAAATTCCGTTGGCCATGGCCACTGCTTTCGAAAAGGGAAATCTCGGCATCATGGATTACTACCGCATGAAAAACATCATGGCAGACACTCAGATGCGCTCCTCCATTGCCGGTGAAAACAACGAAAAGAAATAGCCCTTCATGACCATGACCAAACTCATTCTGTTGATCATTGTACTCAATCTGATCGGAACATTTTTCAAGAAGATGCAGCAAAAAAAACGGCTGCAGGAAGAACGGGGGCAAGAAGGCACGGCCGGTTCAACGACCCTGGAAGAACCAGAGGAGAAACCCTCCTTCTCGTTGTTTAATTTTGCAGAGTCCGAAAGACCTGACGTTCCGATACCGCCGGCAGAACCTGAAATCAAACAGGAATTCAAGAAAATGCCGGAAAATCGTGAAGCAGAGAAGTGGGTGGAACCGGAAAAGACCTTTGTCCAACCTATAGCACCGGTTGTGCTTCCACCGACATCCCGGCGTTCTGCACAGAGCGTTTTATCCGCATCTTCTCTGCGCCAAGCCTTTATTTATTCGGAAATCATCGGACGCCCGGTTGCTTTGCGCGAGCAGTCCGAAACAAGCGTGACGGGTATTTGACCTTGACCAAACAAAGCCCGCAGGCAGGTGCGCTGAAAGCCCATTTGCGAAGCGATTTGCCGGGCTGCAGAAACTTCTTTACTTCACTAAGCGCAATCTTGCCCCGCCCCACATTGATGAGAAATCCGGTCGTCATTCTGACCATTTTATGAAGAAAGCGATCGGCTGTTATCTTAATCCGGATCTCGCTCCCCTTTCTTTCGATGTCCAACCGCTTCAAGGTGCAAATCGTACTTTTCTCGCCGGTGGCAATAGAGAGGTTGGTAAAATCATGACGACCCAGAAGCAAGGCAGCCGCCTTGCGCATGGCGGTCAAATCCAAAGGCAGACCATAGATAAAAAAACGGTCGCGATCAATGGACCGTTTCCGCGTGGAAATGGAATAGACATACGACCGCTCAATAGCTGAAAAGCGGGCATGAAAATCCTCTGGAACCTGCCGGAGGCGGCGAATCGTAATGCCCTCTTTAAGAAGCCCATTTAATGACCGTTCAAGTTTGGACAACGAAATATCAAGAAACGGCAAATGAAAATGGGCTGCTTGTCCGGTGGCATGGACCCCGGCATCAGTGCGGCCGGCACCGGTAACCGGAATCGGGGTTCGACAGATGACGGCTAATGCTTTTTCTATTTCTTCCTGTACGGAAACGCCATTGGGCTGGCGCTGCCAACCGCAATAAAGGGTGCCATCATATTCGATATCAAGTTTGAGATTCAAGGAGGGTTATTTGAATATGTCCTTAATCTTGGACCAGCTCTTATTGGATTTGGTAGACGCCTGAGCGGTGTTGAAAGCGCCGGCAATCAGCACTGAGACCAAAACAAAGGTAACAATCATTCTGAAACGACTCATATGTATAATGTACCAAAAAAACGGTAAAAAATCAAATTTTTCCCATTTTCATTGCTGATAAAATGTTTCCAGGTTATTGACGATCGTCATTGCCTTGCGACGGGTTTCAAACCAGTCGGAATAAATACGATAACGAGCCTGGTCGTTCAAGTTGCGCCTCATGGAAGGAATGGCCTGGACAATCTGCTCTTCGGTTAAGGGTGTTTTCTTTACAAGGCGAATAATGGCTGCACCGCCGGTGGCAAGAAGCGCCTCACTCAGTCCGCCTTCCGGCAGGGAAAAGGCCTTGGACATCACAGTGGAAGCCGCACCCAACCCAGGTAGGAAGGAAAGCCGGGTCTGGTCGTTCTGGGTGTAATACTGGACCCCGTCGAAATGGGAGGGCACCTGGGAAAGCGGCAGGTTCTCTGAATGGATCGTCTTTAGGACCGTTTCCATTTTTTCCAAGGCCGCCTTCTCCTTTTTCTGAAGCATCAGACTGTTTTTAATACGTTCCGTCACAAATTCTGAAGGTGCGGTACCGGCCTTACAGCTGCGGATCACAACGGCCACATAAAAAGCCCCGTCATTTTCCAAGACTTCCGCTGTTTTTTCTTCGGTATTGAAAGCCAACGATTTAAGTCCCGGCAAATAGCGATTCTCCCCGTCAAATCCGGGAATGGACGCACCTTTTTCAAATAGTCCGGTCGTTGAAACCGCAAGCTGTCGCGCGTCAGCCAATTCCTTCAAACTCCGCCCCTCTTTTACAATGGACAAAAGGGAGTCCGCTTCAGCACGGAGCACATCAATAGTTGCCGGGCTGGCCTCGACCTTGCGAAGAATATGACGCGCCCGAACCTTGTCCTCTTTTTTCTGAATCTCCGTAACCTGAACGATATGATAACCGAAAGGAGATTTAAACGGTTTGCTGATCTCTCCCTGCTTCAGGGAAAAAGCAACCTCTTCAAAAGGTTTGACCATGTTTCCACGTCCAAAAGAACCTAAATCTCCGGAATCCTTGGCGGATCCGTCATCCGACCATTCCATGGCCAAAGCGCCGAAATCATCTCCGGACATCAGTCGCTGATAAAGGTTCTCCATCTCGGTTTTCACTGCTTCGTCATCCGCAGGGGTAGGCTGTTTGGGTAACGACACATACTGGACCTCAGCCATCCCTTCGGTACGGAAGGAATCCGAGTGGGTCTTGTAGTATTGAGCCACCTCTTTCTCAACAAGGCCGGCCGAATCAACCGGCATGACTTTCGAGGGCAGAAAAAGATATTCCACATCCGCTTTTTCCTGGGACGCCACGACTTGATCGCGTGCTTCGAGATCCGTCACCTTGACGCTGTTTAAAATAAGCGCTTGAAGCTGGTTGGCCGGGATAGTAAAGTTAGCGGCATATGCCTCCAATGCAGACATTCCGGGAATATTGTAGGCTTCCGGAGAATCCAAAAATTGATAATATTTGGACGTATCAAAAACACTGTCTGTCTGGAAGTAGGGGTTCTCAGAGAGACCGGGCGGCGGGTTCTTGTGGAAATATTGAATCAACTCGTCCGAAGAGCCTTTGAGATTAAGAGACTTAATCTCCTTATCCAGAATGGCTTGTGCGACCATCTGCTGAAAAAGATCTTCACGCATTTTGGCCGCCTTGTAAAGCGACATCTCATTTTCACGCCGCTCGGAACGAAGACGGTTGTTCAATTCCTCATTAAACTGGGGATAAGGAATGACCTTGTCCCCGATCTTACCGATCGTCATCTTTTGTCCGCCGAACTTGCTGCCGCCGATATCCATACCCCAGGCAAAAAGAATACTGCCGACAAAAGTGCCGATAACGATATACATAACCCATTTAACAAAATCGCCGCTGCGCAATTTATTCATGATCATAACCGCTGCTCCTTGATTTAGCGAAAAGACTACGTTTAAAGTGGATAAAATACAAATGTGTCCGCTTTTATATCAAGGATTTACGCTGCCAACGGTCCGGAAGTCGTGTCAGTGGAGAACCACCCATTTTAATGAGAATGGCGGCTGATCTTTCAATTCGATTCGGGCAAAATAGACGCCATTGAACAGCGTTGTGGAAAGCATCACTTGGCCTTGGCGGATCATATAGCGCCCCAGCACCCGCCCATTGATATGGTAAAGTGTCATTACACCTTCCACGACCGGGAGAATGAAAAGCTGTTGTTCCAAAGAATGAATGGAAAAAGAGGTTTGAGTGGGAAGTGCCGGCGCTACGATTGTCCGAGTTGTTCCCAAATAATCTGACACCCATTGCGTAAAATCAATCTGGAAAGAATCCCGCGCCGCATGGTCTCCATCATCCACACCGTTTTTGTTCAGTACTTTAACCGCACGCTGCTGAAGAATGCCTTCACCCGATACGGTGACCAAGCTCATCAGTCGATCCTGGCAATCAAGTTTCGCAATCTTTCCATTGTCATACGCATCGCAGGCATCCGGCCAAGCCGGTTGTCCGGCCTCGCAATACACCATGTGGCTGTCCGCTTGAACGTCACTTGTATCAATGGCACTGATCGGATAATAGGAGCCCATCTTAAGCCATTTTGTCCTTCTGTAAACATGGGTATGGCCGGCAAACCAGGCAATCCCTTTGCGCGTCTGATAAATATATCCGAAATAGGAAGCGGATCCGCCTATCTGACTATAGTGACATAACCCAATAACCGCTGGACGCAAAGTCCCTGCCGAAATCCTTGCATCCAATTTTGTCCGCCACCAAGTCTTGAGCTTGTCATGCGTCCAACCGCCACCATCAATGCTTTGCTGGCCATTGTTCACGGAAAAGGTGATATTCCCATAATCCACCATGTAATTCATTCCTATTTGCATCCCGGCAGTAACAGTTGGATCATCCGAAAAAGGCGTGACCGGAATATGCGAGAAAAAGCTCTGAAAATAAGAAACCCGTTCCGTGGTATTATAGTCATGGTTTCCCAATACGGGTAAGAGAATGGCATTGGCAAAAAGTGTCGGATACAGATTAAAGAATTTATTCAGACCTAATTCATCCCCCAGGTAAGGCATGGCGGAATTATCAGTTGTAATCATATCTCCGACAACCACAATCAAATCTGGTTGTTCATTGGCAGCCGCTTGAAAAAAACGGGGCACCGCATCGTTCAGATATTGCGTATCCCCAAACAAAGCCATTTTAAAGGATTGACCCACACCGGGATCCAATTGAAAGGATCCCATTTCACTCGTATCACCATCCACCACCAAGAACCACTGGTAATGGCCGTGTTCGACAAGTCCGGTTAAGTGTACATAGTTCATCCCGGTTATATTATTGGAATAATCCTCTGTTCCATAATAGACCGTCCCCTCTCCACCACGCCATTCGATAAAGAGACCGGATTCAGGATGATCCGTATCCAAATACATATAAGGTTGAGTCGTAATGCTCGCAACAACCAGTATGGGCAACACGCCGATTAAAAAAAATAGGGCTTTCATATCGTTCCTTTCTTGAAAAAATATGCTTCCGTTTAATATAAATATAAGCTCATTTGCCGATAAAAGATGAAAAAATCATCGCTTATAATACTCTTATTATACATTCTATATTTGCTTTATATATCATTTATAAATATATTAGTATCATATGAAATATATATCACTTTTTAATACCTTGAAAGCGGAAATCTCAAACGGTACTTTCCCCTCAGGTACCCACATTCCCCATACCGCTGAACTTCTCAAACAATATCACGTCAGCCTAACAACGGTAGTCAAAGCGGTTAAGCTCTTGGAAAAACAAGGCTTGGTCAAACGCATCAAATCCAAAGGTACATTTGTATTAGACGAAGGCCAGCGAAACCTGATGGGATATCAAAAAAAGGAGCGGATTGGATTGATATTTAAGGGTTTTCTCTCCTCTGAAATGAACACCCATTTTTTCGTCAAAGCCTATCAGGGCCTGGAAAATATCTGTCGGGAACAAGGCAAGCGACTCATCCCCTTGGGCACCGAGGAACGGGACATGGCCGCCTTGCTGCAAGAGATAGAAAACGCGGGTATCAGCGGAGTCGTTATTTATGCGCTCTATGACGGTTCTCTTTTCGCCGGCCTCAAGCGGATGGGAATCCCGGTAGTCTGCTGCGACTTCATTGATCACACCCTGCCCATTGACCAGGTCACCACTGACCACATCCGCGGTGGAACACTGGCGATTCATCAACTTCACGAATTGGGCCATCGAAAAGTTCTCTTCTTCGGCAATTATCAACATAAAAAAAGACAGAACGATCGCGATCACGATTATTGGAATCTGGCCGCTGCAAACGAAGCACGCCGACAGGGCATTAAACAATACTCAGACCACTTTATTTCCTTTGGTGGCGGAGAAGAGATGATGAAAAAAGAGATGCGAAGAATCATTGAATCCCATGCGGATCACACCGGTTTCATTTGCGCCAGCGCCTCTTTTGCTCTTTTGCTCAAGACCATTCTTGAAAGTAATGGGTTATCAGACAAGCTTAGTCGAGATACTATTCTCTTTTCAGATTTGGACGAACCCATCACCATCTTCGATAGAAAAGTGATTCAATGCCGATGGGACACACGGGACATGGGACGAGTTAGCGGAGAAGTTCTTCTGAATATTTTAAAAGGCGGTCCCCACCATCCGGGTATGCATTACATTCCAATGGAAATCCGTTCATAAAGTACCCTTTTCCGTCAAGCTCGTCCTGGGTCGCAACGATTGCCTCCCAACTTACACAAAGAATGCTATCCAAACCGACAACATCATCCGACTCAATTACACCCCAGGGGAGATTGAAATGTGTATTGATTGCCTTCCTTCTATTGACAACACTGTTCCTGATTGCAGAACAGCCTACGGCCCGACCTTTGAGTTCACCGGACTTTTAAAAGGCCTCTATTCCTTTTACATCGAAGATTGACTTAGGGACAGCAAAAAGTGAAGTACGCGCAGATTCGCCCGGGCAGGTCACTGTGACCGCCCTCTCCAAACCCCTTTAACCCCAGCGTCACGCTGAGCTTGAGCAGACCGGACAAGACCGCAGAACTTTCCATCTATGATATCAGCGGCAAATTGGTCCGTTCGTTCAAAAATCTGGAAAACGATCGTGTGGTCTGGAACGCGTCGACCCTTGCAAGCGGTGTTTATATCCTTCAGGCTAAAACCCGTCAGGGCTTGTTCACAAAACGGCTAATTTTAGCGAAATAAAACAACCCATCCCGACTCAAAAAAAGCCCGTCCGGATTTCCGGGCGGGCTTTTTTTATCTTTTGAATGTTGGAAGAAATTATTCCACGGTGAAATGGGCGCGGCGGTTCGCAGCCCATGCTTCCGGAGTAGACTCTTCTATTTTTGGTCTTTCTTCTCCATAACTTAAAAGCCTTATGGATTCTTCACGAAATCCGACAACCAGCAGATAATCCTTTACAGCCTTTGCCCGCCTTTCGCCAAGCGCCAGATTATATTCATTGGTCCCACGCTCATCCGCATGACCTTCTACGGTAATCTTCAGGTACTTACCGCGTTTTTCGAGCGTCTGGTTCAGAATAGAGACGTTTTGTTTGATAATTTCAAGACCTTCCGTCGGAATGGCATAGGAATCAAAATCAAAAGGAACATCCTGAAGTTGGTCTAACAATTTTTTCACCTTATCCTGCTCATCGTTCGTCATATCCTTATAGGCCACCGGTTCCAGAATCTTGGTGCTTTCCTGTTTCGGTGCAACGGAATCATCGCTTTTTTTCACGGACTTGGACGATGAACATGCTGACAATACCAGCCACAGACTCGCGGCAACTAAAACAAGTGAGGCAACGGTTTTGATCTTCATAACAGACCCCCTTCTTTTCAGTTAAATGATCTTAAAACATATTAATCATAATTAGGAAAATCAACGATTCGGCCGGCGGCGTTCCAGGCCGAGGGAGCGCATGGCCAAATAGGTCTTACGCAAAGGATCGCTGATTCGCTTTTGAAGCGCGCCCACAACCACCTTATTCCTCCCTGTCTCCTTGGCACGGTAAACCGCTTCATCCGCAGCAGCCACAACCCTCTCTACTGGCACATCCGGATCATCGCATTCACATAACCCCATCGAGACGGAAACGGATAAAGGTTTATTTTCGGTTTCATATTTTATCTTGCGGATATTCCGGCGGATTTCTTCGCAGCGCACAAATGCGTGATCCCGTGAGGTGTTTCGAAAAAAAATGATAATTTCTTCGCCCCCGTAACGGCAGGTCAGTCCGACAGGCATGGCCTGTTGCCGAATTGCCTGGGCCGTACCATGCAGGACCTTATCTCCCATCTGATGACCGTATGTATCGTTGACCTTCTTGAAATGATCGATGTCCACCATAACGACGGTATAAGGCTTGCCCAGATTCATCCGAGAGGTGCCACCGATAATGGCATGGGCGTAATCACGGTTATATATCTGAAGTAAGGGATCGTAGGAAACACGGAAATGAAGACAATGAAACCAATAAAAAACAATCGCCCCCAAGAGGATGAAGGGCAACAGCAGAAAAATAAATTCAACGGCAACCAGATGATTTGTTTCGATGCAATAGGCCAACAGCGCATTGATGAAAGCCAGCCCGGCCAGCGTTCCGCCAAAACTGTTGTCATGCGGAGAAAGAATAAGCGTCAACACCACGGCACCGGCATTCAACAAGGTGACCGCACCCAGATAGCCCAGTCCGGACAGGAAAATGCTCCGCTCCGCCGCTGCGGAGGATGCATTAGCCAACAAAACGAATATCAGAATGGGCTCCATCAGCATGACCAACAGGGCGATAAAACGGGTCATCCGGTATCGGAGTTTTTCCGGAGAGAGTGCCACCAGAAGGAGATTGAAGGTCATGACCAGAACCAGCAACCGAAGAAGCATCTCCTCCTTGATGAGGCTTACAAATCCCGGTGAATACGCGGCATCCGGATGAGGAAATACCCAATAGGCGAAAATAAAATAAAAGAGTCCTATGGCCAAGACAAGATGGCCCAATAAGAACACTTTGAACTTAAATATCCTGGCATAGGAAGCATAACTCGTCAGAAACAAGGCCACGAGACCGCCCAGCAGAATAAACGGCACCGCAGGCTGCTCTAATAAGAGGATGCAGGCCGCATTATTCCGAATGACGAGATAGGTGATCAGGACCGATAAAAAAGAAAGATTAAAAAAAGCGGTTGCACCCCACCGACCTTTTAAAAATGCAATTAACTCCCGTTTGTCCACAAAAGGAAAATAACTATTTCTAAAAGCCTTTTACCATGCCACATTAAAGATCTCCCATAATAAGCTTTACGGGTAAGCCACCGTTCATAAAACGAATCAGTTTCGAGACCGGCAGCTTCAGCAAATCCGACACCGATTCATCCGGCACCACCAGTGCAAACCGGGAGCCCCGCTTCATATTGTCTTTCATGGCTTGGCCGAATGTCCGATAAAGAGGACCAATCTCGCCCGAATCGAGGGACCGTTTTCCATAGGGAAGATTGGATACCACCAGCATATCCCGGCCGCCATTTTTCCGAAGACTTTCCACACAGTCTGATTGAGTAAACGAAACCCATTTTGAAACCCCCGCTCTCTGACCGTTTTCACCGGCGGCTTGTATGGCCGCTTTGGATATATCTGAGCCGACGACCGAAACGGCACTGGCCGTCATTTCCTGCGAAGCAATCTTTTTCTGGCCATAGTGATATCGTGCTTCCTGAAATGAAGGCCATTTTTCAAACGCAAATTTTCTATTCAACCCCGGTGCATGATGAATCAGGGAATGGATAGCTTCAATGCAAAATGTTCCGCTGCCGCAAAAGGGGTCTACAATTCTGGAAAATTTCCGACATTCGGCATAGCCCAGAATGGCACTGGCCAGGCTTTCGCGAATAGGAGCATGACCGATGGCCTCCCGCCAACCTCTTTTATAGAGCAACTCGCCGCTGCTGTCCAGACTGATAGTACATTGATCCCGACTCATCCGGATATAAAATGACGTATCCGGCATGTCGGATTGATTCGGGTTGATACCAAAATCCCCGTATATTTCTTTAATGGCATCATAAACCGTCTTAATGATATTATCCGTATGATGCAGTCGCGATGTGTTGGCGCTGCATTCAAAACCGAGAAGCGGTTTGAGCCCGGCGTAGCGCTCCCAGGCTATTCGACACGATTTATTGAACAATTCCGGATAACTGCACGCCACAAAGGTCTGAATTCGAAGCAACACCCTGACCGCGGTCCGTAAAACGAGATTGGCCTCATAGATCAGATGAAAAGGACCGGAAAATTCAACCCCCCCATCGACCACTTGGACAATGATCGCCTCTTTTAATCCTCGAATCTCCTGTTCAAGAATGGATTCAAAACCCACGGCGCATACGGCAAAGAACAACTGCGGTTTGGCATGCAAATGAAGTTTGATGCGGCGCTGGAGGCCGGATTCGGTCAGGGTTTGTGTCGGAGACATAACGGGATAAGCCTCTGCTGAAAGGGAAGGTTCAAGAAGGTGAAGGACGAGTCAGCGCGGCAAGCAACAACATCCAAAAACAGAGCACGATATTGAACAGCAACACCTGAAGCGCAGCCGGAAACGTATAGATAATCGAAACCGCCGGCAACCAGATCATCCAGGTTGAAATTTGCAATCGCACCACTCCATTCAAGAAAATCCGTTTGGATAAAGCCGCTCGTGTCCGGGAAACACTGAATCCGGAATCGCGCCAGGCAAATAATATCAACGTGGTGGGAGAAACCCAAAACGGGCAATAGATCATCTGATCCACCAACACCTTGGGCGCCACCACCGAAAAGGCGGGGCCATTGCCGAACAGGAACGCCTGAAGACGGTAGAGCAAATCCACCTCCATCCCTTTGTAGGCCCACAAGAGCAGATAAAAAATCAGAAAATGCCAAGGATTGGAGGACCGTGTATGCGGATTGAAACGCATATAGAGAAAAGGGATCAATCCGCCGAATAACGCGGTTGAAAAAGCGGAATAGACATATCCATAGCGTGTTTTTAATTCCGCAATCCCGGCCAGCATCCCCCGCACTTCCGCATAGCGATAATAGGTAACGACCAATGTGAAGGCCATAGCCCAAAGCACCAAACCGGGCAGGAGATTGGCGCGCGCAGCAGCCACGCCTTCGGCTAAGGGTGACGGTTTTGCAGAAACGTTAAACGGAACTGGGTCAGACATGGAATTCCGGAGGGTTAGAGATTGATTCGGTCATGTCCCTGATAAAGAGAGTCGCGCAGTTTCATCACCTGAGGATCCGTAATATATTCATCAAAGGGAAGACGGCGATCGATGACCCCCTGATAGGTGAATTCCACAATGCGGTTGGCAATACTGCTGACAAATTCATGATCATGGGAGGTAAAGAGTATCACACCGGGAAATTCAATCAGTCCGGTGTTTAAAGCGGTAATGGATTCCAAATCGAGATGGTTGGTCGGTTCGTCAAGAACCAGCGCATTGGCACCGGACAACATCATCTTCGCCAATAGACACCTGACCCGTTCTCCGCCGGAAAGGACCGTGAGTTTTTTCAGCGCCTCATCACCTGAAAAAAGCATACGGCCCAAGGCGCCCCGGACCGTGGTGGTCTCCTCGTTCTCGCAATATTGAGACAACCAGTCCACAATTGATTCATCGCGGGTAAAGAAATGGCTGTTTTCCTTTGGGAAATAGGCGGTTTTGATGGTGGTTCCCCAGGTGAGAGTACCCGCATCCGGTGTCCTGTCGCCACCGGCGATCTGCAACAGGGTTGATTTGGCCGTACTATTGTTGCCAATCAGCGCTATTTTATCTCCATCATTCATGGTAAGATTGAATTTTCTGAGTGCTTGGACACCGTCGATTGTTTTTTCCAGGTTTTCAATATGGAGAATATTGTTCCCACAGGCACGATCAGGCCGAAAAGCGACATAGGGAAATTTTCGGGAAGAGGCGGGGAGTTCTTCCAGGTTGATTTTGGTCAGGAGCTTTTTTCGGGAAGTCGCCTGGCGCGCTTTGGATGCATTGGCACTAAAGCGGCGGATGAATTCCTCCAACTCGGCAATACGCGCCTCTTTCTTCTTGTTTTCGTTCTTTTTCTGGTTTAAAGCCAACTGGCTGGATTGGTACCAGAAATCATAATTACCCAGATAAATCTGAATCTTCGTATAATCGATGTCCGCAATATGGGTGCAAACGGTATTGAGGAAATGGCGGTCATGGGAAACGACAATCACGGTGTTTTCAAATCGGGAAAGGAATTCCTCGAGCCAGGAAATGGATTCAATATCCAGATGGTTGGTGGGCTCATCGAGGAGCAGGATATCCGGATTGCCGAACAGTGCTTGGGCCAGGAGAATGCGAACCTTCTGGCCGCCGTCCAGTTCCCGCATCAGCTTGTCATGCAGGGAATCATTGATACCGAGTCCGGAGAGAAGAACAGCCGCATCGGACTCCGCTTCCCAACCGTTCATATCGGCCACCAGCATCTCCAGTTCGGATGAGCGCATACCGTCCGCTTCGGTCATCTCCTCCTTTGCATATAGAATCTCCCGTTCTTTCAGTACCTCATGAAGTTTTTTGTGGCCCATGATTACCGTATCGATAACACGACAGTCATCAAAGGCAAAGTGATCCTGTCGCAACACGGCCAATCGCAGTTTTTTATCCACAACCACCTCACCCTGAGAGGGTTCGATTTCGCCGGAAAGGATTTTGAGGAAAGTGGATTTCCCCGACCCGTTCGCGCCGATAAGGCCGTAACAGTTACCGGGCGTGAACTTGATGGACACATCCTTGAACAAGACGCGTCTTCCAAAGGAGAGGGTGATATTACTGGTGGTTATCATGGGCTTGAAGATACTTTCTGGACATGTAAAACGGCGAACAATTAAATTTTCTTACGACAAATCAATTTTTGATTTCCTCAATGAATCGCTGCAAATTCTCTTCCGAGAGCTTAGAAACGCTTTTATCCACTTTGGCAATCTTCTTAACTAAAAAGCTTTCAAACATATTCATCTTCTCAAAATCAAACACCCCGCCTAACAGTCCGATGGCGACCGCTTTTTTGATCAGCGGTTCCGGAAAGGCCTTTTTGAATTGTTCGGCAGCCTTGTCGCCCTCTTCCATGCAACAGAGAAATAAGGCCACCTTCTTCTGCATCATGGCAATAAATTGTTGTCGAAGGAACTGCCGCACCTTTTTCTGAATGGTACCGGCATGAATGGAGCCACCCAGGATAACGAAATCATATTCCTGGATGGAGACCTTCACGGCATCAGCCAAATTATGGAGAACCGCATTCTCGCCCAATGCAGCATGAATCCTCTTAGCACAGCTTTCCGTGGCCCCGTGGCGGCTGGCGTAGACAACCAGGATTTTTTCAGGATTATTTGGCATAGGCTTTCTCCACTGCATTCTGCACCGCGTTCATAATGACATGACTGCTATTGGTCGCCCCGGTCACGGCGTCCACATTCGTGGACTGCTTTTCAATAATTCTCCCGGGGATGACGGGTTCCGCTTTCTTGCCCTTCCAGGCATCATGTTTGACAATCTCGACAGCAGCAATTTTATTATCACGGATGGTCACTTTGACGGCAGCGAAATTGGGCCCGCCTTTATAGCTGCCTTCATAGATGCCATCCACCAATTTCTGATCGTTAACCGCTTTCCCGATTTTCGGGGCGGGTTTGCAACTCAGGCAGAGCAAAAATATCATACCGAGAAATATCAAACGAATCATACCGGCTCCTTTTGCAGAATGATAGCATTAAAATCATAAAAATGAGATGGCCATAGCAATTCCATCGCAATTTGTTTAATTTTTAAGCATGCCTCGAACGAAAAACAATCTCCGCCAAGTAAGCCTCTGATATGAATATAGACTACGCCCCCCCCTTTCGAATCACTTCCAAAATCTTCACCCTCGTTGCCGAGATTTTGAACAGGACGGGACAGCTTTCCCTTCTTGATGCCCTTGCAAAAAATGTCCGGTTGCGTAGAATAAACCGCATTAAAACCATTCAGGGCTCGCTGGCTATCGAAGGAAACTCCATCTCCGAGGAACAAATCACCGCAATCCTCGAAGGAAAACTTGTTTTAGCCCCCCCCCACGCGAAATTCAGGAGGTCCGGAACGCCCTAAAAGCCTACGATGAGTTTCATATGTGGAAGGCGACCTCCAAGAAAAATATGCTTGCGGCCCACAACATCCTTATGGCAGGACTTGTAGATAATCCCGGCAAATTCCGCACCCTCGGAGTGGGCGTCCTATCCGGTAAAACAGTGGTCCCTATGGCACCGCCCGCCCCCCGGGTGCCGGAACTGATGGACAACCTCTTCAAATGGCTGGAAAAGACAGATACCCATCCCTTGGTCGCCAGTTCCGTATTTCATTATGAATTTGAGTTCATTCACCCCTTCGAAGACGGCAACGGCCGCATGGGGCGGCTCTGGCAATCCCTTATTTTGTCCGCATGGAACCCCCTCTTTGCTAACCTTCCCGTAGAAAGCATCATTCATCAACACCAAGCCAAGTATTACGAAGTCCTGAATAAAAGCACTCAAAACACCGAATCCTCGGTTTTTATCGAATTCATGCTGCAAGCCATCCTCGATACTTTGAAACAGCTCCCAACCCCCGAAGTCATGCCCGAAGTAACCCCCGAAGTCAAAAAGCTCCTTTTAGCCGTTTCCGGGGCCATGACGCGGCAAGAGATTCAGAAAAAACTTAAGCTCAAGGACGAAAAGAATTTCCGCGAAAACTATCAGCAGCCGGCGGTCACTTTGGGCCTCATCGAAATGACAGTTCCTGACAAGCCCAATAGCCGCCTCCAGAAATATCGGCTTACCGGCAAAGGCGCCGCCCTTGTTCAGAGGCTTAAGTGAACCAGAATTAATATGCAATGTGCTCGCTTCACGGGTTCAGGAAGTAATCGACCTGAGTTTTGAAAAGAATGACAGCATCAAAATCATAAAAATAAGATGTCCATAGCAATTCCATCGTAATTTGTTTAATTTTTAAGCATGCCTCACACAAAAAACCTGTATATGATTGGCGGACCAAACGGAGCCGGAAAGACGACCGCAGCATTTTCATTACTGCCGGTCCGCCTTGATTGCACTGAATATGTCAATGCAGATGAAATCGCGTCGGGAATTTCCCCATTTAACCCTCAAGATGTGGCCATTTCCGCCGGAAAGATAATGCTGCTTCGGCTCCAGGAACTTCGTTGTCGTGGTGGTGATTTTGCTTTTGAAACAACCATGGCATCACAAACCTTTGCAAGATTCTTAACAGATTGCAAATCAGACGGATATACAATCAACCTTCTATTCGTATGGCTTTGTTCTCCGGAACTCGCCATTGCAAGAGTGGCTTCCCGCGTCCGTTCGGGCGGACATTCGATTCCCGAAGCTGTCATTCGACAGCGTTATTTCAGAGGTCTTAAAAACTTTTTTGATTTATTTTGTCCCATTGCGGACAACTGGCTTTTTTTCGATAATTCGGAATCTTCCCCCATATTGGTCGCGCAAAAACAGCTAAAATCGAGACTATCAATTCATAAGCCTAAAACCTGGAAAACGGTTCAAGGAGCATACAAATGCCTATAAAAACAAATCATGATCGAATTGAACAGATTATACAAGGTGTTCAGGAAGGGGTGGCTCAAGCTCTTTTACGGCATAAAAGAGATGGGCATTCTATTGCCGTCTGGCGCAATGGAAGGGTCGAAGAAATCCCCCCGAAAAACATAAGAATCCCAGCATCCAACCGCAGGCCACGAAAAGCCGCAGGCAAAGGTGCCTCCATCTCAACCAAGTAAGTCTTGAAGCGGGACAACACGATGGCATTATTTAAAGACCCCCTCGTTTCAGAAAGCTGGCAAAAATAAATTTGACAATCTCTCAAAATTAATCTATTTTTTCTTCGCAAATGAAACACGAAACTCATTCCGTCAACCTGCCCGCGTTATCGCTGATTATTATCAGCCTAAATATTATTACGCGCACAGACGCGGAAGGGTAGTATAACACTACACGGGTCAATTCGACCCCCTTCCGCGAAAGCGGGAGGGGGTTTTTTTTTGGCCTAAAGCGTTGAAAAGATAAGTCGAGAATGGCTATTTTGTGATACTTTAAACCCCTGTCAAGAAAAGGGAAAGGAAGAACGGACATGAACAGCGATCAAGTCAAAAAAGGGTTCGAGCGTGCCCCTCACCGGGCACTACTTCACGCCTGCGGGGTCAAAGCCAAAGACTTTTCAAAGCCCTTTATCGCTATTGCCAATTCCTACACAGACATCGTACCCGGCCATGTACACCTAAATCAGGTGGGTGAGATGGTTAAGCAAGCAGTTATCCGTGCCGGCGGAGTCCCCTTTGTATTCAACACCATCGCGGTCTGCGACGGCATTGCCATGGGTCACATGGGCATGCGCTACTCCCTCTCCAGCCGAGAAATCATCGCGGATGCAGTGGAAACCATGCTCCGCGCCCACTGCTTTGACGGGATGATCTGCATCCCGAACTGCGATAAAGTAACCCCTGGCATGCTCATGGCAGCGGTCCGCGTGAACCTTCCCACGATATTTGTCTCTGGTGGGCCCATGAAAGCAGGCAAGGGCTCGGATGGAAAAGCGCTTGATCTGGTCTCCGTCTTTGAAGGGGTTGGCGCACTTAAAGAGAAAAAGATATCCGCCCAGGCGCTTCAGACATTGGAAGAAAAGGC
>MGVN01000012.1:1463-16789 GCA_001800515.1 Elusimicrobia bacterium RIFOXYB2_FULL_49_7 | reverse complement strand
CCCCCGAAAAATCCATAAAATTCATAAAACCTACCGGAAAATCTTCCTTATTTTGCCAACACCATTTTTAGCGTCTTTTGATAGTTTCGTGTTTTCATTTGATACAAATACACACCATTTGGGCAAAGATTTCCATTTTCATCTTTTGCATCCCAATTTATTTGCATGTAGCCAGGAGCGGGGTTATTAAATGCGATTTTCTTTACCACCTTTCCATTGAGCTGCATAATTCTAATCTCTATTTTATTTGTTTTCTTTTCGGGAATAGTAATTTTTATCGTAGTGCTTGGATTAAATGGGTTAGGACTGTTTTGAAATAGCGAATAATCTAATGAAAGATCGCTTTGGGATAATTTCAAATAATTTTGCTCATCGCCAATATAATAAAAACTATAATAAGGACTAAAGCCCGTATTGTACCCGTTCGCATCAAAAGCTGCTATACGCCAATGGAAAAAGCAACCCATTGGAAAAGGCGTTGCGCCTATTAGATCGCTAAATAGCATCGTGGTATCTATAATAGAATCTTTTGTTTTTAACATCGCCGTTTCGGTTGTATCCACAATCTCGATAGTATACATTGTAGTAGACTCTTCTAATCCCGGATCAATGCTCACCCAAGTAAATGATGTATCATTTCTAACAAATGCATTTTGCAGTGGAGAAATCACATAAGGAGGCATTTTCGTATTATTAACTAAGATATTCCAAGTATATTCTCCATAACCATCATTATCATAGAGAATTAATCCAACTATATGATTCCCCTGAGAGTCATAATTTGTCTCATATTTAAAAGTCGCAGATGTACTTACCCTCTGCTCGTCACATCGCCACAAATAGTGTATCTCCCCATTATTCGGACCTATGGGTATTGCAGCAAACAATAAGGAGTCGATTTCTGCTATCGTTGTATCGCCGGTTGGAAGCAACAATGCGAACTCTATTCTTTTCTCGATTACCTTAATTACCATTTCTTGTCTTGCAGTATCACTATCAGCATCAACAGCAATTAAAGCGATTTGATTTTCGCCGACATTTTCTAACTGCGGTATCCAATAAACTACCGTGTCTACAATTATTATATTATCAGGTCCATTTTGCAACTGCAACGATATCGGTCGTCTCGCATTACTATCCAAAGCAATCGCATATTCATAAGCTATTCCACAAAAAGCAATGATATCTGGACTAGAAATGATTTCGATTTGTTTTGGTAAAGAATTTATAATAACTTCATCAATATCACCATAAAATTGCCAAGCAGCAGACCCCCAAGTATCTCCACCAATTAACGTATTAAACTCACCGTCGATAACCAATGAATCAATCTCGCACTGAGCCACTTCGACGTTATCTACAAATAGTCTTTTGACACCACGATCATATGACACTCCAACCATAAACCATTTGTTTAATAAAGTGTCAGACAAGGGAACTTTTAAGTTATTCATTCCACCTAAAATATCACCATTAGTAAAGAATGAAATAGTCTTCTCATGCCCAACACCAATTGCAATTGAGATTGCCCAAACATCTTTTTCCCCTAAATGAATAACTGGAAAAGATTTGGTAGAATTATATTCTGGAATTTGAATAATCGCTTTTATCTCAAAACCGCTTACTCTTTTTAACTTACCCATTTCTGGCAAGATTGCCATTTCACCATAGTCATTAAAAGATATGGCTTTCCCATAGAGTCCTTCTTTACGTTCAACCCCGGCGGTTAACATTCCATCATACTGATTCTCACCAGAATCATAGATAGTATCTCCATTTAACTCATTAAAACACCAGTGCGCGACTGTATTACTTCCACTCTTAAAACAGGCGTTCTGTCCAGAGCAAAAACAGGACAGGGATAATACCCAAAGAAAAATAATGAAAGCACTTCTCATAAACTACCTCACAATGAATAATTTTCTATAGTATCGAACATTTTTCCCATGTATTTTAATTAAATATACCCCGCTTGGCATATGTAAAATTTCTCTAATACCTATTTGATTATCACCCCGGACAAGTTTTTTTGTAAAAAGCGTCGAAACAAGTTCACCCTTAAGATTGACAATTTCAGCGCTATAATCACCAGTCCGAGCGATAGATACCCTAAGAGAAAATGCTTTACTGCACGGATTCGGCCATATATCAAATCCATATTTTGCAGCCGAAACTTTATTTGCTTCTATTTTGCTATTATTAGAAATATAGAAAAAGGATATCGGCGACCAATCAGAGCTATCAATCTGAGACTCAACCCTCATTCTCCAAAAAAGGGGTGTTAGTATTGGTAAAACTCTATCATCATCTATCTCTGCTAATGTAATTGCAGTATCATCATATTGCAATCCATATTCTATAAATGAAGTAAAATTGGGGTTTTCCGAAACCTGCATCTTAAACAAATAGCCTATTAATTTGTTTTCGTTTCTCCACCTAAGAGCAGTAGCATAGTCTATTTCTGCTCCATCTTCAGGAAAAAGAAGAACAGGAGCAGAAGATTCTGTATATGTAGATACTTTCACTTCATCAATATAACCATTTAAATTCCACACTGATGAGTGCCAAGTATCACCACCAATATAGGTTTCATAATTAAGAGCAAAATCAATCGGAGAAACGGTTCCTGTTTGAACTAAACTATCGTTTATATATAGTCGTATTTGCCCAAGGAGATAGACGACACCAACCTTTTGCCAATTACCAAAAAAAGAATCGCTAAGATTATACTTTACCATTTCAACGCCAAACTGGCGATTATTTGCGAGAACACCTAAGACTTTTTGATGATCCAAACCAACAGAAAGAGTAAAAGAAAAATCATCCTCTCTTCCGATGTGAAAGATTGGATTTGTGATGTTAGAATTATAGGACGGGATATTAATTATTGCTTCTATTCTAAAACCTTCTGAATTCTCAAGTTCAATCAACTTTGGTAATATTGCATAAGATTCTGACGATGAAGCATATATTGAACGTCCATATTTACCTATGCGCCTTTCAACACCACTTAAAAGCTGACCATTATATCCATTCTCACTAGAATCATACACAAGCATTCCAGACAATTCATTAAATCTCCATAATCCAATAGTGCGAGAATCCACGTCAAACGCATTTATTATAGAATCAAGAAATCGAGTGCTACCACTCACCGCAATTTCCTTTACCAACCCGTCAAAACCATGAACTACAGTGCCCGATGCTTCTTTTCCGACATAGCAAAGTCCATTATTCAGATGCAAATCTCCGGCATAAAAAGAACCCCCGGTCCGGTTACCATCAATATAGACGGTTAAAGACTCCCCATTGTATTGAGCACCGATATCATACCATTGGCCTAAATTCATGGCCAAATTGGAACGACAAACGACTGGGGAAACCGAGCCGGTACGTCCCAAGGCAAATTCCAGAAAACATTGACCGCCATGCTGCACTAATCTCAATTGATAACCATAACTCTCACTTATTGCCGTAGAAATGTATCCAACCAAAGCCGAGAGAGTATCAGTCCCCTCCGCAATAGGGTAATTGCTGATTTTAATTTCAGCTTGTAATGTAAGTGTGCCGATGGTTAAATAAGGATCGATGGCAGGAAAGACAGCGTAACTGCTTGATGTACCATTAAATCTAACAGCGCTCTCTTCATAAATTGTTCCGTAGAGTGTACCGCTGAGATAATGGCCAGAAAGATCATTGATGTAGGCTGAAGAGGTATTAAAATCCCAATAAGCAACTGTATTGGCGTCTAAATCAAAGGCTAAAGCAGGTAGTTGCGCGTGAATAGCGAAAAAGATGGATAAAAAGACCATTTTTTTCATACTTCATCCCTTTTATAAAATAAGACCTCAGATAATGCAAACATATCCATAATGTATCATTCCACTTTCAGAAAAAAAGGCTCTGGCTCGGACTTGATACGAAATTCGTCGATAAACCCTTCCATAAAATAGGGCTGGCCGGATAACTCGACTTTTCCAATGAATAAAGATTCCGCGATGGTTTTCATCGCTCCTTTTTCGGTGCGAATAAGCTGCTGAATGGAATCCTGTAGGTATAACCGGTAAAAATCATGCCCATAAGAAATCACCACATGACTCCATCGAGTGGTTAGGAATTGGGCGGCACAGGAAACAGTTATAACGCTTTCATCAAGAAAGGTTATTTTAGAAACGATACTGTCATTATAATAATAAACCTGAAAAGGGCCTCCCTTGGACTCGACCATACCCTGATAGATTCCGGCCGGCCAATAAGTGGCTGGTTTGACCCAGAAATCGACCATCAGCGAAGAATCCTGATAAGGTAGCGTAGCCGTGGAAAATGCGTATTCTCCGGAAGAGAAGGACAAAGAATTCCCAAACTTCCCTTTTTGTACGCGCTGTGCGGTATTTAAATACCCTCCGCGATTCTCTCCGGACAAGTCAATAAGGGAGTCTCCCTCATTTTCATCGAAATGATACAATAAGAGCGTGGTCGAATCCGTTTGGGCCGGGCGAATCGTTTTGACGAACAGCACTTCCTGATTGGAAGGACTGCTCACTACCTTGCCAGAAAAAGCGCGGACACGATATCCGTATAAGGAATAGGATTGAAGAGCAGTGTCCAGATAAGTAATTGTTCCGGGAGCCAAACAGGCGATTTCCTCAAAAACCTTCCCCTCCCCAACACTTCGTTCGAGACAGATACTATCGGTTGACATCTGGCTCACAGTAACTTTTATCGTATCCCAAATAACACGAATATTCTTTGCATCGACAAAAAGAAGTTTCAGATTATTCGGTGGAATTTGCGGTGTTATGGAATCCAAGATAGCGTTTTGTGCCACATTAAGCGTATCATACACCCGTAAGGAATAATAATAAGTTGTATCAAGTCCGAGCGTATCCAAAAAGCAAGTGTCTGAAACAGAGTAAAAATGGCGGCAAACAAGCGAATCCTGGATAATTCCGCTGTGCAATACGTATCCATATATTCCTGATATCATTCGGTTCCACTCAATACGGACAATCTGCGGAATTTTCTGACACCGGGTGATTTTTAAACCGGTAGGAAGAGGCAGGGTAGAAGTCGATGGCATTTCCATTGGAGTGTGATAAGATGTGCGAATCTTAACAAGGTTATGGCAGTAAACCGGTTTCTCAAGTTTATCCACAATTCCAATCTTATAATAATACACCGTAAATGGCCGACAACTGCTATCAACATAAGATGAGACATTTCCTGAGAGTTCAACAAGCTCGGCCAAGTGGATGGAATCCGTTCCTTTTTGGATGAAAATCCGTTCAACTCGGTTATTGTCTATTGTCCAGGTAAGGTAAATGGACTCGGGCTGCAGGCAAATGGCCGTTAAATCACCCGGGGCTTCAAGCAATTGATACGTTGGGTTACCCGGATCGTATGGATTGTCCCGTTCATGGACACAGCTGCTAAAAATAACAATCAACAACGCCCAAGAAGAAAAGACTCGAACCAACATGAATCAATCCGTAAAAGTTCTTATTTCCGTAGCCCATCGACCGCTTGGGTATTTAACAAGATAATTATCGAACACCGTCTTCGCCTCTGCTCTTCGCTCGAGAGAAAGCAAACATTTTCCTAACCAAAAAAGGGCATCTTCCGTCCGATTGTCATCCGGAAAGCGCTCTGTAAAAACTCGGTAATATATCCGTGCCTCATCATACTGCCGCTCTTTTTCACGGAGTATTGTGGCGGCTTCATAAAGAAAATCCTGCGAATGGCTTCCGTTTATAAAGAACGAAAGGTAGCGTTGCTCATTCTGTAACATCGCCTTTTCATTGTTTTGCCCCCGATGAAGTTTGACCAATTCAATCAGCGCTTCTTCCGTAAAAACCCCTCTCGGAAAAGTCTTAACATAAGCACTAAGATCCTCAATTCCTTCCTGCGAACGACCTAATGGACCCGCTTTCAGACAGGCGCTCTTGAACCATGCGGTTTCCAGAAGAGTGCCTGTGGCGTTTGCCTTAACTTTTTCAAACCATTCAAGCGCAGGGCCATAGTCCTGCTTACCCATCAAGGACATCCCGTTATTCAGCCACTCTTCCGATTGATCGATGAAGGTTGAAACAGCGGTTACAGGCAAAGAATCGACCGCATTATTCGAAGAAACAATAGATGGTTTTACCTTTATGCCGGATAATATGGACAATCGGGACTCTAAAAGATGAAGCTGCTTTTCTCCAAGTGATCGGACTTCAAGTCGACCCTTGACTACATTCAAGACTTGGGATGCCGCGACCTGGGCAACCGCCCCGCTCTTGGGATGACGAACATTGATACTCCCTCGAAGTACGGTGACCTGAATTCCGTTATCCTGAATCCAGGTCTCAAAAACCGTTCCGGTGACCCGAACCGATAAATCGTTCATCTCTACCACAAAAGAATTAAAAGCATGAGGGGTGATCGAAAAAAGGGCTGCTCCCGTCGTCTGGCGAATCAGGACTTCGCGTTCATTGCTTCGGAGTATTCTGATATCAGCGGATAGTGATGGTAAAACACGGCTTTTATCATTGATAATAATGGAACGGCCAAGGGGTGGCCGTTCTACGGGAATCGAGTCCGTCGGTGCTGTAACGACAACAGATTGAGATATTTGCAAAACAGACGTTGGTTTATAGATAAAATACAGGCCAATAGCGATTAGCAATGTAGCCGCTAAGGCATAAGGCCAGCGGGCGGAGGGAAAAAACTGATGACGAATCATTGTTTGGGGACTTTGTGAAGTCTCCGCAAGAACCGAGGCGGCAAGGGTGTCCCATTCGGAATCGGATAAGACGGTCAGGTCGTCTTTTTCTTCAAGGACCGTATCGACACACTGATTCCATGATTCATCCGATAATATAACAGGCTTGGCGTTGGCTGAAAGCAATTGATCGACAAACAACATTTCAGAAAACAGATTCCGGCAATCAGCACATTCCGACAAATGAGCCGATATTTCTTCCGAACCCTTAATTTGGCCCTGGGTCAGGAAATCATTGAGCATTTCTTGTGTTAAATGCATTCCGGGATTTCCTTTCTTAATTTCTCCCTAATCGCATCCCGCGCTCTGGCAATGCGGGAGTTGACCGTGCCTTGCGGTACGTTTAGGGCTGCGGCTATTTCTTCAAGCCGCATGCTTCCGAAATAAAACATGACCAGCACCGTTTTGAACTCAGGCTCCAACTCCTCCACAAAACGTTTAACCAATTCCTCCTCTTGGCCCCGGATGGCAAGGCTCAAAGCACAATGTTCATCCGATGCCAGCTCTGCCATCTTATCGAGTGACTGGAGCTTGGCCTTATTCTTCTCGATATAGCGAAAACTCTCGTTCATGGTAATGCGATAAATCCAGGTGGAAAGGCGGGATTTTCCGTTGAATTTTGAAATACCCCGATAGACACGCAACAGGATTTCCTGCGACACATCTTTGACCGCTTCCCGATTACGCAGAATACGCCATGAAACATTTTCAATGAGCGAACGTTGTTGTTCGAAAAGTAATCGAAACGCTTTTTTATCGCCGGACCTTAAGCGCTTTAATAACTCTTCTTCATTTATCTGTTGGACCGGTTCATTAGAATTAGTATCCCGATTTTGCATCTTTTTATCCTTCATTTTAACAATGAGTTATCCGGACTACTTAAAATATCGATAGGCAAAGCCACACAACGATCCTGCAAAAGTCACCAATGAGATATTTCGGACCGTTAAATACATGACCGTTTTATCATGCGCATCATCGTAAGCAGAACGATTTCCTGTTACCAAATCCTCATAATTTTTATCCGCTTTCAGGTAACTGTAGTACGATAGGCCTGCCGTAACGGCAGACACAGAGAGGGCGACAAGATACAACCAAGAATATTTATCTCGTTCTTTGACCACCGGAGATTTTTCTCTGATAGGATAGAGTTTGAAATTGAACCTATTGCTTCCTGGTGCAATCACAATCGTTTCACTGTATGAAACATAACCCGGGGATGCCAGTTTCAAAGAATGATCACCCACACTGATAAAAGACTCCCATGGCGTCTTGGTACGGACTCGACCATCCAGTGTCAAAGTTATAAAGGAAGGTTCCGTGGTAATTTGAACTCGGGCAAGGATACTCTCCTCAAATACCGTTGAAATCTTAAGCAGCAGGGCACCAACGGTTCGCTCTACTCCCTCTTCAAGATGATAAGCCATCTCCTTGACAAAAGTTTTCCGGCCATCCCCGGCTTCAACCTTCAATGCTAATAAAACCTCCGTATCCCCTGTCGCCATAATACGGATAACAGCTTGCGAACGGTTGGAATAAAGCTGGGCACGATCCGAAGACGTGGTACGATCTTCCACCTTGATCCCATAAGGTGCAAACCTTTCCGCTGAAAGAGCGGCAAGCATCTTCGGCAAAGACTCCAACTCTGTAAGGCTGGTCTGATTGGAAAAATCTGCTATTAGAATATCAAAAGGATGGACAGAACAATAGAGAAAAAATAGGGTTAAAAAAAGAAGCCGAAAATTCTCCATAAAAGACTCAAAATATACAATATGCGAATGGCTTATACCAGTGAAAAAAGGGCCAGATAAAGCCAAAAGCCCCCTGCCAAGAATGGCCCAAAAGGAATTTCATGCCCCCTCAAAGCTTCGCCCCTGATTTTGCGGGATAATAGAAACAAAAGAGCCAACCAGGAGCCAATAAACAGGGTCATGATGACGGCGACCGGTCCTGCCATGGCTCCAACACCGGCCATAAGCTTGATATCGCCCCCACCCATGCCTTCTTTCTTTAGAAACCATTGTCCCAACAAGGCAATTAAATACAACCCGCCGCCGCCCAACAGAAAACCCACCAAAGCATTACTCGGCGTCATTCCTCCTGGTAAAAAGGAGAATAAAAAACCGAATACCATCATCGGATAAGTGATGACATCCGGAATAAGACGGTATCGAAAATCAATGATTGCGATAGGGATAAAAGCCAAAGCCAACAAAAGAAAAGAAAGATTTTGAACGGAAAAAATCGGCAAAAAGAAAGGTGTCATGGCCGAATGGCCACACCGTCTTCATCACTCAAACAAAAGGCAATGACATTATTGAGAAATTTGCTCGCCATATCCTTTGCCACCGTGTTACTGAGATCACCAAGACCCGCAACCACACCCGAACCCTCCGTATAAAGAAGGCACATGCGTCCTTGAAGATAATAACCGAAGGCCGCAGCACCATAAGGTCGACTTTCCCAAGTAGCGGAACCGTTATCAATGGTGCAGATAGGAACATTCCGGAAATTATGAACAACGGACATGATAGGATGCTTATCATCTAACATTCTTAATCGACTGACTCGGATAATCCGTGTTTTCTGATAAAGCCCTGCCTGCATTTGAATAAAGAAGTTACCGCTTTCAACAGGCTCCCCTTGATTATTGTCGCAATTCCAAACAAGCGCCTGCCCTTTTTTCATATAGGAGCCGGATTTCATGGGATTTTGGCTGGTCCAAGAAAAGATTTTAACCAGGATATTCAATCGGTTAAAAATACGGATATCGACCGGGGAATCACGGCTGATGGAGATGGGGATAAAGGCTTGTGGATGCGCAAAGGCAGGAAAAGGTTCTCCGAGCTCAAACCCCTGGGACGACCTGTCGTCCTTGGAAAGCGCGTTGAACGTTTCCTGTTCGCGCTCAGACAATTTTTCCGTTTCATCGAAGGACATCAAGGAATGAATAAAAATTCGTGCAACCTGATGCTGGTTGTTGATATCCCCCAACGCAACACCGGTATCGTCAATCCAGATAAAACCGCCGTTTTTAACATAATTTCTCAACATGCCCATATTTTCTTCGTTGATTTTTTCTAAACCCACAACATTGGCAATAATGATAATGGGGTTTTCCAGAAGCTGCGCTTTTCGCATAAAGATATAAATCGGTTTGACCGCCTGTTCCAACTCCGCCTGACTGGCATTACTTTTTAAAGAACTTGCTATCTGCAGGATTTCAGTCAAGCCTTGCTTGCGCCATTCACGAAGGATGTATCGCTCTTCCACTCGTTTTAGGATCATTTCCAAGGGTAAGGTCTCTGCATCTTCGACCTCATATTTGGAGCGGAAATAGCCGAATACTGCTTTCTTTGTAAATTTAATAAAATCCTTAATTCCATTCACCGGATCGCGATTAGGCGCTTCGACGGCGTGTTCCAGCCTGGCAATGGCAACGGATTCATTGTAAGGAGAACCCGAGTCAATCGCGACGGCCCCTTTCTTTTTTAAACTATATGCCCAGTCGGAATAGGTATAGTCCATGGGAAAGGTCAACGTGTTTTCCGTTACCTGAATCTGGGTATTTTCTTTTAACCAAACACGAGCGCGTTCAATGGAATTATACTTCCGGAAAATGAAATCCCATTGTATTTTAGAGGCAACGGCAGTCCCTCCGGAGGTGGAACCGGGTGTGGTGATGAGACAGAGATTGAGCTTGGCGCGCATTCGCTTGCCGATACCGACTACTTTGGTCCCCAATTTATCCGACATGATGTCGCCCACGCCGATAACACTTAAAATGTTGGTCGTGACATTGGAAACCGCTGATTTATCCAGGTTAAAACTTTTCACGCTGTATGACTGAGCCATACTGGTAAAATTCGGAGCCGATGCATCCGCATCGAAAGAAGACATGACCTTGAAATTCACATTAAGTTTGGGATCGACTTTGACCTGGCTTTTAACATCAAACTTCGGCTTGATAGCCGTTGGGTTCTGCATCTTAATTTGTTGAAGTTTTGGCTTGGGCGGAGGCGGAGGAGGGGGCTGCTTTCCCGCAATAACATCGACAATGGCATCCCGCATGGCCTTGCCCTGCGGGGTTTGGTAAAAAATCACACCGATAATGATATGGATCGCAGCAGCGACAATCCAGGTCATCCGTCGGGTTTTCTTATCTGCGTCGCGTCTGATTAGTTCCATGGTAGTGTATTAAATAATTAGACGTTTTGAGTCATTAAAATATGTTTATTACTTTTTATCTTTCAAGATATTTATTTTTGTATTCACTTATAATAACGCAACTTAAAAGGAAAAAATATGGCTTCTGTCTTTGATATATTGAAGGAGCGCGGCTTTTTGGCCCAATTGACCCATGAAGAGGAAATTCAACACCTCCTGGCTTCAAATAAGGTAACCTTGTATGCCGGATTTGATCCCACATCAGACAGCCTCCATGTGGGGCACCTACTCCCGATCATGGCCATGGCCCATTTTCAGCATCACGGCCATCTCCCCATAGCCTTAGTCGGTGGAGGTACGGCTATGATAGGCGACCCTACGGGTAAAGAAGAGATGAGACAGATGCTGACACCGGAATCCATCGATATCAATATAAACGCATTACAACAGCAACTTTCCCATTTTATCGATTTCAGTGAAAACCACGCGAAAATGGTCAACAACGGGGATTGGATACGATCCTTGAATTTTGTAGAGTTCTTACGGGAAATCGGCCCCCATTTTTCGGTAAACCGAATGTTGACCGCGGAATGTTTCAAGCTGCGTCTTGAACGAGGCCTCTCCTTCATTGAATTCAATTATATGCTGCTCCAGGCTTATGATTTCCTACTCCTAAACAAAAAATATGGCTGTCAACTCCAGATTGGGGGAGATGACCAATGGTCCAATATTCTGGCCGGTATTGATCTCATCCGTCGGAAGGAGCGGAAGGAAGCCTATGGCTTGACTCTTACGCTGATAACCACTGCGTCCGGGAAAAAAATGGGTAAAACCGAAAAAGGGGCGGTCTGGCTCTCCTCAACCAAGACCTCGCCGTATGACTATTACCAGTTCTGGCGCAATACGGACGATAAAGATGTGAAACGTTTTCTTTCCCTGTTTACCTTTCTGCCCATGGAAGAGATTGAGGCCTTAGCCGCCTTGTCGGGCCAGGACATCAACACCGCTAAAAAAGCGCTCGCTTTCGAAGCAACCGCGATTGTCCATGGAAAGGAAGCAGCGGCCAAGGCAGCGGAAACCACAACCGCGTTATTTGAGACCGGCGGAAATACCGCAAATGCACCGACCACCGAAATCCGGTTATCCGAGTCCCTTGCCGTGTTGGATCTGTTTTTAGCTGCCGGCCTGATTACGTCTAAAAGTGAGGGACGAAAACTGATCGGACAAAAAGGGCTGTCATTGAACGATGAAACGCTCTCAGGCTGGGATATGAAGATTACACGGGAATTAGCGGACAAGGAAGGGTTTCTTCTTCTTCGAAAAGGAAAGAAGCTTTTTCATCGGATCAAACTGATGTAAGCCGATACTATCGTCCGGATTCCGCTTGACCGTTCAAATACGCCTGAGCACTCAAGTTCTGCGCCCGGATAGATAAGACATACTCCACAGCCTGTTTGAAGATACGAACATAATTCTCGATACCATTTTTAACGACATTCTCATAGCAGGACTGAACCGTAGGCTTTCGGATGTCCTTAACCTCATATTCCAGTTTGGTCACCGGAACGAGAAAAGTACGTACCCCGAGACTTTCCATTTTCTCGCGCCCCTCCTTGAGGTCCGGCGGACAAGCCACACCGATGACCGCTCGAGGCAGTCCGTGAACCAGACAGACGTCGATAATCTGGCGACCGCCGGGAATAACCAACACCTTCCCGGATAGATGATGTTCTTGCAGAAGTCGTTTGGAGAGCAAGGTATATTCCCCCAGACGACATACTTCGTTTGGGGTCTGGCGATAGGTTAACCGGCACCGTTTTTCCTCGTTGTCCGTACAGAGAAAATAACCCCGAAAACGTTCGGCAGGACAGATCTCCGGAACAAAACAGCGGGGAAAAAAGACCACCAAATCCTGCTGATAACCCGCTGCAACCACCTCCGGCAAACTCCGTTCGATCGCCGGACTTTCAATATAATCCGTGGCGTAACAAGTATCCATCGGCCCCGTTTTATGCGACCGATTCCACGGACTTGATTTCCGGAATCTCGTTGCGCAAAACCCGTTCGACGCCGGATTTCAATGTCATGGCAGCATGAGGACAGCAGGAGCAAGCACCTTTGAGACGGACTTTGACCACGCCCTCTTCGATGGAAACCAACTCAATGTCACCGCCATCCGCCACCAAGGCAGGACGAATTTTCTTAATGGCCGCTTCGACTCGGTCTTTCATGATAAACTCCTGTATTAAAAAATTGAATTGCGTTTATAATCTGAATAAAAGATAATACTCTCCACCGTGCGCTTCAATGGTAAGACGCTTGTCCATATCACCTGTTTTGCAAAAATTATAAAATGCCGGTAAAAAAGGTTTTTTTTCTTGACAAACAGAATAGCATATGTTAAATTACTTGAAAATGCAAAATACCTACAATACCTACAATTATTAATAAGCCATGAATATTGGGGATAAAACCGTCATGACGACGCATGAAGTGGCCCGATTGTTGAACGTGTACACCAATACGGTCATCCATTGGATGAACACGGGCAAACTCAACGGCTACCGTACACCGGGCGGCCATCGGCGTATCCTGAAAGAGGAGTTAGTCAAGTTCATCCAGACCAACAAACTGGAAAACAGCCTTCCCAAAAACATTTCTAAAAAAATCCTGATTGTAGAGGACGATGAAGACGCCATGGAACTTTACATCAAGGCCCTGGAAAACGACGATTTTGAGATTAAAAAATCCTATACCGGCTTTTCTTCCGGTGTAGCCGTAGACTTCCGGCCGGATCTCGTCATCCTCGACATCATGCTGCCGGACATCGACGGCTATCAAATATGCCGCCATCTCCGTACCGCACCGGAAACCGCGGATGCGAAAATCATCGTCATCTCCGCCATTAATGATATCAAAAAAATAAGAAAGATGTTCAAACTCGGTGCGGATGAGTATCTTGTAAAACCCTTTTCCATCATGGAATTGCGCGAAAAAATAAAGGAACTCTTGTTCAATAATTAATATTATCACAGAAACAGAAAGAGGACATGGAAAACAAGACAAGCACTCCCACTAAGCTGTGCGAGCTGGAAGGAATCGATGAATTCAACTGCATCGACTGCCCCGAATTCGACGACTGCCAGATGATTCTCTACGATTCCTATGATGAAATGGAAAACGAAGAGGAAAAGAAAAGCGACGAAAGTGGATTGTCCATCATACGATAATCTATTTTTAGATAAAAAGGACATTCATGCAACTACCCCGTTATAAGAAAAAAAAGCGTCTCAAGCATAAGGTCTGCCAGGAACCGGGTTGCGGTAAGGAATTTATCGGCCATCCCATCGCCAAATACTGTGAATTTCACCGCAATATCGCCAATCGTACCCGAAAAACAAAAGAATACGAAGCCGTGGACGTCAAGAATTTCGTCTTTCGTCACGGTTTCACGGAAGTGACGGAATTGGAGCTCACCTGTCAACTCCCCAACTGTCAACGAAAATATAAGGTCAAGATATTTCCCAAGCAGTACATTTATCCGAAATACTGCAACACCCATCGCAATGAATACAAGCGCGACTCCTTCCAAAAGGCGGTTTCATAAGAATATTGCCTTTTTTTTATCCACAAACCTATTTTACCCGTGCAAGCAGATTCGTTTCTTTTTTCTTAAACCCATTCCAGGAGGTTTCACGATGGCAGCGAAAAAGAAAGCCGCAAAGGGCGTAAAAAAGCCCGCGCGCAAACCAAACGCAAAGTTTATGGCACCCGTCACGCCGAATGATTTACTGGCTGAAGTGGTCGGAAGCAAGCCTATTCCCCGGACCGAGATCACCAAGAAAATCTGGGCGTACATCAAGAAAAACAATCTTCAGGACAGTAAAAACAGACGCAATATCAATGCGGATGACAAGCTGAAGGCGATCTTTGGCGGCAAAAAGACCGTCAACATGTTCGAGATGACCAAGCTCATCAATAAAAACGTGAAGTAACCTTTTTTATTTGTTTCCTGAAAGCCCTGCCGGACGGTAGGGCTTTTTTTTTATATTAAGTTCAATGTCCATTCTTTCCCGTGACGTTTCCCTGCCTCTTTTCATGTGCATTGAGGAAGGTGCCTCTAATCGTCTGGGGGCATTGCTCCTGGGGCACAACCTTCGCTTTGCTCATCCTCTTTTCATTACGGGCGGGCCGGTTCTTCAGAAAAAAGCGGAAACCATCTCCCGTTCCCTGGACGGCAACGCAACTCTTCTGCCGGTGCGGGAAAGCACCATCGAAGAGGCGGAACGGATCATGGAGCGAATCGAGGCGGACTCCCCGGACGTGGTGGTCGGTGTAGGCGGCGGACGAGTACTCGATTTGGCCAAATATACGGCATCGGAAAAGGGGTTGCCCT
>MGVN01000012.1:0-1353 GCA_001800515.1 Elusimicrobia bacterium RIFOXYB2_FULL_49_7 | reverse complement strand
GTCGCTGACCCCATCCTGATTGAGAGCGCTCCCCAACGCACCCTTCAATCCGGCATCGGGGATCTCATCAGCAACCTCTCCGCGTGCGCAGACTGGCGATTGGCCGTCAAGCGGGGCCGGGAAAACGGCGATGAATTCACGGAGACCATTTCGCGTAACGCCGCCATGCGGGTGCTCCTGGCCGGCCAATCCGGCCCGACAGGAAGAGATTTCCTCAAAGTTCTCATTGAAGGGCTTATCATGAGTGGGATTGCCATGGGAATTTGCGGCTCTTCACGCCCGAGTTCCGGTGCCGAACATATGATCAGCCACGCCATTGACCGTCACTTCGATAAAAAACAGACCCATGGTGAACAAGTGGGGGTGGCCACCCTTTTTACACTACAGTTGCACGGAGAGGAACTGAGCCATGTTCGCGCACTCTTTCGCCGCTTCGGACTGCCCCTTTCTCCAACCGATCTCGGATTGACTCAGGCGGAATTTCTCCATGCGGTGCACACGGCACCACAGGAACGGCCCGGCCGCTACTCCATCCTGAATGAGACGCTCCCCGAACAACTGGAAGAAGCCTATCATGCCGCTTTTAAATGACCCTTTTCCATTAAAACTATTTCTCTTATGTCTTTTTTTATGCCAAGCCCAAGCCGCCCCCCCAGATAGTACCCGAAACGAAAAAGCGGGAAGCGGATATTGCGGCTCATGCCACGGCCCCATCTACAAACAATGGCAAAACCGAAGCAACCGGCAAGCCTGTGAATCCTGCCATGGCCCGGGCCGTGCTCACGCCCTGGCCCCCACGAAGCGTAATATCGATTGTCAACGAAAGACGGGCTTCTCACACGGCCCGGACAAGACACCGATTCTCCGAGTCCGGCAAAAAATCATCCTCGATCTTTTCATCATGAGCCATTGTCCTTACGGCACAGCGGCCCTGGAAACGCTTATTCCACTTGCTGAAAAATGGAAGGGTTTTCTGGAATTGCACATCTATCATATCGCCCATTTGCGGGGAGAGGAAAGCGCACCCTCGGACAATCTGCCCTTGCCTTCCGGAAACAGCGACCGGTGCGAGACCGATGGCAATGTGGAAGACGGAAACGACCGTTATATCAGCCTGCACGGACTGCCGGAGGTGGAGGAGGGAATCCGCCAGGCGGTCCTCTCCGCCCGTTTTTCGGACCGTTACCATCGTTACCTGCTGGAAAGGGGGAGGACCTTAGACCGGGAATGGTCCGTGTCCGCCTTGAAAGCGGGATTCTCAAAAGAGGAAATCGGGCGGATCCGCCTGCTTTGCAACACGGCAACAGGCGACTCCCTTTTCAAGGCGGACATCGCGGAAGCTCAAAAACGACG
>MGVN01000011.1:5298-5995 GCA_001800515.1 Elusimicrobia bacterium RIFOXYB2_FULL_49_7 | reverse complement strand
TGTCCACCACACGGGATCGATCGCCTGCCCCTGAACATAGACCCCCATGTGCAGGTGAGGACCTGTCGCCCATCCGGTACTGCCTACTTTTCCTATGATCTCGCCTCTCTGTACTGTCTCACCTGCCTGTTTGAGCAGTTTGCTCAGATGGAAATAGCAGCTGATTATCCCCTGGCCATGATCGATGACCAGCATATTCCCGTACACATTCAGGTCCTTCTCGCTCAGGATGACTTTCCCGGCGTTCATCGCTTTCACGGGAGTGCCGGCAGGTGCGGAGAAATCAAGTCCTTTATGATAGTAGTTATACGTTTTCCCTTTGCGGTGCGTAGCGAACGAAGTCGAAATCGGGCTGTCCAAGGGCATTCTGAACCGCTTTTTCCACAGCCGGTCATCGCTTCTGTATCTGAGCGTTTCCAAAACAGACTGATTCTGATGTTCAACCATCGGCTCCTTGTCACGCATCGCTTCATCGCTTACCTGCAGTTGAACAACCTTCTTGATCCGCTCTTTGATTGCGATATCGACGTGTTTTGCTTCTTCCGTTTCAGCAGCTAAGCGTTTAATCTTTATCTTCTCTGTACCGCTGTCATCGATCGCGAGAGGCAAGTAGATTTCCCTGGCTCCGGTCTTCTGGAAAAAAGGGGTATATTCCTTCCCCTTGAAGGTGACCAGGTATCGATCATCAGGTTCACCC
>MGVN01000011.1:1709-5287 GCA_001800515.1 Elusimicrobia bacterium RIFOXYB2_FULL_49_7 | reverse complement strand
ACAGTAACTTCAAAAGCAGGGCAGACAGAGTATGCCGCCGCGCAGATACTGAGGGCAACAAGATATCGGATCATAGGCATTATAGGCGCTGGTACCGTGAACTGTGATGTTTCTTTTTGGTCTTCTTTGAGCTCTTCTTGCTCTGTTTGGCAGTCTCTGAAGCCTTTGTCTGCTGGGAAATGACAGGTGAAGGCGCTGCTTTCTTCGATTTCCCTTTCGCAAACACCACACTCGCAGTTGCCACCAGCATTACCGCTACCACGATCAACACCAATTTCTTCATGCAAGACTCCTTTTACCTGTTTCCTTTGACTTTGGTTTCTACCCGTCTGTTCTTTGCCCATGCCTCTTCTGTATTTCGCGGATCAACCGGCTGTTCGTTCCCGTACGATATCGTGGCGATTCTTCTCAACGGCACTCCCAGCTTGCTATAATATTCTCTTACTGCGGCTGCCCTTTTTTGTCCAAGAGCAAGGTTATACTCGGTTGTTCCGCGCCGGTCGCAGTGTCCTTCGACAAGGATATCTATATTGGGGTTGTTCTTCAAATGATCGGCGTTGTTTCTGAGTGTCTGGCGTGTAGTGTCGCCAAGGTCGGCCCTGTCAAACTCGAAATATATCGCCTTGAGCTGGGGAATCGATTGCCAGCTATCCGATCTTACCGACGGCTCCTCATCTGTCTGAGGCGGGGTGACGGGCACCTGAGGCTTTACTATTTGTTTCTTCGCGCAACCGGCAACAAGTGTCAAAAATAATGTGATGAGCAATACTTTCTTTACCATAACTTCCTCCGCTTTATTTCCCGTTTGACTTGAGGAACTTCTCAATGTTTTCTGCAATTTTTCGCTGAGCTTTGCTCGGTTTAACCTGTGCTTTTAAGCTTGCGATTGCCTGCTGCTCGTTCCTGTCATAGTTGGCATTCATCATTTCGGCGAGAACATATGAGCGATAGAATATTCTCTTTTCTTTCCCCGTCTTTTCGCTTACTTTTTCACTATAGAGTCCCTTTTGAGAGATACCGATGATCTTTGAGGTATTCACGATTTTCGAGAATGTGCTGGTCAGGCTCTCTCCCGTCCTGGGATCAGCCTTCTGCACGTCAAGCGCCTGCCGAAAATCAGCCAGCATGCTTTCTTTGACCCCTTGGATGAGTTTCGTTCTTGCTATGTTCTCGGCCTCGTCCAAGGCGCTTTCATTGTCAATGCTGCTCTCAGCATATCCCATCGACTGTATCTTTCCCTCTTGTACCCAGTATGCCTCTGATCTGCCTGTCCAGTCCGGCTGCGGAACGTCAGGGGTTCTTTCAAGTACTGTCTGAACCGGCCCCTTGGCATGCTGCCCCAGACTGGCACAACCATTCATAATGAATAAGGCGCCAATTGCCACAACTGCTACGCTAACAACGTTCCTTTTTTCCATCTAACCTCCTCTTATTTATTCAATCTCGCGTTTCTGTTGCGATTGATCGCCTCTTTAACGGCATCCACCAATTCACAGGGATCGAAGGGCTTCGACAGGTAGAGATCGCAACCTGCGTTCTTTGATTCTTCGTAATCGCTTTTCTGGGTAGCCGCAGTAAGGATGACAACCGGTATTCTGCTCGTCTTCGTATTGGCCTTTATTTCCCGGCACACCTGCCAGCCGTTTTTCAGCGGCAGCCGTATATCGAGCACAACGGCATCATGTCCGCCTTGCATGACCTTTCTCATGCCTTCTTCGCCATCCATGGCGACATCCACATCAAACCCGCCTGCACCCAGGTTGACTTTCAGCAGTTCCACGACATTTGCTTCGTCTTCAACAACAAGTACTTTCGGATTCATCTTCATACCTCTTTTGGAAACGTGAACTTAAAATTGCTACCCTGTCCCGGCTCCGACTCAACCCAAATCCTTCCCTTATGCATGTCCATTATGCCCTTTGCTATGGCAAGCCCGAGACCGCTTCCGCGGCTCTTGTTTGAAACGTCATCCTTCCCGCGATAAAACTTGTCAAAAACCTTGTCCTTATCCTCCTTGGTAATACCGGGCCCCCTGTCCTTAATGCTGATCAGGATTTCATTCCCCCGATCCTCCGCACTGATCGTTATTTTTTGCCCCGGCTGTGTGTATCTGACTGCATTGTTCAAAATGTTGGCAATGACCTGCTTGACCTTGTTGGTGTCAGCCTGTACAATGAGCGGCCCATTCGGTGCGATTGTTTCGATGGCAACGTCCCTTGGGACAACAAGACCAGTGACTGTCTCTTCAATGACCCGAACAAGGTTGCATTCCTGAAGTTGCAGCTCGATATTTCCCGATTCAATTCGGGAGATATCAAGGAACTCTTCAATGAGTGTCGACAATCGTTTGCCTTCAGATTCGATGATCCGGAGATAATTACCCCTTTGTTCATCGCTTACCTTGACCTTCAGCAGCGTCTTGGCGAAGCCTATGATGCCGGTAAGCGGGGTCCGCAGTTCGTGAGAAACAACCGAAACGAACTCTGACTTCAGCTTGTCGAGTTCCTTCAACCGCTGATTCGAATCCTCGAGTTCCCGGGTCTTTATGACAAGCTGCCTGGTTGCCTCTTCAATTTTCTTGTTGAGATTCGCCGTCAGATCGCTCAATTGGCCGGCCATATTATTAAGTGCCACCTCAAGTTCGCCGATCACGTCCCTGCTCGTAACAGGGAGTCGCTCCGAGAAATTCCCCTTGGCGATCTTCTCGGAAATCGCTTTCATCCTTACGATTGGCTCAAGGAGTTTGCCGGCTATGAACCACGACACCGCAAGGATCAGCACGAGCGAAATAAGGTTCATAGCCACTGTCCGGCGGACCGTTGTCTTAAGATCATTGTTCAGTGTTTCAAGAGAAAATCCGATCTGGATGCTTCCGAGGTTTTTGTCCTTGTGTTTCATTGCATACGATTTAATAAAGACTGTTTTCTCTTTTTTGATATCACTGCTGTCTTTGAAAGGATTTGATTTTCCGATAAGCTGGCTTTCAGGCGAGGTGAAGATGAGCGAATTATCCTTGCCGACAACGGACACGAACTGGATATGCCTCTGGGAAGCGGTAACGGTGACGGTGTTCTGCATGCTCTTGACCTCGCCGTCAAGCAGGTTCTGCTGGATATCGTTACGCAGGATATTCCCGATGGTCTCCATTCTGGTCAGTGTTCTTTCGTCGAGAACATCTTCCATCAAAAAGAGCCTGCTCACCGTCATTATCGTCAACATCACGATGCTGATAGCCGAGATAGCGAGCAGGAGTTTTGCCCGGTAGCCGAGATTAATTTTCATTATCCTTCTCTTTTTGCTGCACAGTTATATAGTATACCCGCACCGTGCAACTTTCAAAATAGTTCCTGTGCAACTTTTATGCAACGAGCCTTATTGCGGTTCTTGTCACTATTGTCTGATTATTCTATAATATTCAGTAATGCATAAGGGCAAAGTACTTATTATTGAAGATGATGAAAGCACCGTCATACTTATCAGGGACACTCTGGAAAGGGAGCACTATTTCGCTCGTGCGGCGCGAACCCTGAAGAGTGCGCGGGAAGATCTGTCCAGAAACGTCCCCGATCTCATCATTC
>MGVN01000011.1:963-1678 GCA_001800515.1 Elusimicrobia bacterium RIFOXYB2_FULL_49_7 | reverse complement strand
GGGTCGGCGGTGATGACTACCTCACCAAACCGTTCGATATCGATGAACTGGTCGTCCGGGTCGAAGCGCTATTGCGGCGATCAAAAAAGGTACCTGCTGTTTCTGATAAACTTTTAAAATCTAACGGGATAACTCTGGACATCGGACGCCATGAGAGCAAGGTGGACGGGAAGCTTGTCGAGTTATGGCCTAAGGAATTCGAATTATTGAAAGTTTTCCTTGAAAACAAGGGGCAGCTGTTATCAAAGGATTTTCTCGCGGAGCATGTTTGGAACCGGGAATACCTGGAGAGTTCACGGACGATAGAGATTTCTGTGCAGCGGCTGAGAAAGAAGCTGGGCAAGCGGGGCGATCTCATCGAAACGGTCAAAGGATACGGCTTCAAGCTCGTCGAATAGGTCAATAATCCATCTTCCTGATAGCTGATCCCTTATAGTACTTCTTCAGTATATCATCATACTTAAATCCTTTCTCACACATTCCTGCGACACCTGATTGGCACAGTCCAACCGCATGTCCCCAACCCGCACCCCAAAAGATAAAGTATTCCGGAACACCCGCGGTATTATTACCATATCCTTCAACGATAAAGCCGGTTGATCGCAGCCGCCCCAAGGCAATCGCCCGGATATTGTTTTCCTGTTCTATTTCAACGGCCCCTTTCGTCCCTTCGATCAACAAATGATTTATATGTCCGGACTGCGACCTCCTGAGC
>MGVN01000011.1:0-676 GCA_001800515.1 Elusimicrobia bacterium RIFOXYB2_FULL_49_7 | reverse complement strand
TGTTTCACCCCTTTATATACCTGGCAATGCTGGTCGCTGCAGAGATCGTACCCGTCCTTATTGTGCATTCGTGCAACGTTTTTCCTGTACATCGCCTGTGTCCGGGTTATTACTGCCTGCACTTTAAGCGATTCCTCGGGCCACCATGAGATCATCTCTGACGGGAGTACCGAATAGACATATTCCTCAAGGTTGACTACGTTTATCAGCGTAATCCCCTCCGGTCTGAAAACCGCTTCCATCGTCCCACGGTACTCCCGGTCGGCAGTTCCTGCCCAGGCATAACCCGCCGCATATTTGATATCCCGCACGATTATACCTGAATCTTCGGATTTTGGCCTGATACTCAGTTTCCATTTTCCCTTGAACTGTTCTGCGGCGATATTGATAGTGAACACTTCATTATTATCCGCTTCGCAGAGAGTGAAAGTATCTTCACATACGACGAAACCGTCCCTGGACCAGAAGCTCAGCTCCTTGACTCCCTGAAGCACCCCGATCCGCATCAGAGGTATACGTTCAGTATCAGGAGCGGCAGCCAGTGTGGATGGCTGGGTAATCCGGGATGGCGGTATAATCTCCTCTGGTTTCTTTGTAATAAGCGCCAGCAAAGCCTGTTTTTGTGTCCGGGCCTCCGCATTTTGTGGATCAATGTCTGCCAGCTGTGCCCATTCCT
>MGVN01000010.1:2680-20008 GCA_001800515.1 Elusimicrobia bacterium RIFOXYB2_FULL_49_7 | reverse complement strand
TTCACGGCCTGCTCATTAAGTCCTTTGAGCAATGTATAGCCCTCTCCCACCAATACCACAATGCGTGAGAAGGGTAATGGGATATTGAAACGGTCCCAACTGTTCAGCCGCTTGCGTGAAGAATAACCGACCCCAACGGTCACAATATCCGCTCCGGTCTGCGCAGCCATGGCAATTACACCGGGTTGGACCTTTTGAAAAGGACCGCGCGGACCGTCCGGTGTAATACCAATGACCTTGCCCTGATTCAACAAAGCAATGGAATCACGATACAGAGCCATCCATCCTCGCGATGAAGAACCCCGAATAAACCGGTATCCCCAAGCGGATAAAAGCCGGACCAGATACTCTCCGTCACGGCTACGACTGATAACTCCATAAGCCCCTTTGCCCATGAACGAGCGGCTGGCCATAAGAAGATGGGTGTGCCAAAAAGCGTAAATCCGGCCCGGACCATAGCCTTCACGGTCTGTCGGAAAGGATGAAGAAGGCCCTTCAAACACCACGGAAAGCCGGCTGGTTTTAATGAGCAGGAACACATAGACCCGCAATATCGTTGGAATCAGAATTAATAGAAGTGGTCTTAGCATGTTGAAACACAAAATATACATGTTACAGACAGATGCTTTATATATTATTTTTCCTTTATGCGGATGCTTAAACCGATATTCATAGCGTTCATATCCGCCGTTTTCCTGTGCGGATGCGCAGATAAGAACGTCCCGTCCGAAAAGGAATTCGCCCGTTTTTATGCCCGCTCCCGTCTCATTCAAAAGCAATATGAGCATTCCCCGGACACTCTTCAACGTCTTCTGGTCGGCCTTTACAGTGAAAGTGGACTTACACCAGAAGGGGTGGCCGTCTTTCAAAAGAAGATGGAAAAGAATCCCGAGAGATGGGAGGATGTTCAACGCTTGGTATTGGAAGAACTGAAAAATCTGGATTCAAAGCGGAAGTAATTGCTATTTTAGAAAAAAGGAGCGACCGATTAAAGACAAATTATTCTCAACCAAAAATTTCGTGGTGCTGGCCCTGGGTCTGATTTCCTTGATTGTGGGCTACCTATGCCTCAGCCGCGGACCGGAAGATAATCCGTTATCCCTGACCATAGCACCCATCCTCCTGGTGTTGGGCTACTGTATTCTGATTCCAGTGGCCATTATGTTCAAGGGCAAGAAAAAAGAAAAAGCTTAGCCATAACCTTTTTTCTTCGAATCGACTTCAAGGGCGATTAGCTCAGTTGGTTTAGAGCACCTGCCTTACAAGCAGGGGGTCGGGGGTTCGAACCCCTCATCGCCCATTTTATCCCACAACAAAATCAACGGCTTACAAAGTTATGTTTTTCCGCAAACCCTCATCAAGCCGTACATGAGGCTGGTTTTCCCTTATACGGCTTTCCTTAATACTCTCGTCTCAAAGAGCATAGTCCGAACACTCATCTTATCACCACAATCTTTTTCACTTCTGCACATTTGCCGGACTCCATTCTCAAATAATAAATACCTGCGGGCGTATTATGACTAAATCGACAAACAACTTCATTCTGAACATTACTGAAACCAAAAGGACCATCGGCAAAGGTTTCAACCAGTCTACCGTTCAAGCTGAAAAGACGAATCGACACATGCTGCACAGTTTTAAGAGTGAAGCGTACCGTGGTTGAATGATTAGCAGGATTTGGATAATTCTGCAATGAGAATATTTTTACCGGCTTTTTTTTATGCCCCTCAACGTTTACTATTGTGGTGTCCAAATATTCATCGGCTCCAATATCCCAGGCAGAACCAGAAGGACGAGTTTGACCCTCTATATCATCGAAAAACGCCCCTGCTCCTGGATCGGACATTCCACAATCTCTTGCCCCTGTGTCGGTAGGAGCAAGACGAAAATCTTCGCCATCATAATCTACAAAAGTAAATGTTTGATTTATCCTGTTTCCTGTGCCAATAAACTTGTTTGCGGTGCTATCAGAAGAAGCATTATAATCAAAAGTTTTATAACTTCCGTTCAATTCAACCGGCGTGAAATCTCCTGTTCCATTATTACATGATAAATTATTTTTCAAATACCCCATAGGGATGTCTATTGTTACAGTTATACCATATCGACCATTATTTACGGTTGTGTTATTATAAACTTTAGCGTATAGTGCAAAAGTACCGACTTGGATACCGCTGTGTGGAATATTATAGCAAATATTATTATGAACGATTGGTGCGGGATTACTGGGATAATGACTACCTACGTCTATTCCCTTACACGTTGAGCCATATATTGGGTTTATATCATGTACAATATTATAGGCTATTTCCGCATTACATGCTGTCCAAAGTGCTGTATTAACCCCACGAGTTTTATCAGAGGTTATTATTAAGCCTATTATTCTAACAAATGCATTTGGATTTTTCAGATTAATAACCATTATATATTGATAACTAACAACACCCATCAATGTATAGCCAGATGTTGCAATACCATTATGCCTCTGCCTTTTATTAACTTCCGTTAAAGTGTCATATGGGGTATAGATATTGATATAATTATTTGTCCCTGTAGTACAACTAGCCGTATTAAGGCTAACGTGCATTGTATCTGGTCCAGAGTCATCATAACAAGGAATGTTAAGAATAACATTCGCCGACACTAAATTCTTGCTATTGACATGAACTGAGTCGGTCGCTCCTAAAAGAGCATCTTGTAAATGAATATATTCATGGGCAATTGAGGTAACCGCTGTTGAAGATAAGTCATTTGGCAGTAAACCAAGTTGGGTAACGACATACCATTGACTCGTGGAAATTTTTGCAGCAATGTAATAAATATTCCCGCCTGCCGTCAGCCTATCACCAACGCCAAGGCTGGTAGCAGTTTGGGGTATGGTAAAAGTCGCTATACCAGAAACAATATTAACATCTCCCCCGCTCGAATGATCGGTGGTATTTTGACCCACCGAATAATATACATTCGTTGCCGCATTTATTTGTGTGGCAAACATAAATAAGATATAAATAATTATAATTTTAAATTTACTGATAAAAAGCATCTTGCCTCCAATTTTTATTATGATTTATAATAAGCAAAAATCAAACCTTCTATTATTACCCAACCGCCATGTCCTAACGCATTACTAATCATCATATTACAAACATCTGGCAATCCAAATACAATGTTTCAATTCTTACCTCACGAACTATTCCGAAACAATTCTGGAGCAGTATTGAGAATTCCAATTTGTTACGGTTCAGACTAAAAACATTCCGCCTTGGTAATTTTATATTTCTTAATCTTCCGAAATAGCGTTGCTCGAGAAATACCCGCTTCGCTGGCTGCGTATTTGGCAACACCATTGTTTTTTTTCAATAATAAGACAATATGCTCGCGTTTCAGTAATCTGGAATTTCCCTTAGGAATGATGAGTGTCAATGGTTCATGAGTCGGTAATGCTCTCTCAGACATAAAGCTAAGATGCCCTTTATCGATCATTTTCTTCTCGCAATATAAAACCGCACGTTGTATCACATTTCCCAGCTCTCGAATATTGCCCGGCCAGTCGTATTCAATTAGCTTCTGAAAGCTTTCCGCAGTAAATCCTTTGATGGAGCGGTTAAATTGTCTATTGAAAATTTGCAGAAAATGGGTGCATAAATAAGGAATATCTTCTTTGCGTTCCTGCAACATGGGTAATTGGAAATTGACGATATTCAGTCGATACATTAGATCAGCACGAAATTTTCCCTGTTTTACAAGTTCTGACAAAGTTTCATTGGTGGCAGCAATAATCCGCGTATGTACCATTACTTTTTTATTGCTACCGATGTGCTCCAGTGTAAAATCCTGCAAAAAATTGAGCAATTTTATCTGTGCATTGGCCGACAAGTTCCCGATTTCATCCAAAAAGAGCGTGCCGCCTTCCGCTTCCTCCAGTTTGCCTTTTCGCGAATGGTCTGCACCGGTAAAGGCTCCTTTTTCAAAGCCAAATAGCTCGCTCTCAAGCAAAGATCCTGGTAATGAGGAACAGTCTACTTTTACAAAAGGACCTTGGGAGTTAAGACTATGCTTGTGAATAAAATGCGCCAGCACCTCTTTTCCGGTGCCTGTTTTTCCCTCGATCAGTACGGTAACCGAAGAAGCCGCAGCAATCTTAGCATTCTCCTTAATGCCGGTCAATTTCAGGCTTTCGCCAACCATTTCCGCCTGTTCAATATTCCCCTGCATGGCTAATGCCTTGAATTTATTCCGTTCCAAAAACGCCTTTTCTCTTTCATCTTTCAACGATTTAATGCTCTGTGTAAAAGACGACACATCATGCAAGACAAACACATAATAAAAACGGCTGTAAATTCGAGCGATTCTGCTGTCCGCAAGTTGCGTAAACTCAACGGTCGTATCCACTCCATTTTGGTGCATGACACACCGATTTATCGGCAATTCCAGACGTCGTTTACGAGGAAAGACGGTCAATTGCAGAGAATCGAGGGTTATTATCCCCTTGCCTGCAGTATCGGAATAAAGATATAAAAAAACCTCCGGATTCTCTTTAAAATCCGGATCCCGATAGCGGATCATCAGCGTATTGTCCACCCATAATAAAAGGTGATCGTATCTTTTCACTATTTCGATATGATGTTTTTTCTTGTCAGCTGGAAAAGCACCGGCAACCACATGTACACGTTCCCCTTCTTTCTTAACAATATACTGTTGTTCAGCCGAATCAAAACCTACCAAATATCCTTTATAATCCGGAAATAATTTTTTATCCCATTGGCTTCCTCCCAAAATCATGGAAGGAAATGTGCCTTCACTCTCCTTGAGTTGTATAGATATCCGACAATCTAACTCATTAAAATTCAGCGGCTTAACAAATGACAATAAGCCTTGTTGTTTTTCTTGAGGCGTCCAGCGCCAACCTCCGGCAAACGTTGAAAGATCGGTCATTATCAAATTCACAGAAATTTCTTCCGAAGTTGCCCGTGAAAAATCAATCGTAAAGACATCAATTCCCTTCTCATGTTGTTCTACCGTAGAATCAAGCCCATGTCCCCGAATGATGTCTAAAGGGTTGGGTCGTATAAAAGTTTCAATATTCTGGGAAAGTAGTGTCTGTGGGAACTGAGGCCTTGTGGGAAAAAGATTCAAAAACTTCTCATTAAAACCCTTGATTTTACTCTGTTGATCCAAAATAATCAGGGGATAAGGCTTATAATACACGCTTCGTCGAAAGAATTCATTGAATTCGATAACCCCTAATATACCATAGCCATCCATATGCCATAAATAAAGGCGGGAAAAAGGGATGTCCGAGTAAAATTCAAAAAAAGTATCGAGGTCTTCATATAAATTTCTTGACGGATAACAAAACTTTGGGTCAAAGTAAGCTTCATTTATAAAAGTGTCTTCCTGTTGAATAAGTGTCATTGCCAGTTTTGTTAACGATTTTTCGGTAGGCAAGATATATAAATCCCGGATATTTTTCTTTAGCAGATGATTAAAATTGAAACTAAAAAGTTGCTCATGAAAAGGGATCTCGCAAATTTCCCCATCTTCTTCGATTTTCACGACCAAGCCTACAAAATTTATAAATCTTGAAATAAGATCCATAAAGTGGATTTGTATTTTCTTTGATAATAAAAAGTTTCTGGCTTCCATACGATTTAAATAATATAATCTCTCACTATTCTTAATTGCAACATAAGCGGCACACAAGAGTCATTTGAGTATCATTTCTTGACTCACACAACCATTAATATATCTTTCTATTTTTACGCTTAAACCATATCTCTTTATATAACATTGCTTTGCATAAATAATAGCATTCAGTAAAATATGGTACAAGATTCGCAATATATTTATATAAATTATTAAACATAAGGAGTTTTTATGCGTCATTATTTCTTTGTTTTGGTATCTGCATTAGCGTTGAGTTTATTTGTTTCTATGTCAATGGCTGCAGAAGAGGGGGTCTTTCGTCTCTTTGGATGGGAATTGAGCGATGGCGTCGATTCTACAATTTGGGCGGCACCATCGGGCTACCCTGTCTCCTTTGCCATTACAACCGATGAGAAAAGCGAAGGTTTAAATTCAAAATGGAATGATTTTTCTTCCGGTTGGGCTGCTTCAGACCTAAAGAGCGGTAGTCTAAGTTGGGCAAATATTTATCGCTACAAGCTCATTCGCACTTCCGGATGGCATGTCCGGACAATGGGCAGCAACTGGTCCGGTTATCGGAAATTCTGGATAGACATTAAATCCACTTTGGCATCCGCAACGATTATTGTTCAAGTGGAAGATAATTTGACCCCTCATCCGCAAAGCATGAATAGAACCTATCTGGTACCTGCCGGAGAATGGGTCACCCTGGAATACGATTTGATGGCCGCTGAAAGTCTCAAACTCCTGGATCGCAGCCATGTTGCCTCTTTCTACATCTTAACCACTCGACTTGGCAATAATACTAAGCTTTATATTGATAATTTCCGTCTGGCACCGGAAGGGGCTGCTTCTCAATTTTCCATTATCCAAGATACCACTGCTTGGGTAATGTTACCCGATCCGCCCGGCAACAACAATAATACAACCCGTCCCGAAGCATTAGCCGCATTATCCACCACACCGGATATTTCGGCGATTCCTTCGGAAGAGCCGGTTAATACCATTATCGGCAATGGGGATGGTGGTTGGAGCAATACCATGCACAAGCAGGATCGCGGTTGTGCAGCATTTGATAATGAATATTTGGTCAATGTCTCTACTACGCCTCCCATGAGTATTCGGGTTAGCAATAATGGCGGAAGCACCTGGAGCGGTCTTATTGCAGGAACCAGTTATACACTCATTGCCAGCGGCAATAATACGCCAAATCGGCATGGTTTCTACTGTTCCCCCACCGAAGTCCTTGGGCTTTACCAAACGCTCTGCGCCGGAGGCGGTAGTCCTTCGGATGTCTATTTCCGTAGAATCGCCTTTAACGGCACTTCCTGGACAGCCGAAAGTCCGGTAATCATCGATCAGGATGTGCGTCATTGCCCGGAAAGATTTGATGTCATTCGGCTACCCAACGGCCGCATTTGGGCCACCTGGGAACATTATAACCGCTTTGGCCGAACACATATCGTTGCCCGCTTTTCCGATGATGGCGGGCATACTTGGCAGCATGGCGGCAGTAATGGCAGTTTTTCCGTAGAGGGCAGCGGCACCCACATCCCCATGCTTGTTTCTATGGGACAGAATGATGTTGGATGCATATGGTATAAATCCCAAATCAAGGATTATGTGTACTTTTCGACCTTTCGCCAGCAGACCTTTGACGACCAGTATGCTTCATTTCTCCAACAGAATAGTACGGATAAGATTCCGTGGGATCGTTTTGACACCGCTTCCGCCTGGAGTGCCCCCGAACATCTGCCCCAAGGGAAAACGCTTGTTTCCGCGCTCGGCACGCTGGATGGACGGATTTTTGCCGTGATCGGCGACCCAAGCGCCATCCTGGTTTGGGATGGTGCCTCCTGGACAACATCGCTTTCAGGCCAGACAGGCCAATTAACCTGTTGCGGAGACAGTACCCTTCTTGTTTTTTGGGTTTCCACAGACAAACATTCCATTTATTATCGTTATTTGCAGGAAAGCACCTGGAGTGAACCGCAATTGGCGGTCACGGATACAGGCAGTATTAAGACACTTGCCATACCAAGAACCTCGCCTGTCAATTTTGTTCCGCTCAATTGGAGCTATTCGGGGGAAAATAATATTCGCTCCTATCGCCTGCCCCTGCCTGAAAGTATTGTCGGTATTGCAGCCCGGACAAAAGCGCTTCCTTCACCATTAGCCCTCCAAACCTTTCCTTCACCGTTTCATTCCTCTGTTACCATTGCGGTCGATAGAGGAATATGGCGCGCCAATAAAAAAGCCGCCATCCAATTACGAGTGTACGACATTACCGGAAAGCCGGTTAAGGACTTTACATCTGAGATAGCAAATAGGGATGGACGGGCTTTAGCCAATACGACCACCGTCGTATGGAATACTAAAAATCATCCTTCCGGTGTCTATTTTGTCAAACTTAGTTGCGGCAACAAAGTATTGACAAAAAGAATTTCTTTGGCAAAATAAGTATTGGAGGTAAAGATGCATTTTTACAACAATCGCATCAGAATGGCACTCCTGGCTATTCTCAGCATCCTGACTTCCGTCTTTTCCGCAGAAAAACTATTCTGTGGTTTTGAACAGGAAGAAATGACGACCTGGCCGCTGAGCATCAATGCCGGCAAGGGAGACTCGAATGAAATCGTCTATACCATCCCCTATAGTAATGGAATCCTTATCCGGCATGATCCAACGGTCGCAACGCAAGGAGCATGGACGCTTTGTCATGAAATTTTCGCCTCCACGGTACCGACCAACAAAATATTCAGAAGACAGGCTTACCGTTATCAATCTTGGGCGGCAATCAGCGGAGAAAAGATTTTTGATTCCACACGGGCCAATGGAGGTGAATGGCTGGGGCCATTGGATTGGGGAACGGATCGGTTTAGCACGATATTCGCATTGTTTCATGTGATTGATAAACTGCCGACAGATTTGCAAGATTGGTCCGGCTACGACTATGTCTATTTTGATGTTAAAACAACGACGGCAAAAATCATGCTGAAGGTTAGTCTTCATGGAAAATACAGACCTTCATCTCCTCGTTTTTACGAGGTGGAGCCTAGTCAATTTTATACTGTTTGTGTTCCGATAAAGGATATGGATTGGGTGTCAAGACTGGACTTAAGTGATATAAAGGATTTTAAGATTGCGGTTAGAGACGTCAAAGGTGTCACCGAAATCTATATTGACAATATTCGTCTTGTCACCAAAGATGTGTCACCTGTTTTTCCGCCGCTCATTGATCCCAGCCCATTGGGACCTTGGCTTTCGACTTCTATTTATAAACCTCCGGTAGAGCCCCCGCCAACACCGGTGATCATGAACAGGGTCACCGGTCCTCTGACTCAGACCGAACCTGCAATCATCGTGGAAGAAGCGGCGTCAGCCTATCGGAATGAGGCTTATGTGCAGGGCATTGCTCCTTTTGATAATCTTAAATACGGCATGATTGAACGTTTGAAGGGGTATGAATACTGGTCTTCACCTCCGGAACCCAATACGGCGCCAGGAGGGGATCACAGTGACAGAGCATGGATTGGTTCTGTGGATGAAGGAAGAACCTGGCGATCTGATTCCGTAGCCGGAGAATACCCTATTCCGTTTGGAAGCACCATGCGAGGGACCGTACAGGCTTGGGGATTTGGTGATAATTATTTGCGCGGAGTGGGCTATTTCATTACCCAGGGCTGGTGCGCAGATTACACCCCCGGGGATGGGGTTGCCACCACTTTTCATCACTTTTATAAAATCATGGCACAAAATGACAAATGGGTCGTTTATCCTGATAATACATTTCGGCAAGCACCTCCACAACGTCCTCCCAGTATCGTCGTATCGGATATTCCACGCATGTGCGGAGGAAGCTTAAAAGCAACCGTATTACCTTCCGGCAGAATATGGGCAATTTATACCAGCAATCATTTTAATCCCATTCAATCCACCAGTATTTATGCCAGTTATTCGGATGACGGAGGGATGCGCTGGCAATATACTTTAGGACAACGATCCGGCATCTGGAACAATGGACAGGAAGAGTCCGTGATTTGCTATCTGGGCAATCCGGTCTGTGTGGCGCCCTATCGAAACCAGGTCATGTGCATCATTAAAACCAGCGGGATATTGTATTATTCGTTGGGAGATGGAACGCAATGGACCCCCTTTGCCAAATTTGCCAATGTCGGCTGGGATGGCCAACGACTTTCTGCTGTAAATTATAAAGACAGTACCCTGTTTTTATGTTCCGGAAATACCGCGGGTTCTGGCAGTATTACACTTTATATCTTTAAGAACGGCGTCACCCTGTCCAAGAATGTGCTCGCAACTTCATCAGACACCATCACGAACACACAGATGACGTTGTGCGGTGAACGATTGTGGTTTATCTGGAAAAATAAGACAAAAGGATCCCTGAATTATAAAAAGTATTTCATTAACCAGGACCGCTTTTCTGATGCAGTCGAACTCATCCATGGCCAAAATCTGGCTTTTAAACTTCCGCCGGTTTCTCCCCCTTCTCACGTGCCCCTTGTTTACGAAGATACCGCGAACGGTAAAGAAGGCTGGAAATTCTTGCGCATCCCCATAGATTCCGAAGAAGTTGCATTGGATCCGGATTATGACGGACTGGAAAACGGCTCGGAAACCGTTGCCGAAACCGACCCGGATAATCCGGACAGCGATGGCGATGGTTTGTGGGACGGCCAGGAAGTTGTTTTACTGGGTACAAACCCCAAGAATGCAGATACGGACAACGATGGCGATAACGATGCTCTGGAATTTTACAATTATACCGATCCCCGGGACGCGATAAAGACGACCACGCATAATCAGGCACCTGAGATTTCGCTGACCGCGGATTCAACAGGCGGGACTTTCCGACTGGATGCCAGCGGGACAACAGATGCAGAAAACGATTACTTGCGCTATTTTTGGGAGATAACCGCAGATAACGGCGAAACGGTTCATGCCGAAGGTGATCGCATTGTCTGCCAGAATGTAAAAAGCGCAACACTGGTAGTGGATGACGGCCAAGGGAATCAAAGTACCACCGTTTTTGGCGATCCTGTTCTATCCGAAAATAAAGCGGTCTTAGCGACTGCAAGTATCTTGACCGGTCAGCCAAATCCTTTTGCACAAAAGGCAACATTCCAATATAGGCTTACTTCTCAAAGCCCTCTCTCTTTGAAGATATATACAATACAGGGGCGGCTGGTGAAGGAATTGGCCAAAGGAGAACAGAAGGCCGGAAGCTATCGAATTGTCTGGGTGCCGACCCGTGAAATTACTTCCGGGGTCTATTATGCTGTTTTAAGAACGGAAAACCGGGTAATGACGGACAGGCTGATTTATTTGAAATAAGAGAAATTTCTTATTTGATTGCAAATCCGGGATAACCGGCATTTTTTGATTTGCCGCGTCCTTTGGTTTAGTCGCATTTTATTATTTCAATATTATATCTTAAATTACAGCGTCAAAAATAAAGGGCTATTTGATGGCAAAAAAAGGAACCCTGTTGGGAAATTACAACGCTTTTCTTAGCACCAAGATATGTTCCTCCTTAATACCTTTTTTAAGAAGCAATTTAACTTATTTAGGCGCCCTATTAAAGATCGCTGAAAATGGTTCTGTTGAGGCAATCATTTATCAGTATTACGAATTATACAATTTTGATTTTAATTCCATATTAAAGAGAAATATCCACGATTTATATCATCTTCCAGCGAATCGCTCTCTTTCAGATATCGCCCTAAAAATCGGACAAAATAAAGATTATTTATCAGCCGAACGGTTGCTGGATTCACGTCGATCGTATCCGTCCAAAAACGTCTATGAGGAATTCGAAAAACTGTTTGATTTCCATTCCAATCTTCACTATTCCAGAATATTCTTCTGGAACGTAGACTCCCTGGGACTGGTGGCTATCATTAAATTCAACGACTTTGTCCGGCGGACCGTTTATTATAAATACAGCCCCTTGGTTTTTCTGGATAAGCAGGGAATAATACAAGGATTTAATAAGAGTTTTGCCAATCTTTTTTCAAACAAAGAACAACAGCCCGATCATTTATTGTCGCAATCCATCGAAACAATTCTATCGCCCAATCCCATTGAGCGGATAAAAGGGAAAGAAGAGGACTATCTTGTCGTTAAAGAGGAAGACTGGGAGACAACCTATCAAATTGATTTCTCCAAAACGACCGAAAAAGAATTCGAAAAATATCTGGAACCCGATTTTATCACAAAAGATGCGCACGGTTGGAATTGGAATGCTTGTCCAACAAATCGGGGACTCCTGCCGTTTGTTTTTCCGTTGAATACGGCATCTCATGACGTTAAAATTAAGATCGTTTTTTCAACATCGACCCATGATCTGCCCGGTGTCATCTTATCCGGAAACGACTGCACGGGTCCCTTGTTCCCGGATTACCAAGGATATTGCTTCAATTATCTTCCTGAAGAAAAAGAATTTCTTCTAAAAAAAGAAGGGGAAGCGGTTCTAAATGTAAAATTAAGGCAGGTCATTCATCCCGGCCGTTATGTTATGGACGTGGTTCTGCGCGGTGAACGATTGGCTTGTTTTTTGAATGGAAAATTGCTTCTTGGGTATATGGATTTCGACCGTATTGAGAATCCCTCGGGCAGGCTGTATCTTTACAACGATGCCCAAAAGAATCCGATTCGTTTTCTTTTGGAAAGCGTGACGGTATTTACCTTGCCTAAAAAACGCATTGCTCCGCAGCCCTCCAATGAATGTCTCGTCCAAAACGGAGAAAGGGTTGTTCGATTTAATCAGCTTCTCGATTCCCGCATCACCCGTGTGGATGGCATATTCCATTACACCTTTGTCTTCTATGACGTTTCGCATTTTACGCAAAGCATAAAGTCCCTGACCGAGGAGCGGGAAAAGGCATTTCGCGAGCGCGACAAATTTAAGGCCATCGCTGCGCAAATAAAAGAAGAACACCGTGAGATGATTGGACTGAGTCCGGATATTTTACGAATCAAAGAAAAGGCAAAGGTCGCTGCCGCTTCTCCGGTCACCATTCTGATTGATGGAAAAACGGGAACTGGAAAAGAAGTCCTGGCCTATTATATTCACATCAACAGCCCTTTTTGCGGAGGGCCTTTTATCAAAGTGGATTGCTCCGCATTGCCGGAAACGCTTTTGGAAAGCGAACTCTTTGGATTCGAAAGAGGTGCTTTTACCGGCGCGGTACAGGCACGCAGAGGAAAGTTCGAAGAGGCAAATAAGGGGACCGTGTTTTTAGACGAGGTCGGCAATCTTTCCATGAATGCCCAGACAAAGCTGCTGCATTTTCTGCAGGATTTTACGCTCGAACACATTGGCAGCAATAAAAAGATTAAAGTGGAAACGCGGATTATCGTCGCAACCAATATTCCCCTGCAAGAACTGGTGGATAAGGGCCGGTTTCGGGCGGATCTCTTTTACCGGATGAATACGGTTAACTTCCGGTTGCCCGCCCTTTCCGAACGCAAGGAGGATATCCCGTCTTTATGCACGTATTTCCTGAAAATTTATAACAATAAATTTAAGCGCTCCATCCGGGGTTTTTCACCGGACAGTTTTCAAAAGCTCATGACCTACGATTGGCCGGGTAATGTTAGAGAATTGGAAAATGTCGTACAAAACGCGGTCTTGTTTTGCGATAAAAAAATGATCGGGAATGAAAACATCGTCCTTTCCCGGATGAAAATAAACCGTTCTTATACGATAGTGCCTGACTTGATCCCCTTTGGCAATCCTCGCGCCCTAACGCGTACGCATATTATTTATCTCTTGCGAAAAAACGGGGGCTTCGTTGACAAAGCAGCGAAAGAGGCGAAGATTTCAAGAGCCACTTTTTTTCGAAAAATCAAACTGTTTAGCATTTCAAAAGAGGAATTGTTCTAACCCGGCATAACCGGATATCAGGAAGAAAAGTGGGGGCGTGATTTTTCAAACAAGACGCTCCGGTTGCGTCGAATGACGGGCAATCTCGTGGACAACGGAAAAGGCCTATTTTTTCTTGAGGCGGCCGCTGATGCCCTTTAAAATGGACAGTGCCTGAGCAGGTACATAAACGGTATTATTTTGAAAGGAATAAACCGTCAGACCGTTCATCAGGTGTTTGTTTCCATCCACGATGAGTTCATTCTTATTGAAAGGGAATATCGCGGTTTTGCCGTTCATTACAACAGTCAGCGAGCCGCTCGCATTGTTGAAACCGACGGTGTCAACCGTCATCGACGTGGCGTTGCCGAACAACTTATCCGCACGGCGGAAAAGGGAGTCGGTCACTTTATCCAAGTCGACTTTCATGGCTTTGGCGCAAATTCGAGCCACATCGGTATTTTGAAGGATTTTCAACTGATCATTCGTACCCAAATAATAAAGCGGTACGTCGTTTCCGGTATGTCCGGTGGTGGTCCAGGATATATCGGTACGCTTGCTCATCAGAGTACCCAGCACATGTTCCATTCTGCCGGCAGAGGCTGCGGTAACGGTGGAGATTTCATCAGGGGTCAGATCGGTGATGCCGAAATAAGTGCCGAGTGCATGAATGATGGCATTGCTGCTACGATCGTCGCCCAACAGGAGCTTGATGCCGGCACCTGTCAGCGTAGCCTTGCGAAGCGGTGCCGTCAAAAGACTGTCCAGGGGACGGATCGAATAAGTGCTGTTTGTTCTGCTTCCCCCCAAGGAAAGGCCGCCATTATCATGATCCGACAATACCAGCAACAGGGTCTTGCCGTTGGTTTCCGTAAAGTTTTTAGCAACCGCCACGGCACTGTCAAAAGCGAGGTATTCCGATAGAACACCGACCGGTTCATTGGCATGGGAGGCCCAATCCACTTGGCTGCCCTCCACCATCAGGAAAAAGCCCTTGGACTGTCCGGCTTTGCTGTTCGACAGCAGGGTAATCGCCTTTTGAGTCATGTCAGCGAGCGAAGGTTGATGCTGATACACGGGAAGAGAACGATCAAAATCCCGGCTCAAGGCATCCAGATTAAACTGCCCCCATACCTTACCCGTATGGGACGGCAATGCAGCCAATTCCTCCCGCGTCGTCAGAATGGAATAACCGCGTGCCTTCAAGGTATCCAGCAGATTTTCATTGTCCGGTCGTACACCAGAATCAACAGGCGTCATCACCTGTTTGCGTCCGCCACCTAATAACACGTCCACTCCCTGATATACCTGCTGCTCCATGAGAATGGCCTCGTTACTGCGTGCATACCAGTGAGAGGTAAAGGCGGCCGGCGTGGCATGGGAGGTCATGCTGGTGGCAACAACGCCTGTGGCACGGCCGCTTAGACGGGCACCTTCCAGCACGGTGGCCACCGGCATGTTCTCCTTCCCGGCCGGCAAAGTAATGCCCGGCATGGCATAGACGGCCGGCAGCACACTGATGTAGTTGTTTTCACTTTTGTACCCGGTTGCATACGCCGTCGCAGCCGGGGCCGAATCCGTGATATAACTATTGGAACAGTAGGTACGTACCAACGCAACGTTCAATGCATCACAGGCCAACGGAGTTCCCTTATACCAACGAGCCAAGGTGAAGTGAGCAATTCCGCATCCGTCCGGAATCATGAGAATGACGTTTTTAAAAGTCGAGGTAAGCCGATCCGAAGCACTGACGGCTTCGCCCGATGCAACCGTGGATAAAATCGCAAAGACACCGGCTAATAAAATCGTTCTCAGATTGAACCAACACATGATAGCTCCTCCTTTATGTCATCAGTTTAAGATTCTGCGGCGAATGTTCGGCTCATCCGTATTCACTCATCCGGTAAAAAAATCGCAAATCACCCTCTCTTCCCTATTCGTTAGATATAAACTACTATTTATAGGAAATATTATTCAACCCGGAATTTTATTTACATCCGGCGTTGCTAACGGATATTTTATTTGAATGGATATCGTAAAACGTTATAGTGACAATCCTGTTTTATCCCCACAGGCGGTGCCCTACGAATGCTCGCTTGCATTTAACGCGGGGGTTACAAAATTCAAAGGCAAATATGTCATGGTATTCAGATGCGATTATGGGCTGACTGAAGATACATTCAAAGAAGGAAAAACCTTCGGAACACGTCTCGGTCTTGCCATAAGCGATGATGGCATAAAATGGAATATCGATAAAGAAAAAAACATTCTCAACCATCTTATCTCCAAAGAAATAACACGTGTTTACGATCCGCGATTAACGGTCATTAACGGTCGGTGTTACATTTGTTTTGCAATAGATACCTTTCATGGAATAAGGGGAGGCATTGCCGTAACGGATGATTTTGAGAAATTTGAAGTCCTTTCCATGACGGTTCCGGACAACAGAAATATGGTTCTTTTTCCGGAAAAATTAAATGGCCTGTTTATGCGACTTGAGAGGCCCTTTCCTGTTTACAGCCGTGGAGGAATGGACCGGTTCGATATATGGATTTCAAATTCTCCTGATTGCCTATTTTGGGGAAATTCCGCATTATTGCTCGGGGTTGAAGATGTTTCATGGGCAAATGACAAGCTTGGACCGGGCGCCCCCCCCATCAAAACGAAAGACGGATGGTTGACTGTCTTTCATGTCGTGGATATTGATCATAAGCGCGGCAAAAATGGTTGGGAGACCGGGTGGCGAAAGCGTTATTCCATGGGACTCATGTTACTGGATCTCACTAATCCATACAAAATAAAGAGTCTTTATAAAGAACCTTTGATGATGCCTGAGACCCAGTATGAAACTCAGACGGGGTTTCGCAAAAATGTGATATTCCCGGGAGGAATGATTTTGGAAGATAATGGGGAAGTTAAAATATACTATGGCGCAGCAGATACTTGTGAATGTTTGGCAACGGTTGACCTTGACGACTTACTTAAACTCTTAAGAAAATAATAACGTCACCCTGCCTAACCGGCTAAGAGTCAGTAAGCCGGAAAGATATACTCGAAGAACGTATCTCTTTCCCAATGGGTGCATATATGAAAATGACGTAAAATTGCACAATGTCAAGTCTTCTGTCGGATTTTTAGGTTCTCTATTGATATTTACTCGTAAATTCAATATTTTTTAGCCTAATTTGGATAGGTACGGGTAAGGCTAATCAAGAAGGTAAAACCCGATGTTTGCATTCAAATACCCGTTTTGGCTTCTCCTCCTGTGTATTGTACCGGGCATGGTCTACTGGCATTTCCGTAAGGAAAAAGGCCGCCAAGGAGCACTGCGTTACTCCGACCTCTCGCTCCTCAAGGGGATCGAAGGGTCCTGGCGCATCCAATTCCGGCATTTTCCCGCTTTTTTCCGTATTCTGGTGGTTTCATTGATGATTATCGGGCTGGCCCGGCCTCAATGGGGGCGTTCCTTCGACGACGTCACGATCAAAGGCGTGGACATCATGCTTCTGCTGGACGCCTCGGGATCCATGCGTGCCGAAGATTTCAAACCCAGAAACCGGCTTGAAATCAGCAAACAGGTGCTATCGGATTTTGTAAAAAAACGCAAGCACGATCAAATTGGATTAGTGGTCTTTGCCGCAAATGCATTTACCCTCTGTCCTCTTACCACGGATTACGGCATGCTGCTGGATTACCTGAAAAGCGTTGATTTCAATACCGTGGGCGAAGATGGGACCGCTATTGGTACTGCCATCGCTACCGCTGCGGCACGTCTCACCGACTCCAAAGCCAAG
>MGVN01000010.1:0-2634 GCA_001800515.1 Elusimicrobia bacterium RIFOXYB2_FULL_49_7 | reverse complement strand
TCCCGCCACTGCAGCCAAAGCCGCTGCCAGCCTGGGTATCAAAATATACACCGTCGGCGCAGGCAAAGAGGGCCAAGTTCCCTATCCGGTGGATCACCCCTTTTTCGGCCGCACCTATCAAATGATTGAATCTGACCTTGATGAACCTGGGCTCAAAGCCATTGCCACTGAAACTAAAGGGCGATATTTCCGTGCCCAAAACAGTAAAGAGCTAAAGAAAATCTATGATGTTATCGATAAGCTGGAAAAGTCAGAGGTCAAATCGCGTACCTACACCAGCTATAACGAGCTTTTCCCTTGGTTCGTGTGGCCCGCCCTCTTCCTGCTCCTTTTGGAAATTCTGCTATCCAATACTGTTTTTCGGAGAATCCCATAGCCCATGCTTTACCGTGATCCTCAACTATTTTTCCTGCTCCTTCTGTTGCCGGTGTTGGCTTTTTTTTACTATGCGGCCTTCCGATGGAAGAAGAAGACTTTACACCTTTTCGGGAATTCCGACTTGGTTGAGAAATTGGCCGATTCCTTAAGCCCCATCCGTGAGCGAATCAAGGCAGGTCTCCTGCTTTGTGCTTTTCTTATGACCCTGCTCGCCCTGACGCGGCCACTGTGGGGTACTCGGTTTGAAGTGTTGCCTCGAAAAGGGGTGGATATCGTGGTGGCTCTCGATGTTTCCACCAGCATGCTGGCCGAGGACATCTCCCCCAGCCGCATCAAGCGGGCAAAATATGAACTGGGCCGCTTTATCGACCAGGTCAAGGGCGATCGGGTCGGTATTGTGGCTTTTGCAGGCGATGCCTTTGTCCCTTGTCCGCTGACCACGGATTACGGAGCAGCCAAAATGCAGCTGGACGTCCTGGATCCGGGAAGCATCTCTTCGCAGGGAACCGCTTTAAGCCGTGCCATCGGTCGCGCAAGCGCACTTTTCAATCAAAAAGAAAACAAATTCAAGGTAATGGTACTGATAACGGATGGGGAAGATAATCTGGAAGATCCTGTTTCCGAAGCGGAGAAAGCCAAATCAACAGGGGTCATCATTTATACCCTGGGTATCGGTACCCAAGGCGGAGTTCCCATCCCTCTGCAGCGTCGAGGCGACGATGTGATTTATAAAAAAGACCTATCCGGCAACACGGTTCTGACCACACTGAACGAAGATGTTTTATATAAAGTAGCCGATGCCACTGGCGGCAAATACTTTCACTCCACAGGGTCAGGATTGGAGCTGGAACGCATCTACCAGGAAATTGAGAAGCTTGATAAAAAAGACCTCAAAAGCGAGGAATTCGATCGTTATAACGAACAGTTTATGTGGCCGCTCGGTCTGGGGCTGATATTGTTATTGCTGGAGTTTTTCCTCTCTTCCCGGAAAAAAGCAAAAACAGCTTGGGGTGGGAGGTTTGAATGAGATTAATCTGTTGCTTGTTCTTTCTCGTTTTTGCGGCCCAATGGCTTTTCAGTTCCGGAGTATCGGAAAACCGGAAAGGGAACAAAGCCTTTAAAAAGGACAGTTTGGACACCGCAATCCAACATTATAAACAGGCGGAGATCGAAGCACCTGAGGAAAAAGGCATATCTTATAATCTCGGCAATGCACTCTATAAAAAAAAGGATTATGAGCAGGCGGCCAAATCCTACGAACGAGCCCTGACGTCCCATGATAAGAAACTCCGAAAAAAAGCGTTGTTCAATGAAGGAAATAATTATTACCGTCAGGGAAGCCTTGCACAAGACGGTTCGGGCCAGGAAAAACTCAATGAAGCGATCAAGCGGTACAAGCAGGTTCTCAAGCTCGATCCGCAAGACCAAGCCGCCAAATTCAATCTTCAAAAGACGCTTCAAATGATTGAACAGCAAAAACAGCAACAGAATCAACAAAACAAAGACAATAAAGATCAGCAAAATAAAGATCAACAGAACCAGCAAGGGCAGCAAAACCAACAGGATCAAAAAAACAAAGACAAACAAGACAAAGACAAAAAAGAAGGGGACAACGAAAAAAAAGAACAGGACAAGAAAGACCCGGATAAAGATAAAAAAGGAGAACCGGGCAAGGAAGACGAAAAGAAAAAGGAAGAACAAAAGGGAGCCCAAGCAGGTAAACCCGGTGAAATGAGCCCGGAAGAGGCCAAGCGCTTATTAGAAGCAGTTAAACAGGATGAAAAGGAACTTCAGAAGAAACGGCTCATGAAGATGATGCAAGATCAGAAATTGGAGAAAGATTGGTAAAATCGCTTCTATGGTTATTCCTGTTAGCCCTGACTCTTGTCGCGCAAGAAGAAAACACCTCCACGGCCAGGATAATCCGCGCCAGCATTCGTGATACCGTACATCTGAAAACCTCACTCAGCTTCACAGGTCCGGTCGGTTCGGTGAATGTCCGATCCGCCCGACCGGATATCCGCATCGAAGAACAAGGCGATCACTACGCCTTTTTTGCCCGCAATACCGGGAAATTCTATTTTTCTTTCAACAGCCGTAGTTCGGGCACCGAAGTCTGGGACACACTTTGCGTATATGTCACCGATGAACCGCCGCGGTTTGTAGAAGACGTGGTTTCGGGGGAAGCGATCATCATCAACCAACCCTTCCGCATCGGCAGACGCATCGATGATGATGGTGAAAACGTTAAACTCT
>MGVN01000009.1:3886-5086 GCA_001800515.1 Elusimicrobia bacterium RIFOXYB2_FULL_49_7 | reverse complement strand
CGTTCAAGAATTGCTCTTGAAACCAGGCGTCCGATTCTGCCAAACCCATTTACACCAATTTTAACAGCCATTGTGCGTGCTCCTTTCATACATATAAGCAGGCTTGCCGTTTGCGGGATATAAATTATATTCTACAAATTGTGCAGCCTACTTCCCAGTCTTTTTAGCGGTAATTTTTTTCCGCAGGCGGGATATGTTGAATTAAAAGTATGTTATAAAATAAAACGAACAAAGTCAAACCCGATTGCAGATTGTTTTAAGAGAGCATGAATTATGCCAAAAAATTCCATGCTAATGGGCTAATGTCCTGGCTTTTTGCCGCAGGCAAAATCGGGTGGGGTGATTTGTTATCATTTCCCTATTACGTGTTTTTTGCTTCTTACAATTTCTCCGGTTTTGCCATCTATCATTATTCCCTCATCTTTTGCTTTTTCTGGCGTCATTCCTAATGATGCTATAGAAACGTAATAATAATTGTTATCGGCAAATAAAAGCAACGCGAAGGGGTTTTCAACAAAATATGCTTTACTTTTATTAATTGCCTGTTGGGGAGTTAATTTAAACCCTTTAGGCGTGGTTAGTTGTGTGGCTGCGTCGGATTCAGAGCCAAGGCGCTTGTTGCCGTCAATAAAAGGGTGGTCTTTGATGGTGAGGTATAGAAGGTTGGCTGCTTTTTCTTCCGTGGAGGGTATAGCTCTTTACCGTCGAACGTTTGCGATAATGAGCCGACAATGCTTTTAAATGCATTGCCTGTTTCCTTGCCGAAAAGGCTGCTTGCTTCGTTTTTGTTGATAAGGTGCGCTTTAATTTCTTCAATAAAGTTGCGGCACTCATCGTAACTGAAGACAAATTTCGGATGTTTTGCTCTGGCAGTCTTAATCGTGTCATTATCGTACTTGTAGAGTATTGTTAAAGATTTGGCGTATTCATCAATAATCTTGATAAGCTCCTGTGATTGCGCTTGAAGTTCCGGGATAGAAACCTTATCTTTGATAAAGCCAATAGCTTGTTGCAGTTCTTGCAGCTTGGAAGCCTGCTCCCGCAAGCGTTTCTGATTGAGGGTATATCCGTTTACCAGATTATCCCTTATTATCCTTGTTGCCCATATTCTAAAACGCGTTCCCTGCTTCGATTTGACACGATAACCAACAGAAATTATGACGTCAAGATTATAAGCATCGATTTTTCGGGTTACTTGAC
>MGVN01000009.1:0-3788 GCA_001800515.1 Elusimicrobia bacterium RIFOXYB2_FULL_49_7 | reverse complement strand
GCCTTTATTGGAAATATCGGTATCTTTATTGCTTTTCATAATTTGAACTTTCCCCTTTATCCGGCAGATAGCGGTGAACCTTTTTGCCAAAGAATATATTGCTTTGGGGTAAAATATCTGTCCGGGAAGCGGATTAAGGGGCGAATGCACTTTCATCTATGGCGCCGGCCTGCAGGGAAACGCATTCCCGCGTCTTGCGCGAGATAAGTTGCTCAACCTGTTTTGAATATATCTGAAACACTGACTTAAGCACCAGCCCGCTTTTCGGATCTACCCACACTTGCAGCGTTATTTCGCCGTCGGGCCGCGATTCGATGCCTTCGTAGAATACCGTTTCAACTCCCGCTATCATGCCGCCTGTGCCTTTTTTAAAATTTGGGACGGGATTATTGTACCATTCGTCCCTGATTTTTTTCGCTTTAGTTTCGTCAATTTTTATTTTTGTAAAGCCTTTATTTTCCAACGTTGCCGCATCGCCTGCCGTATCCGGCGAAGAATAGGCGCTGTCCAGCTTTGCATAAATGTTCTGTCCGTCGAATATCTCGGTGGAATGCCTGGAATATTCCCCATCGCGGCTGTCGCTTTCTATGCGGTATCGTTTCCCGTCGCATATAATGCGCATTTCACGTTCGGTTTTTACCGCGCTGATAAGGTTTTCATCTGTTTGTTTCCATACTCCGCTGAATGGAACGTTCTTTGTCGCCTTCTGGCCGCACGATGCGGCAAGCATGGCAGCGGCAATTATTACCGCCGCACTCAGAATCCTGGTATTCGCCTTCATATGGTACCTTCCACCGATAACGCTGCCAGCATCATACAATTTTCCTCCTGTCAATTTATAGGGTATAGGGCAATGGCGATTAGTCGCATTATAGCATTTCAGGTTTACTAATCTCAAACTTTTTTCCGGCAGATGGCGCGCGGGTTTACTTTTCAGTCGCGGGCTATGGTAAGGGCTGATACTTGGGCGGCGCCGGCGCGGCGGAGGGTGGCGGCGCATTGTTCGAGGGTTGAGGTTGTGGTGCAGACGTCGTCAATTAAGAGAATTTTTTTTCCCTTTATGGTTGCGCGATTGCGGACGGCGAAGGCGTTTTGCAGGTTTTCGAGGCGTTTGTCGCGGTTAAGGCCAACCTGCGGCGAGGTGAACCTTTTTTTCGACAGTATCGTTTCGAAAAAAGGTTTATTCATGTGGCGGGCTACAATTTCTGCGAGCAGCGCCGACTGGTTGTAACCCCTGTTAAATTTTCTTGTCCAGTGGAGCGGAACGGGGATAACCATGTCGGCTTCCGCCAGCTCCGGATATTGATTTAGCGCGTCAGTCAGTAATTTTGCGAGGAAACGTTTGAGGTAATCCTTGTGCCTGTACTTAAGCTGGTAGATTAAACCGGCAACGGCGCCTTCGTAGACTGTGGCGGCGCGCAGGAATTCGTAAGGAAATGAACTCTTTTGACGGCAATGGTAGCAGTGTTGCCCCCCGTCGGGCAGCGGTATGCCGCACCGCCTGCAATAAAGGCCGCTGATGAAGCGTATTTTTTCCCGGCAGGACTGGCAAACCCTGTAATAATCATCCGCCGGCAGCCCGCAGCCGCAGGCCTCGCAGGTAATCGGAAAAAAGAAGTGGAGAAAATGCTCAAGAAATGTAGCCATTGATTATGATCGTGCGGTGTAGCATTTACCTGCTGCTGTGCCGCGAAGGTGAGGCTTTGCGTCCACTGCGGCATGATTGCAAAGATTTTTTCGGATTTTTGTGAACTTGCCCTTAAGGAATAAGGCATATTTATGAATGGGCTTCGGACAGCACAAAAATAATTCCCGAAAAAACCTTTACAATCAAAGTCGCGCCTTAATGTGGACGCAAAGCCCCACCTTCCCGGCAGTTCGACTTTTGCGGCGTGTTCGGGGAACCCGCCCTACAGCAACTTCAGGAACTCGAACAATAAGGCTGTTCGGTTTCAATATGCGAGCCGAAACGCAGGAAAACGGGGGCGCGGCGTAGCGTTAGCTACGTAAGCCCACGTTTTCCGAAGTTGTAGGCCGCAGATTGAAACTGCTTAATGACGCAACAACTGTTTGATCAACATTAGCCAGCTTAGAATTGTATGGTGAGGCGGCCGGAGGCTTCGATGGTTTGGAAATTTTCGTCCGGGAGGTCGCGGTTTTCGGTGCGGGTCCAGCCCATGCCCAGGGCAGCCCTGAAATTTTGCGAAACCTCGTAGTCCGCGTTCATGCTTATGCCGTAGCTGTTGGTGTTGTCCCTGCCCACGTTCAGCAGCGAGGTTTGCGTGGCGTATTTAATGTTTGCATTATAGATAAGGCGGTTTGTCAGCGGCAGCGTGCGGTTTGTAAACGGTATGGGCAGGCCGTTGGGAAACGACATGTCCGAGTAGACCTGGAGGGTATAAGTGTTGTTGAACAGGTGCTGGGTAAGTTTGCCCGTGCCGTCTTTCGCCCACGATTGGCCGTTATCGTAGCGGCCGGTAAAACGCCATCTTTTGATGTTTACGCCCGCCTGCCCGGACCATGAGAGGTTGTTGCTTTCCTGCGTCAGCAGCGAGGGCATTTTTGTAAGGTCGTGATCCGCGCTGCCGGATGAATTTATCGAGAAATTGATGTCTATCTTTTTTAAAAGGTAAAAACGCGCGTCGGAGCCGTAGCTGTAGTTTTCATTTTTCGATAACGGGTTTGCGCCGGCATCCTTCTCCGAAAACTTTTTCTGGTGGCGGAAATTCAACTGCGTGTCGCTCAGCCATTTTTCCAGCCATACCAGTTGTTCCCACCGGGAGATGCTGAAAATCAGGTCCGGCCATATTTTCGTGTAGGTGTCGCTTTGCGTGCCGGTGTTGTACGTGTGTTCCTCGTTGCGCGTGTAAGTAAAATTGGTTGAAAACGTTTTTATGGCGGACAACCGGCCGCCGATTAAAAACGCCTCAAATGGGTTGTAGCGTCCGTTTATGCGTATATCGTCCCTTTTTATCAGCGATCGCAGCGATCTATTCACGTAATCCGTGGTTGCGAACGAAAGCCGGCTGTCGCGCACCCACAGCTTGTCAAGCCCGATGGCGGTGTAGCTTGCCGGAACGTTCTCGTAGGAATCGTTATCCTGGAAACGGTACGACGACGAGAACCCGAGGGATTGCGTGTACGGAAACGCGATGATGTCCTTTACCTGGAAGCTGAGCGACACGTCGCCGTTACTTGTGCGCTCGATATACTTTGTCGTGCGCCCGGGCCACATGATGCCGGCGGAGCCTGAGCTGTATGTAAGGTTATAGCTTTCGCTGGTGTTCACGTTATACGTGAAACTTGGAACCAGCCATTTGAACAACCTCAGCGATGACGTCGCGCCCACGCCCTGGCCTGCCGATTTCGGGTACTCTTCGTGTTCCTTGTCGAATGCCTTGTTTTTCTCACGGACGGTGCGCAGGGAATAGTTCGGTGAAAGCGTAAACCCGTTCCAGAACTGGAACGGCGCCTGCCCGCTCCAGGACTCCGATATTTCAAGCGTCTTGTAATCGTTTATTTTCAGGTAATCGTTGAGCGCGTCAAAACCCAGGAAATCCGTCGAGGTGCTTTTTGCGACCGGCGCCCACGGGCGGAAAAACGAGTTGGAAAGCGTGTAATTCGCCGAAAGGCCCGTTGGCAAAACAGGCAGGCGGACCGGGTTTGAATAATTGAGCGATCCCGTCCAGGTTTCGCGGTCTTCCAGCTGCTTAATTTGTTGCGTGTCCGTAATCGAGCGGCTGTACGTGCCGCCGATGCGCGGCAACTGTCCCAGCGTTAAATTGGCC
>MGVN01000008.1:5746-6573 GCA_001800515.1 Elusimicrobia bacterium RIFOXYB2_FULL_49_7 | reverse complement strand
TCTCGCGGGAGGTTGCTATACACCCGCTTAAAAACGGCAGGCAGGCAAGGCTGCACAGGAAAATGATATGCGGCGGAATGGATTTCATTGGATTATTGCTTCATGGCTTCGGAAGCGGCGCGGACTTTTGTTTCCGCGCGGCGGTTTTTTGACCATGCCGCTTCATTCTGCGACGGATCAACCGGCTTTTCTTCACCATAGGATATGGTGCCAATGCGCCCGAGCGGAACACCAAGCTGGCCGTAATACTCGCGCACGGCGGCTGCGCGGCGCTGGCCCAGCGCAAGATTGTATTCTATCGTCCCGCGTTCATCGCAATAACCTTCAACAAGTATGCTGGCTTCCGGGTGGTTTTTAAGATAATCCGCGTTCCTTTTCAATATTGCGCGCGCATTATCCATAAGGTCGGCCTGGTCGTAATCAAAAAGAATCGCACCAAGTTCCGGCACGGCGCGCCAATCGGAAAAACGGATAGAAGGCTCCTGCCTGGACATTTCCGTTTCTTCTTCGCTGGCCGGCGGCGTTACCTGCGGCTCCGGCCTGACTACCTGTTTCTTAGCGCAAGCTCCCAGTGTTATAGCTATCGCACCGATAATCAACATTTTCCTGTTCATCATTAACTACCTCCTGAAATTCTAACTAAAACACATTGACAATATACGATATTTTACATAATTATTCTACATAATTAAACCTGTTATGTCAAACACCGACATACGGCTTAAGGTAACGTCCGGTGTATGAATTGCGGTTTAACGCCACGTCCTCCGGAGTACCGGTTGCAACAATGCTGCCACCGGCCTCGCCGCCCTCGGGCCCAAGGTCAA
>MGVN01000008.1:3867-5680 GCA_001800515.1 Elusimicrobia bacterium RIFOXYB2_FULL_49_7 | reverse complement strand
CTGTGCAGTACGCTCAGCAACTTTTCCACATCCGCAAAATGCAGGCCGGTGGTAGGCTCGTCAAGTATGTAAAGTGTTTTTCCCGCACCGCGGCGCGACAGCTCGGTGGCAAGTTTCACCCGTTGCGCCTCACCGCCGGAAAGCGTCGTTGCCGGCTGGCCGATTTTTATATAGCCAAGCCCCACCTCGTTGAGCGTTCCCAGCATCCGCTTGAGCGGCGGTATGTTGGCAAACAATTCCACGCTTTCCTCGACGGTCATGTCCAGCACTTCGGCTATGTTCTTACCCTTGTATTTTACCTGGAGCGTCTCTTCATTGAACCGCCGGCCTTTGCACACGTCGCAATGCACGTACACGTCCGGCAAAAACTGCATCTCTATTTTTAACGTGCCGTCACCGTGACAATTTTCGCAACGGCCGCCCTTCACGTTAAAAGAAAAACGGCCGGGCTTGTAACCCCGCGTTTTGGATTCCGGCATCTGGGCGAACAATTCGCGGATAGGCCCGAAAGCCCCGGTGTACGTGGCGGGATTTGAGCGAGGGGTGCGGCCTATCGGCGACTGGTCTACTATAATTACTTTCTCAAGAAGCTCGATGCCTTCTATGGCGCGGCATTTGCCGGGCGCATCCTTGGAGCGGTACAGGCGCTGCGCGAGCGATTTATACAATACCTCATGGACAAGCGTAGATTTGCCCGAACCCGAAACGCCGGTAATACACACGAAAAGGCCCAGCGGTATGTCAACGTCAATACTTTTCAGGTTGAACTGGGCGGCGCCTTTTATTGAAAGGCGTTTATCCAAAACCTGCGCCCGCCGCGCCGGCACAGGAATGGTAAGGTTACCGTTTAGATAGCGGGCGGTAAGCGATTTCTTCTCGCTTAACACTTCCTTAAGCGTCCCCTGGGCCACGATATTGCCGCCGTGGACGCCCGCGCCGGGGCCTAAATCTATTATCCAGTCGGATTCGCGCATGGTTTCTTCATCGTGTTCAACGACCAGCAACGTGTTGCCCATATCGCGAAGTTTTAACAATGTGTCCAACAGCCTGCGGTTATCGCGCTGGTGCAGCCCTATGGAAGGTTCGTCTAAAACATACAGCACGCCCGTAAGGCCGGAGCCGATCTGGGTGGCAAGGTGAATGCGCTGCGCCTCGCCGCCCGCAAGGGTAGCGCTTTCGCGGTCCAGCGTCAGGTAGCCAAGGCCTACATTTACAAGGAAAGCAAGCCTTGCATTTATCTCCTTTAATATAACCCTGCTGATAATTTTTTCTTTTTCGCTCAGCGAAAGCGTCTCGAAAAAAACTTTCGCCTTGTCTACCGCCATCGCCGTAACCTGCGCTATGGAATGGCCGCCGATAAAAACCGAGAGCGCTTCTTTTTTCAGGCGCGCGCCTTTACAGGAAGGGCATAGGCGCCTACGTATGTATTTGTTGTATATCTCTTCCTTGACGTACTCGGATTCCGTCTCGGCGTAGCGCCTCTGCATATTATTGATAACGCCCTCGAAATCCTTGTCGCCGGAAAGAATTATTTCCTGCTGCCTGCGGCTAAGCTGCTTCCATGGTTTGTCCACGTCAATACCGTGCCGGCGGCTCACGTCCCGCAGCATTTCCTCGTAATAGCTGCTCCAGGAATACTTCCAGCGGTGCGTGCGAGTGGTAATCGGCTGCGACCACGGCAGTATCGCGCCTCCCGAGAGCGAGAGTTCCCTGTTGGGGATTACAAGGTCCTCGTCTATTTCAAGTTTCGTACCCAATCCCGTGCATTCGGTGCAGGCACCGTAAGGCGAATTAAAGGAAAACAGCCTCGGCT
>MGVN01000008.1:2659-3845 GCA_001800515.1 Elusimicrobia bacterium RIFOXYB2_FULL_49_7 | reverse complement strand
CTGTCAACCACAAGCTCGATAGTATGCTTGCGGTACCGGTCAAGGCGTATCTTCTCATCGAGGCCGTAGACATTGCCGTCAACGCGCACCCGCACGTACCCGGCTTTTGAAAGCCTGGAAAACAGCTCGTCATACGTGCCTATCCTGCCGCGCACCAGGGGCGAAAGTATCTGTAGCCTGGCGCCCGCGGGCAGTTTCATTATGTCGTCAATAATCTGTTGGGCGGACTGCGGCCTGACCTCGCGGCCGCACTGCGGGCAATGCGGGATACCCACCCGGGCGAACAAAAGCCTGAGATAATCGTATATTTCGGTTACGGTACCTACGATTGAACGCGGATTGTGTGACGGTGTGCGTTGCTCTATGGCAACCGCGGGCGACAACCCCTCGATGCTGTCCACGTCCGGCTTGTCCATCAGTTCAAGAAACTGGCGCGCATAAGCCGAAAGCGATTCCACGTAGCGCCGCTGCCCCTCGGCGTATATCGTATCGAATGCCAGCGACGATTTGCCTGAACCGGAAAGCCCGGTAATCACTACAAGCTTATTGCGCGGAATTTCGCAACTGATATTTTTTAAATTATGTTCCCTTGCACCCCTGATAATTATTTTATCCATTCATTTCATACCACTGCTTTGCCGCCGCCGGAACGTTTTGCCTCGTATAACATTGTATCAGCGATGTGAATAAGCTCATTCATAAATGAAACGTACATGCCGCCGTCTCCATAAGCCGCCGCGCCGATACTTATGCCTATGCCCTTTGCGCCCAGATCCTGCCGGATTTTCGATACGATACGCCCGGCGATAACGCCTGCGTTTTCCCTGTTTGCATCCGGCACCAGAATTGCGAACTCGTCTCCGCCGTAGCGGAACACCATGTCAACGTACTGCCTGACACAACCTTTCAAAATTTCAACGATCGTTTTGAGCAGCGTATCGCCCTCAAGGTGGCCGTACTTATCGTTGAATTTCTTAAAACCGTCAACGTCACACATCATAAGGACAAGCGTTGACCGCTGGCGCCTGGATTTCTGCATCTCTATATGCAGCTGTTCGAACAAAAAACGGCGATTGAATGCACCGGTCAATTCGTCAATTTTTACCAGTTCAATCAACCTCTCGTTGGATTCCTGTAACTGCCTGACAAGAACTTCCTTTTCTTTCGTTATTTTCTGCTTTTCCAG
>MGVN01000008.1:0-2523 GCA_001800515.1 Elusimicrobia bacterium RIFOXYB2_FULL_49_7 | reverse complement strand
TCCTTGCTTCTCACGGGTTCCACAAGCGTAAGCCCGGAATCTGCGCCGAGCGAGAGATCGGAAATAACAAGATTGAACGTTTCCTTCTCTATCAATCCCGCGGCGATGCGCACGCCGGGGGCGGCTTTTACGTCATAGCCTTCTTCGGCAAGGATGCTTTCCATAGTTTCACGTATGGAATCATTGTCTTCAACTACGAGTATTTTAGCTTTTGAAACCTCATTTTCACTCATTATAAATCGCCCTCCTGCACCGGCAACTCTATATAAAAGGAAGTCCCCGTATCCTTTGCACTGTTGATAATGATGGCGCCGCTATGGCGTTCTTCAACTATTCGCTTTACCACCGCAAGCCCAAGGCCCGTCCCTTTGGATTTAGTCGAAAAAAACGGTTCGAATATTTTTTCCAGTATTTCAGGCGGTATGCCGCAGCCTGTATCCGATATTTCAAGGCGGACGACGGGCGCGTTGGTTTTGGCACCCACCTTCCTGACGGTTTTCAGGGTCAGCGTACCGCCGTTTGCGCTCATGGCGTCAACGGCATTGTTTATAAGGTTTCGTATAACCTGTTTCATTTCTTCGACGTCAACGTCAACTTTCGGCACGCCGGCGAGGGAATATTCAAGCTTGACGTTATCGGGAAACTTTATGTCGTCGGCAATTTTATGCACCACCTCGTTTATATCCTGTTTTGAAAGCACGGGCGGGCGGCTGCGGGAGTAGTCCAGCATATCATTGATAATTTTCGTCGTGGATTTTATTTCCATCTCGATTATCTCTATACGGCGCAGCGTCTTCTGATTTGCCTCGGGATTTTTAAGGGCTTCCATCTTAATAAGGTAGCAGGCGTTTGTTATAGCCGCAAGAGGATTCCTCACCTCGTGGCCGAGTATGCCGGCCATCTGGCCTATGGTGGAAAGCCGTTCGCTGCGCTTCATGTCTTCCTGTAGTTTCTTTAATTTCACCGTCATGGAATTAAATACCATCACCAACCTTGATAGTTCGTCGTTCGTTAACATCGGGAGCTGGGAATCAAGGTTTCCGACGGCAACTTTTTCTATGCCGGAGATAAGCACGCTGATAGGTTTCGAGAGGTTGCGCGCAAGCAGGGTTGCGCCGGCAACTGAAAAAATCAGCGTTAAACAGATGAGAGCCAGCGCCATGATCTTAAGGGACGTGATAGCGGCATACGCCTCATGCACGGGTTCCTGCAGGATCACCAGCCACCCCGGCCCGTCGCTTCCGGATACAATGTTTATTCTGCCGTCCTGGATCACCGTCTGCCCCGGCTTAAATGCGCGGTATGCCGCCAGCAGCTCCGGACTGAAGTTTTTTATGGCATAATCCGGGGTTGATACGGCACTGCCGTAGGCGTCGGCAAGGATAATACGCATCAGTTTCCTGCCCTCGCCGGCATCAACATGTAATTGTACACGGTGCAGGACATAATTTATACCCACCCTCAGGTATAAAAACTCGCCCCGGGATGCGGCGATAGGATATATAACGTCAACGTACGGCCTGTTATCGCCTTTTGTATAACCGATACTGCCAACCTGCACCTGGTTGGCCGACCTTGTTTTATCCAGCAGCGCGCCGTCGTAATCAAGCGCAACGTCCCTTGCGGAAAATGCGTTGAGCGTTTTACCGGACCCGTCAAGAAGCGCAATGGCCAAAAGCAGCTTGTTTGACGAGAGGCCGTCAAGCAGCAGGATGCTTTTCTCTGAATTTGACATGCGGCCCGATCGCTCTATGCGCCGGGCTATATCAAGCTTCTTTTCGATCTCTACGAAAAACTTGTTTACTTCCATCGCCGCGCTCGCCGCTATGTTCGCATTGTTTTCGTCAATAACCTTTTTGAGCTTCGTGCCGGTGGTTTTTAGAAGCGCAAGGCTGTAAAGCACAAGCGGAATAATCGAAATAAGCAGCATGGCGATAAGAAATTTATGGTAAAGTTTCATAGCATTGAATAATGTTACCAGTTTTTAGCGCTGGAGTCAAAACGGTTTAACAGTGTGTATTGCTGCGCAGGCAGCATAGCCGGAAAGTCGGCATTATAATGGAGCCCCCTGCTTTCTTTTCTCATGCCCGCGCACATTATTACCAGTTCAGCTACCGTAGCTATATTGCGCAACTCTATAAGGTCTCCCGTGACTATAAAATTCCAGTAATACTCGCTTATCTCCTGTTGCAGTAACTCTATGCGGCGCCTGGCGCGTTCAAGCCGTTTATCGCTGCGGACAATACCGACGTAGTTCCACATAAACTGGCGTATCTCTTCCCAGTTCTGGCTTACGACCACCGACTCTGAGGAATCCGTGGCGCCCACCGTGTCCCACTGCGGAACGCACGGAAAATCACCGCATCCAGGCGGCAGCTCCCTGGATTTTTGAAACGCCCGTTCCGCGAACACCAGCGCTTCGAGCAGCGAATTTGACGCAAGGCGGTTGGCTCCGTGCAGGCCGGTGCAGGCGGTTTCACCCACGGCGAAAAGATTGCCTATGGAAGTACGCCCCCACGTATC
>MGVN01000007.1:2607-6102 GCA_001800515.1 Elusimicrobia bacterium RIFOXYB2_FULL_49_7 | reverse complement strand
CGAACGCTGCATAAAAATAAGCGAAGAGTATCCCGATCTTCCCGGAACCCGCAAGTACAACTACTATGCCGCGGAAGTCGGCTGGGTACTTACCACCGTCGCCGGCGCCGGCCAGGAACACCGCAACACGGAACTCCTCTCCTATAAAATAAACCCCGAAGAATAAATAAAATAATATATTGGAGGCCATGTATGGATTGGAAAACTTTTATCGGTACGTTCGGGCTGATTTTTCTTGCGGAGCTGGGCGATAAAACGCAGCTTGCATCCATAAACATGGTGGTTTCGACGAAGAAACCGTGGCAGGTGTTCCTGGGGGCGACGCTTGCGCTGGCCGCGGTTACCGGCATCGGCGTATTGTTCGGCCAGACGATAATGAATGTAATCCCGAAAAATGTCATCCATACCGTTTCCGGCGCATTATTCATAATTATCGGCATCCTGATGATACTTGGAAAATTCTGATCTTCGTCGGCAAACTTGACAATTTGATTCTTTGTTCGTAAACTATGCAAAACGGGGGGCAGCACCATCCGTCCTAAAAAATTTAAACTTTAAAAAATACAGTGGCAGTAACAGTTTCGGCTTATATTACGCACCGTGTCGTTGCGAACGAGAGCGAAGCAATCTGATTACTGTTCACTGAAAAAACCGGGGGGGGGAAATGTCAGAAAATGATTTGGAATTTGTGGAGCGCAGGGAAGCGTCGCGGTTGAATCTTGCATGTCCGGTAATCATACGTGATCCGATGGAGGAATACCGCGAAAAGATCCGTAACATAAGCGCAGACGGGTTAAAATTGCAGACGAACACCCGGCTGGCCGTTAACGGTAAATACGGTTTCGAGTTTATCCTGCCCAGGGGCCCGCAAATACAGCTTGAAGGCGAGGTGCGCTGGAAAAAGCCAAAGGGAGATTCGGCGCTTTACGGTATTTACTTCAGCAACATCGGCGTGCTTGCGCGCCTCAGGCTTACGTTTTTCCTTCATAGAACTGTTGTCAACATTAAGAAGAACATGAAAGGTAAAGGACATGAAGACGCTTGACGATTTGATAGCAGGCCGGCGCAGTGTTCGCAAATACAGCCTGCGGGGAGTCGAAAAAGAAAAGATAACGCAGATTTTCGAAGCAGCCAGGCTTGCGCCTTCCGCGTGCAACGCGCAGCCCTGGCGCTTCGTGGCGGTTACAAAACCGCAAGCGCGGGAAGAACTCATCAATAAAGGGCTTGGCGGCGTTATGGTTCCCAATAACTGGGCTAAAACGGCGCCGGTTTTTATAGTTGTTTGCAGTGACACAAAGCTTATCACGCACACGCTGGCCGAGAAAGTGCAGGGCGTGCAGTACCATCTTATAGATATAGGCATAGCCTGCGAGCATGTCGTGCTTAAAGCAACCGAGCTTGGCCTCGGAACATGCTATATCGGCTGGTTCAACGCCAAAAATATCAGCCGCTGCCTCAATCTTCCCGGCTCCTGGAAACCGGAGTGCCTGATAACCCTGGGTTACCCGGCTGAGGATGGAGCCGCCGCAACAAGCCGCAAACCTATGGATGAAATATCGGCATTTATTGAATAACGCCGCACACCGATTTAACATTTTTTTCACGCCGTATTCACATATTTTTTTCATATTTGTATTAATACTACCCATAACCTGACCGGCCTCTCTTAAGCGCCGTTTTTTTTATTTTATATGAAAAAATTAATTGCAGTTGTTACTTCCGCTTGTTACCTGTTTTCCTTCATCCTCGGCCAGCCGCTGGCCGCCGTGGCGGACAACCGTGCGTCCGCGGCGCAGATAGAGCGGGCGCTGGATGAGTTTTTTATCCCCTATTCGGTCGGCCGCATAACAGATGCCCGCTATTTTGATTCAGGCAATAAAGTGGTCGTCGCCATCCAGGATCTGCATTGCCATGCGCAAACCCAGGAAAACATCGCGCGTATTATCGGGCTTGTTGACGAAAAATGCGGGCTTGATGCCGTTTACGTGGAAGGCGCTTCCGGGAAAGTTGACACATCCTGGCTTTCCGCTGCGCCGGACAGCCGCCTGAAGGAGCGGCTTGCGCGTGCGCTGCTTCGGCAGGGTATGCTGACGGGTGCCGAGTATTATTCCATTTCCGCCGGCAGGCCGCATATTCTTTCGGGGCTTGAAGACGAAAAACTTTATAACGATAACGTATCCCGGTTTAACATGCTCTTGGGCAGGCGGGAAGAAATAAATGCGCTTTTGGGCGATATAAAGAAAAACGTCGATAAAATCCGCGACGCGCATTATAACAGCCGGCAGCTTGCAATCCAATCATCAGCCGCAAAAAACAGGGCGGGGAAATTGCCGGCGGAAAAGTATTACGCCCTTCTGGCCAAAACCGCGGAGGGGCTTGGCATCGAACCCGGCGCCTACCACGCCATGGGGCGGTTTATCGAGCTTTCCGCCCTGCAACAAAAAATATCAGACAGGAAAATCGCCTCCCAGTTGCGGGAGTTTCTGCCGGAGCTTAAAAGCCGGTTATCGTTTGGCGCCTGGCAGCGGCTTGCGGCCGCGACGGATAATTTTAAAAAACAAACCGAACTGTATATTTACCTTTCCAGGATCGCGGAGGAATATAATCTTTCGCTGAACGAGCGCTACCCTCAGCTTGCCCGGTTTTTTGACTATGTGGCCCGGAGCCAGGACTTAAACCCGCTTGCGCTTGAGCATGAAGAGCGCGCGCTTCTGCGCCGCATGAACCTGGCCGCGGCAACAACTGCTTCCGAAAAGGATGCGGCCTTCATATCCGGTTTTTTTGAACTCCTTTCAAATTTCTGCGATGCCAACATTACCCCGGAGGATTACGCGAGGTTTAACTCAAACCGCGATTTGTTTTTCAGGCTCTGGCCGCGCTATGCCGGAACTGAAATCCCGGCCGGCCTTGAATCCGTAATCGAGCAGTACGGACAGTTCTACGAAACGAATCTTGAACGCAACAGGTTTTTCATGCGCGCCGCTTCGCTGGCAACCGGTAACGATAACGCGCCGGGGCTGCTTGTTACGCCGCGCGTAAATCACGGCCGGCGCGCGGCCGAGGCGCTTGCCGGCGGCGCAGAAGCGGTAGTAATGATTACCGGAGGCTTTCACACAAGCGGCCTTGCCGAACTGTTTAAGCAGAACGGCATTTCATATATCGTTGTTACTCCCAACGTGACGGATGAAGCGTCGTCCGCGGCTCAGAGCTACCGGCAGCTAATCCGCCGCCAGGCCGTGTCAATCACGTCCGTCGGCAAAGCCGCTACGATGCTCGCGCTCTATAACCTTTCCAAGCAGCTGAACGATCCCACCTTCAGGTTAAATTCCCTGGAACAACTTATCACGACATTTTCAAACGCGGAACTCGCGGAACTTTCAACGCCGGATGCAGCCGGCGCCGTCGCTTCAGCCGAAAAATGGCTTAGCGCGCTTATTGGAAGGAAGGCTCAGCTTTCGCCAGCCGGCCCGGCTGAGCGCCTTAAGGCGGTTGCCG
>MGVN01000007.1:2284-2518 GCA_001800515.1 Elusimicrobia bacterium RIFOXYB2_FULL_49_7 | reverse complement strand
GCCTTCCCCGGTGAAACCCGCACCCTCCCATTCATATACGAAAACAACCGCATCCGCTACGCCGACGACACCGGCGCCGCCGAAACGGCTGCAGAGTCAATTACGGTAAGCTCTTTTGATGAATTGATTAGCGGCGGAATGCCGGCCGAGGAACTTTATCGCCAGTTGAGAAAGATAAACACGTCGCAGGGATGGGAGAGGTATAACACCAGGATTGCGATGGATGTTCACATG
>MGVN01000007.1:0-2247 GCA_001800515.1 Elusimicrobia bacterium RIFOXYB2_FULL_49_7 | reverse complement strand
TTTGGCGATTTGAGCGGCCGGCTTGAGCTAATCGTCGTTACTGCGCGTTATACTAACGGAAACAGGCAGGGCGTTGGAACGCGCTTATTCGATGCTTTTGCCGTTGAATTGCGTAAAAAAGGCATAACGAGTATCTCCGCAGAATATAATAGTTCAGATCCCGTTGCCTCATTTTACGAGAAGGCTCTGGCCAGCCGTTACCCCCATTCATCCAATGCTTATTTCCCCGGCAAAATTATATACGATATTACACGCGTAACAGAAGATGAACAACCTGCTTCATCCGCCGGGCGCGCCGGTACGGGCCGGATTGATACCGGCAAAATAGCTTCCATTGCGTTTGCCTTTGTGCTTGGCCTTGCCTCGATAGCCGGCGCGGCGCCGTCAGCGCCGGATGCGTTTTCGGTCGCTCAGCAAGCCGGCACATTTTTTCCAATTCAACTGATCCTCCCCGTGATTGCCGTCGCCGCGTTTGCCATGGCGGCCGGTATAGTCAAAAAGCCTGGCAATAATAATGAAGAATCCGGCAAATGCGTAACCGGCGATACGCTTCTTCCCATAGTGGATACAAAGTCCAAGGTTAAACTCACCCCCATAGTTGATGTCCACGCCGGCGACTACGTATTATCGCTGAACGAGAGGACGCAAAAAATCGAGCCGCACCGGATAAAGGCGCTGCTCGATATGGGCGTAAAACCTGTATATAAACTGACCACGCGTTCGGGCCGCTCAATAAAAACCACCGCCAACCATCCCTACCTGACGCAAAACGGCTGGAAAAAGGTAAGCAAATTACAAGAAGGTGATAAAATTGCGGCGCCGATGAGGTTATTTTTTGAAGAAGGCAAAAAGGATGGCGGTGATGGTGCCTACTTGGCCGATCCAGAACACAAACATCCACATAATTATATCGGTTCCGACTTTTTCGATTTTTGCATCAATCTGAGCAATTCTTTTTTCAAATTTCTCTTCCGCAATTTCGAGGGTGGCTTTTTGTGCCTGACTCTCAACCTTGTCCAGAATCTGAACAAGGGCATCTGCGCCTTCGCTGCTGAGCCGCTCAACCAGAATTTTAGGAACTGCAATAACGGTCATAAAATCCTCATCGACATTATCAATCATACACTAAATCGTATTCGTTGTCAAGCAGGTTTTATTCCCGCCGCATATGCCGCGGAACTTCCCGCCGGCGACATATTTTTCGATGGAATCGTCTCCATAGAGCCGCTTGCCCCCGCGCAGGTTTACGACATCGAAGTGGAAAACACCCACAATTTCATAGGAAACGGCATAGTGGCGCACAACACCTACGTTAATTTGCCCGATAAGGTTAAAAGCCTTATTGAAAAGGCCGAAGAGTATCCTGAGGAAATCAGCGTTGAAGATGGTATATTGAATTACATAAAAAGCCATAGAAAGCATAAGTTTTTACTTACCAGAGATATTACTGCTGCCGAACTTCCTGCCGGATATTCAACCGTTGGTTCGTTAGCTTCTGCCGGTAATATTGGCAATAAGCCCGGATCTTTGGATGAAATATCCATTGTGCCGTACGTACATCTTCCGGATACTGAAATTATCTTTGCCAGTACGTATTCCAGCGGCAGGAATGCCGTTGTGCGGCTCGGATGGCTGGATGACGGCACTCCGGTAGCATTGCGCAAGCTTACTGAAACCGACACTTATAGTGTCAGGAAACTTAATGCCGAATTCCTTATAGATTGCCAGGGCGCCGTGCTTGCCGATCAGTTGAAAATCGGTCCAAAAATGTACGGTATTTATTGGGATAGTGAGAGAATGCCTAACATGGTGATGGACATCGTTCCCGGTGAAAGGCCGCATAAGGCAAGAGAGAATATATCAATACAAACATACCGCGATTTACGGGAGATAAACAGGCGTTTGAAAGAAGCAGGGTTTGGGATGGGTATTGATTTCCAATATCTCATTGCTTCCGACGGGCATGTCAGGGTCATAGATCAACGTGGCATTACGGAATTTCTACTTGATGCCAACGCATACAGTAAACATATAAATCTTTTATTGCATTATGCCGGCAATAAGGCCGGAAGAGATATTATCGCCGAAATGACTTCCAAACCAGAATTAGTTGAGTTAGTAAAGCCTGACACCGGAGGCGTTTACGACATCGAAGTGGAAAACACCCACAATTTCATAGGAAACGGCATAGTAGCCCACAACACATATGCCACCGCATCACCTTACGTAATGCAGGTGGTGGAGATG
>MGVN01000006.1:22685-22827 GCA_001800515.1 Elusimicrobia bacterium RIFOXYB2_FULL_49_7 | reverse complement strand
TAACAACGATGGCCAAGTAGACACCCTTTGCCAAGATGCGAACGAGCCGGCACTGATTTATCACACCCCCACCCTCTGCGGTGAAAAAGAGCGGCTTATCCACCTTCGTCTCAAAGCCGTGGATAATGACGGACATGTTGCC
>MGVN01000006.1:21687-22661 GCA_001800515.1 Elusimicrobia bacterium RIFOXYB2_FULL_49_7 | reverse complement strand
CAGCTTAAACCTCCCAAAGCTAATGCGGGCAGCAATACCATTGTCTGCCTAGAAGAACCGACCCTCTTTTCGGCTAAACGGAGCAAAGATCCGAACGGCACGATCAACCGTTATCTTTGGGATTTTGACAATAATGGGCAACCGGACACGGTTTCCAGCCGGACGGACATGGAGTGGGCCTTTTCTCGGCCCGGTGATTTCAAGGCATCACTTTGCGTAATGGATAATGACGGGAACCTCTCCGCTCCGGAAACCCTTTTTATTACGGTCATGCCAGAAACTCCGATAGCGCGAGCACCCGTTTCCCTGGCCGCGCAAGTAGGCCAAACAGTGGCACTTAATGGACGGGGCTCGTCACAATGCAGCGATATTGAACGGTATTGCTGGGACTTTGAGAATGACGGACAGTGGGATTTTTCCAATCGAAACCATGGAAAAGCTCAACACATTTACGATCGCCCCGGCGAATACATGGCTCGGTTTATGGTCGTAAACGCCCGCGGGGATTCCGCCTCTCAGGTATGTATCGTTAAAATTGAACCGTGATATCCAAAGGAGAAGAACATGGACGAAAAAAAAATGAATATTGCCCTTTTAACCCACGCGGACAGACTGATCTCGTCGGAATTCATAGAGATCCTGTCGACACTCGGCAATCTACAGTATCCCTCCCAGGAAAGCGTGCAATCTCCGGATACACTGCGCGACATCCTTCGACAGACTGACATCGCGGTAACCGGTTGGGGAACACCACTTCTACCTCCGCCGGAAAAAGAATCCCGGCTTCGCTATATCTGCCATATGACCGGAGAACTCAAACGTATCGTCCCACGGGAATACATCGACCATCCGGATATCCAAGTCACAAATTGGGGTGACAGTTTTGCATTTTCCACAGCAGAAGGTGCAGTCGCACTTATCTTTGCCGTACTTAAAAATGTCGTGAATCTTGATGCTAAACTCCGACAAACCGG
>MGVN01000006.1:0-21676 GCA_001800515.1 Elusimicrobia bacterium RIFOXYB2_FULL_49_7 | reverse complement strand
CACGGAAATACCTGAAGGCTTGGCCCGGCACCCTACTTTGGATTCGCTCTTTGCAGAAAACGACATTGTGACCATTCACGCCGGTTTGAACGAAGCCACTCGCGGTTCAGTAGACTACCGCCGACTGTCTCTCATGCCAAAAGATGGGATACTGATCAACACCGCCCGAGGCCCTCTGGTTGTTGAGAAAGACTTGGCACGGATTCTCTCAGAGGGACATATTAATGCAGGTGTGGACGTTATTGATAACGAGGATGATTGGAAAGCATCACCGTTGATCAACCTGCCTAATGTCATTTTTACAGGGCATGTCCTCTCCCAAATCGGGTTGCAGGAAAAACATTGTCTTCAGGAAACCGCTCTTGCAAACCTCAAGCGATACCTTCGGGGCGATACGCTCCGGCATCCCGTTACCCCAGAACGCTTTCAGTTAATGACATGAACCAGTATCGTTCGGCCATCTGCTCCCTAAGCTGGGGTTCCCGGAAACCCCTCCCTTCAATCATAGACACCATATCCCGTCTGGGTATTCAGGGTATCGAAATTTGGCTGCCCCAACTGGCCACACTTGCCTTGACCCCCTTAACCGCAACTCTCAAAGAAAAAAACATTTCGGTTGTCTGTATTTCCGCACCCTGGGGCAGTTGTTTTTGGGAACATAGCCCGGTCCTGCTGCATTATGCAAAAACGCTCGGGGCTCAGGGAATCAAAGTTTTCGGTGATACGTTCAATCCCACAGATAACCTTCCTGCCCGACTCAGAGAATTCTGTTCACAGGCAAAGGAAGCGGATTTGGAGGTCTATCTGGAAACGCACGGCGGACAGCCGCGGCATAATACGGCGGACAACACCCTCGCCCTTCTTCACGCTACCAATGCACCCAATCTCAAAGTCATTCTTGATTTGTATAATACCCATGAAACAGGGGAGACAATGGAATCCGCGGCCGAAAAGCTGGCCCCCTTCTTATGTCATTTCCACATCAAGTGGGGTTACCGAAATGAACGGAACGACTATATCCCTCTTCCTGTCAGCCAGGCTCCGACGGCCTTCCGGAACGTGCTTTCCCGGTTCGCAGAAAAACCGTTTTGGTATTCCATTGAGCACTATGAATCGGATGAGGATATCCTGGATGCGCTGGCGGTCATGAAATCCATCTTGCCGATCACCTCTGCTGTCATTTGAGCAGGCAGGCAGACATAACCGTTTCCGCAACAAACGCCAATTGTTCTTCCGATAACTCCGGATAGATAGGTAATGCCAGCGTCTCTTTGGCTGCCGCCTCTGATACCGGAAAATCGCCAACTTTATACCCAAGAGAAGTGAAACATTCCTGTAAGTGAAGGGGCAAGGGATAATAGATGGCATTTCCAATCTTTTTCTCATTCAAAATGACCATCACTTTGTCCCGGTTCGAAAGTCGCACGACATATTGATTGTAAATCGAACCATTTTCCGGATGAACGACTGGGATGCGAACCGGACTATTCTTGAACGCATTATTATAAAAAGCCGCATTCTGCTGTCGCTTCATTGTCCATTCGTCAAGGTGTTTCAACTTAACAGACAAGACCGCTGCCTGAAGCGCATCGAGCCGGAAATTAGCACCGACCATCTTATGAAAATAACGGTTTTCCGCGCCATGCGTCCTAAGCAGCTTCATCTTGGCAAAGAGCGCTTCGGAATTCGTGACCACCATGCCGCCATCGCCGAATCCACCAAGATTTTTCGAAGGGAAAAAAGAAAGTGCACCGACATCGCCCAATGTACAGGATACTTTTCCCTTATAACGGGTGCCAATGGCCTGAGCGCCATCCTCAATGATTTTAAGTCCATGTTTAGTTGCCAAAGCCAAAATAGGATCCAGGTCAGCAGACTGACCGAATAAATGAACCGGCATGATGGCCTTGGTTTTTCGAGTAATTTTCTTTTCGATCAAATCCGGATTGATATTGAAAGTGTCCGGGCAAATGTCCACAAAAACCGGTTTGGCGCCCATGCGCCAGATACTGCCGGCTGTGGCAAAGAAAGTGTAGGGTGTGGTAATGACTTCATCGCCGGGTCCGATGTCCAAAGCCATGAGGGCAAGCAGAAGCGCATCTGTTCCGGAAGAGACGCCCAAGGTAAAACGGACACCCAAATAATCAGCCATTTCCTTTTCAAAATGCTCTACACGGGGCCCCAGGATGAACTCCTGTGCCTCCACCACGGATTGCACTGCGCGATCCAGTTCGGGTTTGATGGTCTGATATTGGGCTTTCAGATCAAGCAAGGGGACTTGCATCTTGGTTCCTTTTTTTCCATATTTTCTCAAGCTCAGCCACGATTCGCACACCTGCTTTTCCATCCCATTTTGCAGGGACTCGCCCCCTCTTCCATTTTCCGGACAAAATCTTTTCGCATGCTTTAACAATCTTTCCCGGATTGTTCCCCACCACTTCATTCGTTCCCTGCGTCACGGTTATGGGCCGTTCCGTATTATTCCGCATCGTAATACAGGGAATGCCGAGAACCGTGGTTTCTTCCTGAATGCCGCCGGAATCGGTCAGTACGAACTTAGCCTCTTTATTCAGCTTCAGCATTTCATGATAATTGAGCGGATCTGTTAAGATAAAATTAGTCATCCCCTTTATCTTATCAGAAAGGCCAAACTCGTCAAACTGCTTGCGTGTTCTTGGATGAACGGGAAATACTATTTTAATCCTCTTCTGAATCGTTTCAAACGCACCCACCAGACCTGATAAAACTTTCTTATCATCCACATTGGAAGGCCGATGCAGTGTCATGGCCGCATACTCACCCGGTTCAAGTGCCAATCTTGAAAGAATATTTTGTTTATCCGCTTTGGGAAGATTTTTAAGCAAGGTATCTATCATGACATTTCCTGCAAAGAAAATCCGTTTAAGAGGCACCCCTTCCTGTTGCAGATTCGCCTTGGCATCCGGATCCGTGATGAAGAAATAATCGGTAATGGAATCCGTCACCAATCGATTGATTTCTTCGGGCATGGCCAAGTCCCGACTGCGCAATCCGGCTTCCACATGAGCGACCGGAATCCACAGTTTCTTCGCTACAATGGCGCATGCCATAGTGGAATTAACATCGCCCACCACCAGCACCAGATCAGGCTTAATAGCCTGCACCACTTTTTCAAACTCAACCATGATTTTGGCGGTCTGAACCGCATGACTTCCGGAACCGACCTCCAAATCCATATCCGGCTTGGGAATACCAAGTGCATCAAAAAACGATTTGGACATTTTTTCATCATAGTGCTGACCCGTATGAACCAGAAAGGGCTTGATCACAGACGACTGTTTCATGGCCTCCATAATGGGCGCTATTTTCATGAAATTGGGGCGGGCGCCACACACATTGATGATTTTCATATTTCCTGTATCCTCTTTAAATATTCTTCTGCCAGATTATCCCGATTAAACTCCTGTCGGACAAAAGACCGTCCTTTTTTTCCCATTTCGAGCATTGATTCAGGCGAAGAAAAAAGAAAATTCACTTTATCTATTAGCGCATCCTCATTTTCCGGCTCAACCACGAAACCGGCCCCTGACCGCTCCAGAATGTCCCCGGCCTCGCCCAACACACCCATCAGAATGGGCTTTTCCATGGCCATGGCCTCAAACATCTTGGACGGAATGACGGTTGAAAAAAGATCGGACTTCTTCAAATGGATAAAGCAGATGTCGAGACTGGACCAGACCAGCGGCATCTCCTCTTTAGGCAAACGGCCGGTAAAAACAAGATTCGTCAACCCCATCCGGTTGGCCTCTTTTTCCAACGCCTCCTGCCTGGCTCCGTCACCCACAATCATCCATGTCCAATTCGTGGACAGGGTCTTTTGCGCGGCCCGCAACATCACTTCCAGACCATGCGCCATACCGACCGTACCGATATAACCGATTCGCTTGCGGGCATCCAAGCCATACCGTTTTGAAAAAGCATTGTCCCGATCCCCCGGAATGTATTTTTCCAAATCCGCGCCATTGTAAATGACCGATGTCTTTTTTTCCGTCACGCCTTTGCTCAGAATGTTTTGACGATACCCCTCTCCCACTGCGACGATATGGTCCGCGCTGCGATACATCGCCTTTTCCAGCCATTCCAGAAAAGAAATGATCCAACCCTTTTTCATGGCCCCGACGGTGGTAATAGATTCAGGCCAGATATCCCGAATCTCCAGGATAAAACGAAACCGCCGAATCTTCTTGAGAACCATCCCGGCAATACCGCAGAAAAATTGGGGCGAGGTTGCAATCATGATATCCGGCTTGCGAAGAAAGAGGCCAACCATCATCGCCATGACCATGTAACTCAAATAATTCAAAATTCGCCGGGCGTGGCCCTTATTCGGAGCAAGCCATGTCCAGACACGCAAAACCTCGATTCCATCCATCCGTTCTCTCTGAAAAAAACGGTTTTGATATCCCGGATAAATAATCCCGTCCGGGCAGTTGGGCACACAGGTCAGTATGCGAACCTCGTGGCCCGCTTTAACCCACCGTTTGGCGTTTTCATAGGTTCGGGAAGCCGGAGCGTTTCCTTCCGGCGGGAAATAATGGGTGAGAAAAAGAATGTTCATTTATATCGGCGTCAACACATATTCTAACTTATTCTTAAAAACAAATCGTACAACCGTATTCTCAATTATTTTTCCAAAATCAGGGCAATAGTAACCTTTTTCAAGTATTCCTTCAACAGAACTACTGATACGAATTCGACGACTATCTGCGATAACAATGATATCCTTTCCAATCTTCTGAATGGACACATTTGGAGAAAAATGGAGGTAACTGGCACATACTATCTCATGATTGCTTTCAACCCTATCTTCAACCATTAATCTATTATTATCAAGAATAATGTTCCTGACAACGGTTGGCTTTCCTGGCAGAAAATGATATGCCATGTGCCCGGATTTCATTGATATTCGTTGACTGGAACATTCTATTTGAGGGACTACGGGATAACCACGCCGACCCACTCGATGACTTGCCCAAATCTCGGCTTGCTCCATATCATTTAGCGTAACCGTATTATGCGCTCGTGTTGAACGACAATACTGACGCATCTCTCCCTTGCGATAAGTGCAATTCCCCGAGTCAACAATAATTTCCTGCCCATTTAACCAAGCACAAAAAGATAACATATCGCAATGAGAATGCCCGGGTTGGTGATCCGGCCCAACGGGCCCGACATCTTGAATGATAGTCCAGTCTCCACATCCAACCCGAATATAGCCTGATGGTATCATTGAATCCAATGGCTGAACCAATGAATCAACAGATTCGTTAAGAATTCGGGCGACATAAGGATTGAGTCCATTTAAATCAGGGGTTCCATTATAAGCAGAATCATTAAAAAGAGCGATCCTTCCAAAAGGGGCCATGGTATTTAACCAGCGCATTCCCCGTCTGAGAATTATCACCAGCTTATCCTGTAACTCGGGACAATAATTTCTGTCGACAATATTAAGCAAATCCGCTATTCTTTCCATCAAAATAGCCTGATACATCGGAGTGCGTTCATAATGCCCTCCATCCTCCAGGAATTGTTCATCCAACGCTTTCTTTAGAAGGCTTTCAATCCGTTCCCGAATCCGACGATTTCTAAAATCGGTATGTTCAAAAAAATATGAAGCAAGATAAAGGGCAAGCAAATTTTCCAGTAAATGATTGCCGTCCAAGTGAAATTCTATCCGGCTATATAGCCTGGAGACCATACGCGAAAAGGTCGATAACACATCCTCATCCAATACTATTTTTTTCTGAATAGCCACTTTTATCCAGGAAAATAATCGAAGCGAAATAGGGTAAGGTTCCCATCCATTGCCTTGATAAGGTGGATTATCCTGAATCCACTTTCTGACCCAATAGGCGGCATCACAATCTTCCTGGAGCAAATACTGCTGATAATGAAGATGATAGAGCCAAAGCTTTTCCCTGGACACATCATTCCAATTATTCCCTTCTAACGCGTGTGTCTGATTAATGAAAGTAAAACACTGTTTGCCATCAAAAGAGGGGGGGGAAAGAAGGGGAAATGGAAATCGCGAAACCAGCTTTTCCGTAAAAAAGGAAAATGAAATACTAGGAGAATTCAGAAAATGGGGAAATGCGTATCGAAAACGATAGTATATTTGTCTCCACTTCAGATAACGTATTGTACGCCAACAGCGGAATATCATGGATGAACCGGTTATTTCCGATAAGCGGCAATAAGATTCACTCTTATCCCGGATAAAAATCCTATTGCATTAACCACCCGTTCATACGCAACCCCAACCAGAAAAACTAGTGGATTCCAAAGCAAATAATTCGGACTCACTTCAACGGTCGTCATGGTTGCGAGCACCATTCCCGCGACTTCAAAACAGTCATTGAGATCCTTCCGCGTGTTCATCCGATAAAATGTAGCAAAAGTATCTGTTTCTTGCCGACCCCGTTTTTTATTAACCCATTTATGAAACAGAACATTCGTCCAGCGCGCAATGAGCGGTACATAATGGTGTTTATTCGGAGTCAGCATCCAAAACACCCCCCCTGGCTTCAGCACCCTTTTTACTTCTGCAATAAAACGATCCGGACATTCTATATGCTCTAATACATAGATTGAAAAAGCCAAATCAACAGAATTGTCCGGCAATGGAATAGAAGAAGCATCCGCCACCATCCCGACATCTAAAAGCGGATTGCACTTGACTCTTTCATCCAAATCAATGCCAATCATCTTCTGACAACGCGATTTAAAACTATATCGATTGCGCTCTCCCGCTCCGGCGCCAATATCCAAAACCACTTTTTCTGGCGTTACCTCTTTACTCAATAGTTCAAGAAATTGAAAGACCGCATCCCTATCCTTTTGATGCGGATACCACTTTTTTAGCCAAACATCAACAAGCTTCATAAACACTTCCTTGATAATAGAGCCATTTTATACAAGATTCTTAGAATAAAACTCATGAGCCGTCTTATCTCTATATTGCACACTACTTCTAATGTCCTTTCTTAGGTCCTCTCGTTGCCGATAAGCCAAGGCAAGCTTATCCAATAAATTGGAATGATCCAAACTGTCCAATTCAATACAATAATCTTCAAGGGCCATATCTTTCATCATCGAAGGAATTTTAGTCCCTAACGGCTTTCGCCATATACCCACGACTGGCGTTCCCTGAGCTAATGCAAATATCATAGAATGCAGTCTAAAAGTTAACAGAAATTGAGCCTTCCGATACAGTTCAATAAAGTCGTAGGGATCTTCCAATCTGATAATTGAACAATCTGATTGAAGGGCGCATAATGCAGCAAGAAGTTTTTCGGATACCGCTTGGTCTTGGCAGACCTGAACAACAATGATACAGTGTAATCCATACATCTCCTGAAATCCGGAAATAGCCTTGGGAAGTATCGAAAGTATCTTCTCTTCTGTTCGGATTGGATTGTCATGCTTCTTGGAAACATCGTCACCTAATGCGGCAACACGAAGAGAAACGCAAAAATAATCTTTACTGGACGATAAAAAATCCATTTGAGGATTGCCGGCATATCGCGATGTCAGTGAAAATGCCAAATCCGGCAACAATTGATATCGTATTCTTTCGAGGCTGATAATGGAAGCCAGACTCTCTATAGAACTCTTATCGCGAAAAGTAACAAATTTAGCATGAGAAAAGACCCTTCCAATCCATTTCGAGACTAATCCTTTATCAAAAGGCCCGCAGGTTTGAGGAAGCATGCCATAAGGAATCTTTAACCGTTTAGCCAAAAGCAATGGGAAGGCAAGGGCAATAAGCCGAGGAAGATTATGCCTTACCTTATGCCAAAAGAACAAATTGCCGCCATTGAGCAAAACAAGTCTTGTAGAGGCCAGCGCCTGCCAAAAGCTATTCTCAGGTTGATTATGTCGAAATCTATTGGGAAAAACAAATACCCCTGCAGCTTTAACAACGGCTTCCATGACTTGAGGAATTTTGGCAAATCGTCGTCTTTTCTTCATATCAAAAGGAGGTGGGACAACTTTTACCTTCGGGAAGCGTTCTTCAATATACGCCTTTGGCGATATGGGATCGTCATCGGAATGCCTTGTCACTACAATAATCTCAGATAAATCCACCACTCTTTCAAGCTGCTCCAATGCACCCAGAATCAACGCATGGTCACCGGCATTAGGCCGACCCCATGCATAACAAATCATAATCTTATTGCCTGTCATTCTTTTCCCCATCCCAACTCAGTTAATTTCTTAACAAAATCGCCAAGTACAACTTCCACATCATAGGCATTGCCCTTGAAGCGATTATTCTTGCCCATTTCTAATCTTGCCGCTTTATTGACAATTAACGACTCAAGTTTGTCGGCCAGATCCACTGCATCTCCTGGTCGAAATAATTTCCCATTAAAACCATCATCTACTATTTCACGATTTGACGGCACATCCGACGCGATGACTGGTAGACCGGCAATAGCAGCATCCGCAAGAACGCCTGGAAATCCTTCCGTGGTAACCATCGTCGGGAATATCATAATATCATACGATGCAATAGCGGGTATGACATTCGAATACTCCAAAACACCCTGATATTTACAAAACGGCCTTTTATCCAATAAATCAAAGAATTCTTTTTCATAATCCGGTTGAATAATCCCATAGAAATCGATCTGGATTTTATAACCTTTACCTACAAGAATATCTGCTGCTTTTAATAAAGACTCAACCCCCTTAACAGCCCGAATTCTTGATAGAAAAAGCAGCTGAACGATCTCAGTCTCTTCCTTTTTCTGGATGATCTTTGGCGTAATTTTGAAATTTGGCAATATCATGGGTCTGCATACTCCCAACGACTGGAATTGATCTGCCAATTCTGGCCGTTCGACACAAATCAAATCCAAACGCCGAAGCATTTCCATATAAAGCCATTTAAAAACGCTTGGCAAAGCCTGAATCTCTTGACAAAACAGTCCCCCAGCAGGATAAAGAATAATTTTGACATTTTTAAGTACCTTTAGCAATACGAGCAGTGGAATAAGCACAAATCTTCCCCTACTCGACACGCCAAGTATTACTCGAGGTATGTGCCAGACATTTTTGACAACATCAATAAGAAATCCAAGTGGACGACTTTTCCAAGCCAATGTATTCAATACAACAACCTTGATGCCCCAATTCTCAAATGTGTCAAGCATAATCCGATTTCGAACAGCAGGCCCCCATTGTGGTGGAGCAATGGGTCCTAATAAAACGAGCCCTTTTTCGCGCAAGCTATTTTCCATGACTCAAAATATCCTTCTTTATAATAATTGACCTAAAAAGTCTTTCATAAGCATCAACCAAAGAATCAATCGACAGGTTTTCTTTTGCATATTTCCTGGCCGCAGTTGACATGGCATTCCAAGCTTCTCGATCTAAAAACGCCAACTGTTCAATCGCCTTGCAAATATCAACATCACTCCCTGGGTCAAATAAATAACCCCGCCTGCCATCTTCCACTAATAATTCGTGGTCACAAACGCGTGAAGCCAATACAGGACAACCGGCAGCCAAGGCTTCACAAATCACATTAGGCAACCCCTCATAAAAACTGGGATGAATCAATGCATGATGAGATGCCAGCAACTGCGGAATATCGGAACGCTCACCTAACCATTCCCATTGTTTTTTTATTTCCGGAAACGCCTCCAGCAGATCATCAACCTGACTCGAATAGGCCTGCCCTATTTTATTATTCACCGTTCTTCGACCTACCCAACTCAACCCGGGGGACCAACCATGTTTCTGCTAAAAGCAAGCCAACCCCCGAATAAGATTAATAGCATTCTTCACCGGCTCAACCTTGCCAATGGCAATGAGACGCATCGATTTAGGATCGTCAAAATATGTCGAAACAGCATTGAAAGCCGTGACATCCAATCCATTATAAATAGTTGTACATTTTTTAGACAGCCAGGAATAATGCGACTGAAGCCATGCCTGATGACTATGCGAATTAGTGACAATAAAATCAGCCAATCGATGCAACTGTCTTCGCAAATGGGCACCGATGATGGATTTGTCTCCCCGATGACTGCTTCGTTCGCTCACCACCGTCTTTACGCCAGAATAAAAAAGACTGCTTATTTCAGCGTAAGTATTCGGCGTATCTAAAAAAGATAAAACAATATCATACTTCTGTCGTCGAACCAAACCAACAAGACTTTTTATTACACCTAATGAGAAACGCGTTGTTTTCTGGTAGTCATAAACTGGAATCTGAGCTTTTTCAACAATTTCTCGAAAAAATGAATATTGCGGATAGTAGATAAAGAATGCAACATCATGCCCCCGCCCCTTTAGGCCGCAAGCCAAATTAACCATTTGTCGCTGCGCCCCACCGGAACCAAAATTATCGATAATGAATAATATCTTCATTTCAAATCTGTTTTCTGAATCGCGTTAAAATAACCTAATGGCAAAAAACGGATTCGTCCAAACAAGTAATATCCGGCAATTAATATTAAGAAAACAAGAAAATGGAACTCATGTTTTAGAAAAACGCTGGGATCTCCATTATTCACAAACCATCCTACCCTAAAAAAACCATATAAAACTATGGGAGTTGCACTTGGATACGCATGAATGATAGTATAACATTGCCGCTGACCCCAAGCAATCACCCCCCCAAAAACTGCACAACCCATTATCACGCCCAACAATCCCCCACCATACCAAAAAGAAGCAACTAATCCCGGTGGCATTCCGCCTTCCTTACTTCGAATCAACAAATAGGTATTCAGTTCGGAAATCCGATAAGGCTTGCCCGATAATCCAAGTATTCTCGATGGAATGAGATGCAACGGAGCCACCCAAAAATGTTCCATATAATTACAGGCAACATTATTATCCAAAACAACACCCATTGATTTGATAGGATGGGCAAACTCATAAATCATTCTTCCATAGACATATTTCAGTTCTTTTGATTCGATCGCGTCAAAAGCTGCTGAAGGGGTTTCACCTCTAAAGATGGCGGAAGTAGCTACAATCGCTTTTTTCCCATAAGCAATAAAAAATACTCCTACCACAATAATCATTATAATGATAGTGGCCTTTTTAACGGTTATAGATATCTTTTTAACATTCAAATGAATAAATAATGCCAGCAAAAATGTCATAAATATTGCTCCGCGCCCCCCTTTTATCAAAGCATACGCAACATTCACCAAAAAAGCAGATAAAAGCAATACGATATAACCAGTTCGATATTTTGTCTTTTGGTAGATATTATACTGGGATAGAGCAAAAACAAGATAGACAAGACCAGCAAAATACGAAGCAACTGCAGATTCTTTCACCTCAACACGAACCTCACCTGTCATCCGGTTTAAAGCACCAAATGAAAAGGCACTTAAGAATCCTCCCATACTATGCGCATAAAGATAAAGAGCTAAAACAGAAAGCATAAAAACAAAAGCCGCAAAGCGAAACTCTTTTGACTCATCCGTATTAATAATCGGCATTACTCTAAAGACTGGCAAATGATTGAACAATAAGTATCCAACCAACAATGCCGCCAAACCGATAATGGAGATGATTCTGGGTAACCAAGGAACGCCATTGCAATATGGTTCACAGTCATAAGAAAGCGGCAAAACTTCCGGGATTAAGATATAAACCAATCCAAATATAAATAGGGTCAGTCTGAACGCATCTATATTCAAACGGCTTTGCCGATAAACATCAACAATAACCAAAAGAACCAAAAAAAAGAAGGTAATCAGAATACTCATAATTTAGTTATCTTAAATATTTGTTAGGACTTTTGCCGCGCGAGCCTCCCAAGTATAATGAGCAATAAAATCGCTTTTCGCATTCTCTCCGAGCTGTGTACGCAAAACGCTATCATCTCGAAGTCGTTCCAAAGAATTCAACCAAGCCCTAAAGTCAGATGCAGGACATAATAAGGCATTGCGTTTATCCTTCAATACTTCACGCAATACCGAAATATCCGAACAGATGATTGCTTTTCCAGCAGCCATATATTCAAACACCTTGAGTGGAGACATCCACAAAGAAGTATCCCCAGCGCCTCCGCTTACCCGCACTTTATCAGCATAGGGAGCCAACAATATATCACAAGCAACCCTTAACCTCTCTGCTTCTGCAAACACCTTGAATCCGTGCCAATAGATATTCTTCAACAACATTGTTCGCCGCTGGCATTCTGCGATATCCCGAGGGCTTCCACCAATAACATGAAAATCTGCCCATAAACTAGCTGCAGCGGCAAGCTGTTCAATCATTTCAATACCTCGACCCGAATACAAATGGCCAATATAACCGACTTGCAAACGAGTTGTCTTACCTGGCAGTGTTACAGGAACAACCTTTTCATCCACCGGATCTGCCGCATCCGGAGCAACTTGAATCTTACTCTTTAAGGTAGGATATTTAGATTCATAATACATCTTTAATGCATTTGAAATAACCACCAGCTTTTGAAAAGTAACCCGACTAATTATTCGACTAAAAAACCATTCCGATAAACGCCCTTTGATGGGAGCATGAGATTCAAACATGATTGGCAAACAAAACAATGAGGAGAAAAAACAACCATCCAAATTTCTTGCATACACTAAATCCGGTTTCAATCGTTTCGCATGCCAGGCGGACAAAAAACCATAAAGAAATCGTCGTCCCTTGAGTGGCAACCACCTCTTTCTAACAATAGAAAAACATGGGTTCACATCATAAAAAGCATGCTCATCAAGAACGCCGGGCTCTCTCTCTGTTCTTTTATCACGAGTCATGAGTATTACATTGTGACCTGCTTTCGCAAAAGCCTGACACATTTTCATAACATGAATACTATTTGCCGCACGAGATGGTACAGTAGAACTGGATAGATAAACAATCTTCATAAATCAGACAACCTAAGGATTTTGAACAACTTTATAACAGTCCTTTCAAACCAGGAGACCTTGAACAATTTTGTACCCAGATTTATCGTAGCAATCTGCTTCCTCTGATTGCCCGGCATTCCCACAATAGAATCCCATCTTTCGGGGCAACGGGCACCAACAGCAAATAAGTAAATAGAAGCATTTGCGCTATCGTTAAAATTCATATATAGCGTGGTCAGCCCATTTTCGGAAAACAGCTTCTCAACAGCTTGAGGTGTGAAGCGCCAATAATCACCATAAGCGCCATGCTGTTCCTGAAGAAAAGGAACAACAATTACGACAACATCTTTGCTCATGCTGCATAAGTTGGTAAAAGCTGTTTCTATCTTAAAAACATGTTCCAAAACCGTGTGGTTAAAAACAACATCAAACCGACCTTTCAGCGCTTGCTCTAATGGTGCAGCAAGATCAAGATAGATTTCATTAGTCTGATTACCCTGAAAACCTCTTGCCTCAGGCTTATAATTGGTTATCCAGTATTCACTCGCTCGGGTAAAATAATCCTTATATTTTTTCCCCTCTTTGTCAGCATCCATCCAACCGGACACATTCGCAATACTCCCCTGAAACAAATGAGCCATCTTTAAAAGTTCCTGATTAGACCAACAGCGGGGCACTCTGAATTTTCTCTCTAATATCATTTTAATCCTTGTACTGCATTGGTTTCAAAATAATACTGCCAATAATAGTCTATACTGTTCTAACTTTCAGCATAGACAAAAACCATTGTTTATCCTCTTTAACAAGAACAAATGCCCACATCACGAGTAAAGCCATCATTCCCGAAATTGCATAAAAGACAATGCTTGCTGGCACACTGAGCTTAAAAAAAGTGAGCGCACAATATGGAAGAACCGAATACATCCCACTTAATCCCATGCCAAATGCAATCATTCTTGTTGAATAAGGAATATAGTGATTCTTTTGGGAGGTCCGAAGAATCAATAAGCATTTTATTAAAACACTTAAAAAAGCAGATAAAGCCACTAAGGGAAGGCCTAATTTGGCTGTTCCAAAAAAAAGCAACACGATATTAAAAAAAGAAGCAATACTTGCGCCAAAACTATTATGATATGTTTTACGCGCCCAGTTATTGCCAACCGAAAAAAACATAACCGCTCCATCCCACAGAATACCCATTGAAAGTAATGCGATAAAAGGTTCAGCGCTCCAATAGGCAGGAGGCGCCAACAAGCGCAAAACAACAGGAGAACCAATGGTTAATAACACCTGAAAGGCTAAAATGGCAAAAATAAAGATATTCAATACCCGTGCAAACCGCTCCTCAGAACCACTTTTCGTATACTGTTCATTCTCAAATGGTTGCCATACCAGACGAATAGACATTATTAATAAAAGACTAATACCGGCGATTTTATTTGCAATACTGAATATCCCAAGCATCGACATGGAAAGCATACTGACAATGAAAAAGCGATTAATATAGGTTCTGGCCCACGAAGAAACCCTTGCAGGAACCAATGGGGCTCCAAAATGCAACATTTCCTTAACATGATCCACATTAAGTCGAATCCCGACATTTTTAATAATCATCCCGAAAGAAATTAAACCAAAAACAACCCTTGCTCCAGCAAAGCCGTAAAGCGCCCCAAGCGTCCCCAGATGAAATGGAACAACAAAAATAATGCCCAGAACAGCTGCTAACGCTATCTGGCCAGCAGAAATAAACAGGTATTGTCTCGGCCGTCGTTCCATACGCAAAAACACAAGATAAAAACTGGTGATCTGCGCTGGAAGTAGGCCAATCAATATTGGTAAAAGTATGATAAAATCAAATTCCGGAACATATTTCTGTATTAGTCCACGGCCCACCCAAACAATGCCCGCAATCAAAGAGGTGCTGACAAAGTAGAAAACCATAACACTCCCCGTTAAGGAGGCAACAGATTTCTTTTCTTTTGCTTCAATATAATTTCGCATAAAACCAGAAACCATCTGCATCTCGGCAACCACCAACAAGACCGCTGAAAAGGAGGTCGCCAAATCAAGTAATCCAAATTGAGCTGTCGTCAAAAAACGGGTATAAATCGGTGCTAAAAAAATACCCGTAAATTTGGATAAGGTCGCTGACAAGCCATAGATAAGGCCATCTTTCAACCACCAATACTTTTTCGCCATACTCAATTATCGCTTTGATTCTGTAAAATATTGTAACACCTGCGACCGCCAACCCTTGGCCAGGTAGAACAATAAAATGGCCCCTATCGAAAACAAAAAACCCGAGATTCCTGAAACAATTACAATCAACTTTCGATTAGGGCTTTTGCGCAAAAGGGGAACAACCGGCTTTTCCAGTATTTCAATCGAGAATGAACTGACCAGCATTGACTTCTCAATTTCAAAGGCAATCATATTCTGAATCTTTTCCTGAATTAGCGGATCCGTTGTATTGTTTAATTGATTAAGCAAATAAATCCTGTTTTGCTCGGCATCCGCTATAATATCGTTTTTCAATTTATCATTAAGTGCTGTCAAGTAATATTCTGTTATCTTTTTCGCCCATACAGGATCTGGATAATTGACGCCAAGCATAATCATATTGATTTTATCATCAACCGTAACCTGCAAATTATCCTTTCTTAGCATCTCTATCGCATCTCTCATTTTAGGAATATCATTGGTATCCGATGTCGACCATCGACCCTTTACGGAATCCCACCGATCAGCATATAAAATCGGCATTAAATTATTTCGGACAATGACCGATTCCGCCAACACTCGCCCCTTTGTAATAATTTCCATCTTATCCAGATTAGTATTACCAAGACCAAATTGAGAAGCAACCATTCCACCTAATCCGCCAAGCTGCGAAAGCATGGAAGCTGCACCATTACTTTTCTGTGGCTCCTTAGGTGCAATAATTGCCTCTGAATAATACACAGGCGTTGCGAATAACGCATAGACAAGTCCAATAAGGGTCACGACACCCGTTCCGATAGCAATCCACTTTCGATAATTCCAAAGAGGAATAACTATCTGGATTAGATCGATTTCTTTCGCTTCATTGTTTTCCATAAACACTCCCAAATAGAGTCATATTTCTTTCCCACACAACAGATGTATTTCCAAAGAGGCAAGGATGATTATCGCATCAGCATGCTTCTTATGGTTTTTCATATGGGCATTCCAAATGCCATCAATATCAATCCATGGAACAATTTGTCGCTTCTGCAAACCCTTTAAACACTCGCAAACTATCAACCGAATATCTTCTCGACAACGAATACCCTGATCGAAATCGATATAATTAACCCAAGGATCCTGAATCCATGGGATTCTTTTATGCAAAGCCCTTTGTAAGCTCAGCCTGAAACGGGCACAACGCGTTCGAAGCTTTCCCGCATTAAATGGAACACCAAAATTTGACTTAACCCCATATTGAAACAGGCCAGGAAAAGCCTTGCACACCATCTTTTTGTACAAATATTGGTGCTCAGTATTTGCAAGCCCCACATTAAATGAAAATTGCACCAAATCATTATCCTGGAAAAGAACCCCATACTCCAGACCTTGAGGCATAGTGTTCGAAACAACATATTTCATCTGCCTATTCGTCAAATCGAGAACATGTTCGTACATGATTTCCGGGGAAACCTGAGAATCATATTCGATTAGCGGAAAAAAGGCTTCATTTGAGACATTGGTTAAATTAATACTCGACACAAAATCATTCTCTTCAATAAAATTGTATTTGGCTTCCTCAAGCGATTTCCCTTTATTGACATGGTAGTGCCTACCAAACAATACATCAATGATAGCCCCGGACCATATCATACTGCCGGGAAATCGCTTTTCCACCTCAAGAATGGGGAATTGATGAAATATCAATGATTGATTATTTGTTCGTCTGGATAATTCTAACGCCTCTTCAATAGAAAAACGTTTTCTCGATAGATCCAAAGCCACATGCTCCACCCCTGCTTTGGAAGCAATGAAACGACCAATCTCATAATCCTGACTCCCAGGTGTTCCATAGGTAAATGCAGAAATATTACTTGCTTCTGTCAACTCCATTATCCCAGCCAACAACATGCGACTATCAATACCCCCACTCAACGGCACAACATGATGCCTTCCAGGAACAAAACTATGCCGAATTGCCTGTTTAAGCTTTTCAGCACCCATCGAAACTAATTCTTCTTCAGGACAGTTCTGATATTGACTTTCAAGATGAGCTGGAAAGCTCAATTGATAATGAGGATTCTGATAGCGAAGATAATATCCGAATTTTAAAAAGGAATTGAGATTAATATTGTCGAGCATAATATTTCAATTTCTTAAGAATGAGCAAAGAGACATCAATCTAAAGAAAAACTGCTTAAATGAAGCTGCTACTTGATACGCTGAAGCACGAAATAAACAATACGCTCTGCTTTCGAGTGTATTTGAGGAGCGATTAAAATCTCTTTTAAATAAAAATCACCCTTTGACCAAGTCGCAAATAAATACGGCATCAAATAAGACTGCGCACCAAATGGGTCAAGCGCAGAAGCGCCGCTTGCCTCATGACCATCGCTATGTTCAATAATACATAGTCCATCTGAAGTCAAACAACGCATCCAATTTCGGATACAATTCTCAGGATCAAAGCTATGATCAAAAGAATTGCTATAGATAAAATCAACCGCATCGAGCCATTCGGGTTTAACCTGATGGAAATCCCATTGGATGGTATTAGGAAATTCAGTCGCAGTATCTGAGATTTCGGTTCCGATAACATTGCAGCCGAGATACTTCCCGAACCATTCCTGTTCTTTGCCTCTTCTGGTACCATGACAAAGACCAAAACGCGGGATAAGTGTCTTTTTTATATAGTTTGACAAAAATTGAATATTTTCTTCAACTACCCACACCTGGTTTATTTTCCGCCGATTTCCTTCGGTCTGTATTTTTTTATATCGCTCATAATTAAAAGAACCGTCTTCCTTAAGATACTTATATAAAACAAAGGCAGAAGAATCTCCATGTTTCGAAGAAACCTCTTCTACTGGCACCCGGGCAGATGAACTCCTAACAATATCAAAACCGAATTTCTTAAAGACAGATGCAATGATTCTGCCAACCATACCAACTCCTTTTATTTGTTCTTTTTACTGAATACCAAAAACCATCCGTGTTTTCATTCCTAAAACAATCGATCCGCTTTCATCTATTGTCTCTATCCTCAGCGAAAGTACAAACCTTTCTGATTTCACGTCACTAATTCCTTTTCCTGCTCAAAAAACGCATTCAGGGCAAGATAAGCTGTTTTCTTCTTCCTATCAGGACTCAATTGGCACGCTCTTTTCCAAAAAAATACGCCGCTTTTAAAGGAAGCATACTTTTTAAAGGCACAATATCGATAGGGTAAGAACAATGACCACAGTCCAACACTCTTTCAGCATCCATCTTCTTTTATAACCATTTCAAGCACCCCTAACCCACTGTCCGCCTTTATCCGGCCCCACTCTTTTAATTTTACCCTTGGCTTGCAGGGTCTTCAATTTTCTCTGAATGGTCCGTTCAGATTTTCCCGATTTAACAGCAATATCCTTAGCGGTTATCATAGGATTTTTATTTTCCAGTCGCAGCAAAAATAAGGATATAATTCTTGATTTCGGATAAAAACGGCTTAACCGTCCGAAGCACCATTCTGGACACTGCTCGTGTCTTGCGTTTATCCAGAAAAATTCCGTAACTATTGCGAACCAAGTGGCGAAAACGGAGAATCTCATCCAACGCCAGAAAGGTTTCATCAGAAAGGATTTTCTTTCGCTCACCCGAAACAGCGGAATGCATCTCAAGCAGAAGATTTTTATGCCAGGCGTCGCCCCGAGGGATGCCACCTCCGGTTTCCTCAGCAATCGTTTTAAATATATTCTCAGCGGAATTGTAAAAATCGTGAATATACAGCGCCTCGGCACGCAATTCGTGACCGGATAATAGCGCGTGATTTTTCTTCAGAAGATCGCGTAAACCTTCCAGGTTTCTGGCTATTAATTCCTTTTCCTGCTCAAAAAACGCATTCAAAGCAAGATAGGTTGTTTTCTTCTTCCTATCGGGACTCAATCGGCACACTCCTTCCCAAAAAATACGCTGCTTTTAAAGGCAGCATGCTTTTTAAAGGTACGATATCAATAGCGTGGGAACAATGACCGCAGTCCAACACTCTTTCAGCATCCATCTTGTCTGACAGGGTGAATCCGGGGACAATAAGATCAATGTCGGAATTTTCATGAAAACGATCCCGTTTGAGCAAAGATCCGCCAATCCTGATTTCATCGGCCTTGAAACGCTTTCGCAGCACCTTTGCAGCACGAAATGCTGTTTTCCACGCCTGCTGATATTGGCTGTCCAGGCCATCATTAACAGTCTTCCATGCCGGAATACAGCCTGCTTTTATCATTTCAACCACGAATCACCCGACCTGCCTTCTTTTCCTCATGGCATTTAATCCGCATCCCAAAATTCTCACTATACATATATTAAATTCTCATCCTCGCTGATATAGGCAAACCGATCCCCCAAATAGGGTATCGGCGGCAAACCATGCCATCTCCTCACCAGATGATAGGCGGAAGAAGTGGGTAAATTACATACCTCCACAACAGAACGCCATTCCGGGCGGCGGATTTCATCAACCGTTTCGTTTCGTGGAAGTATTCCAAAATCCCATGCCGAACAGAGCCTGGCCAAAAAATCCATCCGATCCGTTAAACCGGTCATATCCCGGGGCAAATCCATATCCGGATACAAAGAAGCGTCAACCCATTTATCCATGAAGAAACTCCTTTAAAAACCAGCTTCGAAGAGAGGCGGCCTCCTGGCGTTCCTTCTCACTATCAATACGCTCCAACGGCCTTTGAAGTGCAATTCTTTCCAGATGCGTTTCTACGGCCAGTGTTGCCCGTTGCCGATCCGGGTTATTGCCGCAAAGCATCTGTCGTTTCACCCACCATTCCCAGCAAGCGGGGATATTGGTCAGATTGTTCTGACAGAGCGTAAAAACATCCCGGAAGTCCCTTGGCGCACCGCGTTCAACCAATGCGGTCATCTTCGATGCCACCAAATCCGGAAAATCGTCCAGACCGATACCGGGCCAGGGAGAAGTTCGCGTTGGTTCAAGTAGAGCAGATCTGGCTGCGATCTGAAAAGAAAAAACCTTGTTATTTCCGACTTTTAATTCCACACTGACGACATCCCCCCAGGAACGAATAACCGTTTCTCCGTATTCCGATAATACCTTTGAGATAACTTCAGCAACTTCTTTTTTCTCTTTTTCAGTGATATTGTCGTGCCACCATGCATCAACATCATGCGTAGAACGATATTCATGATAATGAGCCAGTCCAAACGCTCCACCAAGAGAAAGGGTTTTCCCAAGCCCACTGGTGGACAACGCCTCCAGACAGGACTCAGCGTATACTGAAATATCTTTGGGCTTATGAGCTTCCATCATTTCAAACCCCAATAACCCACTGTCCGCCTTTATCCGGCCCCACTCTTTTAATTTTACCCTTGGCTTGCAGGGTCTTCAATTTTCTCTGAATGGTCCGTTCAGATTTTCCCGATTTAACAGCAATATCCTTAGCGGAAATCATAGGGTTTTTAGTTAGCATGATCAAAATATCTGAATCATTTTCTACGACATTTTCTACGACATTTTCTACGACATTTTCTACGACATTTTTATTCGAAAACTCAACCCTTACAACACCATGCTCTTCTGAAAAAAGAGGTTCCGGTATATGCGCAGCTTTACATTCGCGGATGATTTTTAAAGTGCCGCGGCCCCAGCTTTCAATAAACCCGGTCTTATAGAAAATGTCTGCTAACAATGGATTTCTGGGCTTGGATAAATGCTCTCGCTTCAAATCGTCAATGGATACTTCCGGAGGAAATTTCCCCTCGTTTACAATGCTGAGTTTATCCTGGTAGACTTTTATTTGAATGGCCGATGTGGAATTGTAATCCCGGTGTATCAAGGCATTAAAAACAGCTTCCCGCAAAGCTTCAAAAGGGTATTCCAATTGCTCTCGGCGATGGGTCCCCTCATAGGTAATGGGACTGAGTAGATATTTTGTCTTGAGTATGGCCAAGGAACTTTCGGCTTGTTGAAAAAGGTTGCCACCGATGATGTCGGAAGACACAATATCTGACTCATTGATGAACCGCCCTATTTTTACAATAGCCTGAGGAAAATGCCGTTGAGGATTCCGATCGAAAAGCAATATGGCGGCCCGAGTGGGCGACTTGGCCATAACCAACAAATTCAATTTTTCAAGCAAAACCAAAGCATTTTTCTCATCTTTTGCATAAGGCAATCGATCTACGGAGAGTCGTTTAAAGAGTTCAATAGCAACATCATCCGGATCAAATACTTTTGAGGAATCCGCTGCCAAGGCATCCCAGGTTAATCCACTCCTTCGCAACAGGAAATCACCCAACTCTCTGCCCGCCAGTTCAAGCACAACACTGCCACTTCTTGAGAAATATCGCCCGTTATATGAAATAGGAACAGAAGAAGCTGGAATACTTATTTTAACGACAGTCGTGCCATTTAAGGATTCCTGTGAAACAACGGGAAAGATACCCGTCTTTTGATTGATAATATTAGGTAATATTTCAAGCAACCGTTTCGGATTCTCAACTCCAACGGGTACACCCTTATCATTGATTCCAATATATATAATCCCGCCTCCGGTATTGGCAAAAGCGCATACATT
>MGVN01000005.1:3883-5347 GCA_001800515.1 Elusimicrobia bacterium RIFOXYB2_FULL_49_7 | reverse complement strand
TTCTTCGATGGCTGCCTTGACGTCTCCCTGTTCCTCTCTGATCATGCCAATAGCAAATTGAGCATGTACACAGAGTTCCTGTTTGTCCGGGAAATCAGTCAGTACCTTGCGAAATTCATTTTCAGCTGCGGTGAAATCCCTCCGTGAAGCGTAGAGCTTGCCGAGGTTGAACTGAAGTTCTGCCGCTCTTTTCCAGCTTGGATAGTGCTGGATGATGGCCCTCAATCCGTCCGCTGTTCTCTGGAAATCTGCATCATTCGCCCTTGCAGGATCCTGCATAAACTGCCCGCAGGACCTGGCAAAGTGCCAGTACGCCTTCTCTGCGGTGTAATCCCCCCCGCAGCCAGCCAGGAACAAAAGGATAAGAGAGAAGATGAACGAACCTGTCTTTTTCATGAGAGCACCGCAGCGTCTTCGCGTTCCTTATTCTTGAGGAAGAGCAATGTGATGCCGATGGTAATCATGAGATCAATGGTCACAACGGCAACGATTTTAAAGGTCAGGATATAGAGTGTTATTTCAGGGACGAAGCGTTTCATCAGGGAAACAAAATCGATGAACAGTAGCGGCAGGAACAGCATGCTGGGAATGCCGACGATAAGGAGTGTCTCCAAAGGGTAGTTTTTGCACAATGCAGTAGTACGTTTCAGCGCGATAAGGAGTTTGCGGTTTTCGATGATGACTGCGGGTATGGCAAACGCAAAAACCACCTGGACGAGCGTCCCGGCGAGGAAGTCGAGGAAAAGCTGCACCTTGATACTGGAGATGAACGATTGGGAGAACAGGTGAATGAACTTGAGTATTCCTACAATGACCGCGATTGTGATGAGCCACAGGAGTATTAACCGGATGAGCCGTTTTGCTGTTTTCTGGATACCAAGCGCCCATTCGGGACGGGCATTGTTATATGACTGTGTTATCATGGAAACTGCTATGCCTATGAAGAAAACCCCGAAGGTAATGTCTATGATGTTTTTTGCGTAATTATACAACTGCGGAAGAAGAAGGAAATTATACGGGTAATGGAGGAACTGATCTCCCCAGAAAGCCCGGATGACCGGAGCAAGTACTATCGAAAAAGGCGGACGGGGAGCGAAGAAAAGCGTAAGAAGGGTGGCGTATTGGAAGAGGACGATACAGAGAAAAGGTAGCAAAATGCGGGGATCACGGCAAAGGATATGCCATCCTGTTTTTCCAAATCCAATAACGTTTTTTAATCGAGTAGTAAGGCTCATGGGGTCACCGTGAAATCATTGTAATTGTAGTATATTTGTCGAATGAAGTAAATACGTGAAAAAAAGAAAAAACATGGCACGAAAAATCAACCATGCGTCCCCAATCGTGGTCCCCGGATGAATACGCGCGATGAATGCCTTTACCGTGATCCGCGCGCGAAAAGAACAGTACCTATGGTATTAAAAAGGATGTTGAAATCGAGAAGAAGGTTCATCTTTCGTATGTAGA
>MGVN01000005.1:0-3875 GCA_001800515.1 Elusimicrobia bacterium RIFOXYB2_FULL_49_7 | reverse complement strand
CCCTGTAATGCCTGGTTTGACGTCGAAGCGGCCTTCATAATCAGGGATATCGTTGGTGAGTTTCTTGACGAAGACCGGGCGTTCAGGCCGCGGTCCCACAATGCTCATTTCTCCGAGCAGTACATTGATGAACTGAGGGATCTCGTCGATACGCGTTTTTCTCAGGAAATTTCCGATTTTCGTGATGCGGTTATCATTTTGCTGAGCCCATACAGGGCCTGTTTTTGCTTCCGCATCCGCACGCATGGTCCTGAGCTTATATATGGTGAACGGCATACCGAAACAATCGTCCTGACGGCGGTCTCCAGACATATCTTCAGCTGTTCTGCGCCTTCTATTCACTCCGACCCGCACCTGGTTATAGAATATTGGTCCAGGTGAATCAATCTTGATGAAAAGCGCCGCAATGAGGAGCAAGGGGAGCGCAAGGATAAGGGCGACCACGGAAATGATGATATCCAGAACTCTGCGCATTTCGCCGTAGCGTTTTCTCCCGAAGGAAAACAGCGAGCCGATCAAGCCCATGCTCATGAGAATAAAGGTCGACGGTTCGGGGATAGGGACAGGGTTCACGTCGGCCTTTAGTGTCAGTAGGTCATTGCCGCAGCTCATCGTCCAGTGTATGCCGATGTTTTTGACTGTGTCGACCGCGTTCAATCCCAGTGCAGCCAGCGGAATGCTTGCTTCCATCACATAGTGGCCGTTGATCGCTGCCGCGCTGTAAGCAAATGAAATGGGCGTTTGTACGTTCTGGCCGCCAGTGATCTGGTAGGGGGTGCCGGAGTATTGCCCGTTCTGCCACGAGCAGTTCCTCATCAGAGTTGCCTGAGTAAGGCTCAGGATATTCAGCCCGTATTCGTATATATTGTCTCCGTCAGTGTTAAGCGCGATATCACCAGGCCATATATAAGAGGGAGAGCTTCCTGCCGGTGTTGCCGCTCCTGCAAAAGGAAGGCCCTGAATAATGGCTATATAGGCGTTCGTCGCGTCATTGTCGAAATAGAGAGCTTCTGCGTCGCACATATTGCCGGCACTGTACTGCGGTCCTACCTGCCAGTACCCGTGCCACAGAGCTGTATTCCGTGTGGCATCAGCATTGTCTTCAGTGATAAAGTCAATATCGTTTCCTGCGGTCGGTGTATGCGCGTCAAGATATCCTTTTGTTACTGCTTCTGTGAGGTTAATCCCCCAATCGTTCATAACTAGGCCGTCAATGACATAAGCGTGGAGTGCGCCGGAGAGGAACGCGATCAGGCACAGTGCCTGTGCGATCATCTTTACTGAAAGAGAAGAGCGAACGGAACGGCTGGATAGGGCAGGTCTCTTGCGCATAGTCATTCTCCGATACATGTGTTCAGATATTATATTGCTCAAATTTGCTTGTTTTCTTTGAAGGCCTTTGCTGCAGAACGTCCCCGGGACGGGAACGTTCTGCAAGCCAAGGCATTGTATATTGCAAAGGTGTTTCAGATACTTATTTTTTTACGAACCTTCTGCGAGCCACACCGGTAAGGCCAAGCAGCCCGATGCCAACCAGTGTCATGCTTGCTGGTTCAGGCACTGCGGTGGTCACTCTGAATGATACGCCGTCATTAAAATAATGGCAGTCAGGATCTATGCCGAACCCGAATATGCCGTTATTGGTGACGTATTGAGTCAATTCATCGATCAGGCCAAGTGCTCCCAGATCGTACACCAGATTGAAATTGCGAGCGCTTCCTCCGACAGTATCAGTCCATACACCGATCAATGCACCCTGGCCGGCGAAATTGTCGCCGCCCATCTGCCAGTCAGTGTAGTTCCTTACACCTAAGGAAGGATTGTCAAGCAGGTGTACATATAACCTGTCATTATTCTCAACAGTGTAGTCATAGATGTTCTTGAACGTCAATACTGCTTCAGTGATGTATTCCTTGGGAGCAAGATTAAGCCGCATGCCCCATGTTATAAAGCTGGCATGATGCATATCTCCCAGATCTTGGGGAACAGGCTGAAAGGTATAGACGTTAGCATGAACTACTCCAACCATCATGAGAACAGCAAATGCTGCACACATCATTGTTTTTTTCATTGTTATTCACCTCCTTCTATTGGAAATTAACTGCAAAAACAACTACCTTTGGCAAAACGGTACTCTTATCTGTGCTACGCAGATAAAAAATACCCTTATACCTGAAGGGTGTAGAATGCCTTAAGATGTTTTCTGTGTGTTAGAAAGCGGGAACTGCGAGATGAGTTTTCTACTGAAAGCCCCCCCTGGAGTAATGGAGGAAGTACCAGGGACTTCAAGATGAGAAACGCATTTCTTCAGCGCACTTCTGCTAACAACGACGTGAACATTTCAGTTGCGGCCCGTTTGAGAGAGCGATGTCAGGTTTATTCTGTGTCTTTGTCAGGTTTTCCCTGATGTCTGTGCAGATTCTACAGGAAAATAAAGTGTTTGTCAAGGTATTTCTGATTAATGGCATAGATCGGCAATTCTGTCAATACTCGCTGTTTATTATCTCATAAATGCGTTTGATGGACAAACGATGCTGGTTTGAAAGAGTTTCAAGAGCAACACCTTTTTTTGCGGCCTGTATAAGGGACTTGTTTCTTTTTGCGAAATACGATTTGTCCCTGTGTCCAATATTGCCTTTTTTGGGGATCCAAATTCGCTTCCCCCCAAACATCGTGACCAATCTGCTGTAATTTTTTTCGTCGAGTATGTCTTGGAGCCTTTTCATTTTTCACCCCTCTCAACGTGATACTTTACTTCAGTATTGATAATAGGCTGCAATTATGAACAAAATGTGAACAAATCCTGAAAACCCTGTGATATGTTTCTATGGATTTCCATGCTGTATTGTCTGCTTCAAATGGCTGAACTGCCGAAATAAAGCTGCCGCAAAGCTTGAGTTTTCTGGAAAGAATTGCGGAGAGACAGTTCCTCAAAAGATAAAAACGGTGCTTGACAAAAAAAAGTCATTATGCTATTTTCATTACACAACTCGTGAAGTCTGCTGTGGGGTGGGAATGCTGTTGATGGTGGGGCTAACTGCTTCTCTTTCCGGAATATTCAACCTTATACATCTTCAGAAATCCGAGAATCGATACGTAAGGAGTATGCTATGTCGCGCAACATCTGTTTGATTATTTCTGCCATGCTGTTTGCTTTGGTGACGTCCGTATATGCCACGCCTTCATTGGGTGTCGCCAGCGATGTCTATGCGTATTCCAGCTCGTCCGCCTTGTCCGATGAGTACATTAAGTATTTTGCGGATACTATCACCCCTGCGATCGACCCAGCCTATCATGGGTTTCAGGTCGGGCAGTCTGGTTCGAACCTGACGGTATTTTCGTCATACGTGCCATGGAATTATGATATCTATTTTCTTTCGAATACGGGCGGCGATAATTTCCCGATCACGTATAACAACCAGCAGCTCGTTTTCAACGGCACTTCCGCGCACCAGATCGATGGTTACAATAATCCTTCAAAAATCTACTACCAGATACTCCTCCCCAAGACACAGTCGTTATGGACGACCCATATGTTCGGGTCAAGCACTTATTATCTCTTCACCGCGGCGATCACCTATGCAGGCAGCTTTACTCCCGGTGATCATTTTTTTGCGCTTGCCGACACGAACAGAAACGGCATTGTTGAATGGACTGATGATTTTTCCCCGAAGACAAGCAGCGCGGGTGGTTTCCCTGTGAACCCGGTTCCTATTCCCGAACCCGTCAGCATGCTGCTGCTGGGTACTGGCATTGCGGCAATGGCATTGCTGAAGAAAAAAGTATAAGAAATTAAATTATTTATATAGAAAAAAGCGGACTTGTGTAAACAGGGCCGCTTTTTTTATTTGGTGAAAAGATTCTGGTCAGGGAGG
>MGVN01000004.1:2807-6571 GCA_001800515.1 Elusimicrobia bacterium RIFOXYB2_FULL_49_7 | reverse complement strand
GAGTTCGAGATGGAGAACCCGGCGCGCCAGAGCGGAAAAAAAGGAGAAACCACCATGAAAAAAATTGCCAGCCAGAAAGTGATGAACGAGAGCCTGAACGAAGCGATCGCCTATCAGAAACAATCGGTCGTAAGCCAGGAGATCGTTAAAAAAAAGACAGGCACCGTAACCCTGTTCGCGTTCGACAAAGGACAGGGCCTGAGCGAGCATACAGCGCCATTCGATGCGCTGGTGTACCTTATCGACGGAAAAGCCACTATCACTATTTCAGGGAAACCATTCCAGGTGAAAAAAGGCGATTATATCGTCATGCCCGCAGGCAAGCCGCATGCACTCAAGGCAACGGCAAAATTCAAGATGATGCTGGTCATGATAAAATCGTAAAGGAGGAAGCTCAGATGAGAGTATCTGTTTTACAAAAGCTGTCTGGGATCGCAGCGATGATACATAATTGAGCGATCGGGAATAACTCCCCGACCGCTCAATTATTTATTTAAGAATTCTTGAAATGAGCCTATTATTTTAGTAAACTTACAAAGGCTTATTCCAAATGTCTTTTTCCCAACGTACTGTGAGCATGTGAATGTGATTTTGGGAACAACGGGCAGTTGAAACACCACTTCTACATCAGTTCCCGCCGCATCAACACTTCTAGGGCATTCTCATTCTCTTTGATTAACAACCATAGCTTATTCAGCAATTCATTCAGGGAGGAATGTATGGCGACGCCACAAGCTGCGGATGACACTTTACGAAAGTGCCTCACAGGTATCCACGGCTTTGATGCGATCACCAATGGCGGTTTGCCAAAGGGGCGGACGGCACTTGTTTGCGGTGGAGCGGGCTGCGGGAAAACCGTGTTCGCCGCAGAGTTCATTGTCCGGGGAGCAACCGAGCACAATGAACCTGGCGTTTTCATGTCGTTCGAAGAAAATACCGAAGAACTGACCAAGAACTTCGCTTCTATGGGCTTTGACCTGAGCGCGCTCATCGCAAAGAAGAAAGTCTTCCTTGATTACGTCTATATTGAGCGGAGCGAAATAGAAGAGACCGGTGACTATAACCTTGAAGGCCTGTTCGTACGCCTCGGGCATGCGATCGATTCCATTGGAGCGAAACGCGTCGTCCTTGATACGATCGAAGCCCTCTTTTCAGGACTGAATAATACCACGATCCTTCGTGCAGAACTCCGGCGTCTTTTCCGCTGGCTGAAAGACAAGGGGGTGACCGTTGTCATCACCGGGGAAAAGGGGGAGGGGACGCTGACACGCTACGGTATCGAAGAATACGTTGCTGACTGCGTCGTTATGCTGGACCACCGAATAATAGACCAGATCTCCACCCGCCGCATGCGCATTGTCAAGTACCGTGGTTCTGCCCATGGAACCAATGAATACCCCTTCCTCATTACCAGCGGCGGTATTTCGATATTTCCCATTACATCAGTAGGCCTCAACTATACGGTAAGTGACAAGAGAGTATCGTCAGGCATACCCGCGCTTGATAAAGTGCTGGGAGGAAAGGGCTACTATCATGGATCGAGTGTTCTTGTTTCCGGCACAGCAGGCACGGGAAAAAGCAGCATTGCACTCACGTTTGCCGAGTCTGTCTGCAGGCAAGGTAAAAAATGCTTGTTCTTCGCCATGGAAGAATCTGTCAGTCAGATCGTGCGGAACATGCACTCCATAGGGGTGAACATAGAACCTCACCTGAAGAAAAAGCTGCTTACCATCCATGCCTCCCGGCCCACGCTCACCGGCCTTGAAATGTACCTGGTTACCATGCATGAACTGGTGAAGGAACATAAGCCAGATGTGGTCATTGTCGATCCCGTGTCGAATTTGATCGCTGCAGGCATTACGTCAGATGTAAAGCTCATGCTCACCCGTACGCTTGATTTCCTCAAAAGCAAGAACATCACCTGCCTTTTCACCGATCTTTCGCAGTCGAGCGGTAACAAGGACGACCGGGCAGAAATAGGGATATCCTCGCTCATGGATACATGTACCCTTTTAGCGAATCTGGAAATGAACGGGGAACATGTGCGTACGATACGCGTCATTAAATCACGTGGAATGGCGAATTCAAGCCTTTCGTATCGGTTCCTGCTCAGCGGCAATGGGGTTGATATCGTAGATGTGTTGAAAAACAAGGATAATTGCTTCGTGAGGAAAGCTCAGAGGGAGTACATCCGCTGATCTGGGGAGTTCAAACATGGCAGCAAAAACAAGAAAAAAAGTAATAAAGAAAACCGCAAAGGCATGGGAATTAAGGCTTTATGTCGCCGGACAGACGCCGAAATGCCTTGTCGCCTTTTCAAATCTTAAAAAGATCTGCGAGGAACACTTCCCGGGACAATACGCCATAGAGGTCATTGATCTATTGAAGAATCCCAAGCTGGCGGCCGGAGACCAGATATTTGCCATACCAACGCTGGTAAAAAAACTGCCGCTGCCGGTACGAAAAATCATCGGCGATCTTTCCAATACGCAGCGAGTACTGGTAGGGCTTGATTACAAATCCGTAGAATAGGCACTATGCGAAGCGCATCGAACAATCATTATACAGATAATACGGAGCACGTGGAGAGATATATACTGTATCTCTTTGTGGCAGGCGCTACCTGTCGTTCTGCTGATGCTATCAAGAACGTTACACAGATATGTAATGACCGCCTAAAAAACAAATATGAGCTGAAGGTAATTGATATCTACCAGCAACCGGAGCTCGCCCGGCAGGAGCAGATCATTGCCGTGCCGACACTTGTCAAAAAACTGCCCGTCCCGTTGAAACGCTTCATTGGGGATCTCTCGAATATTGAACGGATCGTGGCAAGCCTGGTATAGGGGAGGGGGCTTATGGGGAGCAGTTGTCCTGCAGAAGAGACCTTACAAAATCGCACAGAGGAGCTTGAACAGCAGGTGAAGTACCTGCAGTCCAGGCTTGAAGAAACCCAGGAAGTGATACGGGCTATCCGCGGCGGAGAGGTAGATGCCGTCCTTGTTTCCACCCCGGAGGGTGACCGCACCTTCACCCTCGAAGGCGCCGACCATCCTTACCGCATATTCATTGAGAATATCGGCGAAGGGACGGTCACCCTTACTCCTGAGGGCACCATTCTCTACTGTAACTCCCGTTTCGCCCGGATCGCGCAACAGCCGCAGGAAAACATTGTCGGAACCTCTTTCTTTCATTACCTCCCTGCAGAACACCATAAACTCACTGCCACACTCCTTAAGCACGCATCCATCAAAGAGTGCAAGGGTGAGATTGAGCTGCAAACAAGCGGTGGTTTCTTTACCCCACTCCACCTTTCCGTTTCAAACTTACGCCTCAATAATACCGAGCTGCGCTGCGTCGTAGTGACTGATCTCACTGAACATAAACGCAATCAGGAAATCCTCTCGCAAGAGCGGCTGACACGCTCCATTCTTGAACAGACATGCGAGGCCATTATAATCTGTGATGAAAAAGGGACGATCATCCGCGCCAATAATAAAGCCATGAACTGGATGGGTAAAGACATCCTCTTGCAACCATTCGACAGGGCATTCGACCTCAAGGATGCCTGCGATCAACACTGCCCCTTTTTCATCTTTGATATCCTCGCAGGGAAAAGCATCAACAACAGCGAACTGAAACTGATACGCGGCGCTGATGCGCCGTTGTTTGTCATAGGGAACGCTACGCCATTGTACAACGCAGGCAGGACTGTTATCGGTGCTTTGGTAACGCTCTATGACATTACCGAGCGCAAGAAGGCG
>MGVN01000004.1:0-2758 GCA_001800515.1 Elusimicrobia bacterium RIFOXYB2_FULL_49_7 | reverse complement strand
CCGGGATACCCTCATGGTTTCCTAAACAGAAAGGCAACAGGGACAATACTTTTGACAGAGTAATAGAAATTGACGGCCGCTGGCTCCATCAATCGTTCTATTATACCAGCGCCTTCAATCGCCTGAGAGTCTACAGTTTCGATATTACCGCACGCAAAAAGGCTGAAGAAGCGTTGCGCCGCAGCGAAAAGAAATATCGAGAACTGCTTGAGACCGCGAACAGCATTATCCTATGCTGGAATCCAGACGGAACGCTTCGGTTCATCAATGATTACGGTTTGCTTTTCTTCGGCTATACCAGGGAAGAGATGATCGGCAGAAGTGTGCAGATGCTGGTGCCTGAGCGGGATTCCCAAACCGGCGCCGACCTCACGCGGCTTTCCGAAGAAATCGCACGGAACATAACGACGTATCGGCACAGCGAGAACGAGAACATCACGAAACATGGCGAACGGCGCTGGGTCATGTGGACGAACAAGGCGATACTGGATGCGGAGGGGAACATCGAAGAGATCCTCGCCATCGGCAATGACATCACGGAACTGAAAAAAGCGGGAGAGGTGCTCAGGCGTGACAAGGAATTGCTGGAGCGGATGGCGAACGAACGGTCAAAAGAATTACTGGATGCGCATATTCAGCTTGAACGATCGCGGCGGATGTCCGATATAGGCAGGTTATCTACCACCATTGCGCATGAACTGCGCAACCCTCTTTCAGCCATCCAAATTGCGGCATACAACATCGATCGAAAAGCCAGGAACCCTCTGCTCGACAAACATCTCGAAACTATTAACAGGAAAGTACTTGAAAGCGACCATATCATTCAAAACCTCCTGAGTTTCACCCGCATAAAGACCGCGAGCATTGAAAAACTGGATATCTGCGAACTGGTCCGAGAGTGCGTCGCTGCGATCTCAACGAAGTACGCAGGCTGGAACGTAGACATGAAGGAGCGCTTCGACTGCGATGAAGGAAGCGTCATCTCTGCCGACAGAATACAGATGAAAATGCTTTTCAGCAACCTCCTTGATAACGCCTACCAGGCGCTGAAAGATGAATCAGGAAAAATAACAGTAACGGCCCAAAAGCACAGGCAAAGATCATGGGAAATATCCATCACGGATAACGGCGCTGGCATTGCTGAACAAGCGAAGGAAAAACTATTCGAGCCCTTTTACACCACGAAAACAAAGGGAGTAGGGCTTGGGCTCGCCATCTGCCGAGAGATCGTCGATATGCATTGCGGTAAAATCGAAGTGCAGAGCAGCGAAGGCAAAGAAACTACGTTTACCGTAACCCTCCCCGTTCGTCGACTGATCACCCTGCCAGCCGTTCAATTACCCGGTCAACCCGCAGAGAGTGTTTGACCTGTTGTCGAATCTTCGAATGCCTCCCTTTCGCTGGATCATTTTTTATCACGATGACCCAGCGTTACTTTTTTTGGGGGCGTTGCATATGGTATTTCCACCCAAAAAAATGCTACACTTATAGGCACTTTACAGGAACTGCTTGTTGAAAACCATGACAACGGCCTTTCCGCGAGGCCGGACAAGGACGAACAAAAAGGCCTTCTTCCACTCCGACCGGGACGAACGCGGCTGCATCATTACCGTGAAGATCACCGACGCTAAAGTTAATCCGCTCACCGGCAGTCCCGAACTCTAAACGTATGCGAAAACTTATTTTCATACTATTCTGCTGTCTTGCCACGCTGCTGGCCCTCTTCTATTTCGAGCTGCCGCTCAATCTCCTGCGGCCGGTCTTTCATCAGGATATCATTGACCGCTACGCGCAAGAGTACCACCTGAACCCGCTTCTCATCACCTCGCTCATTAAAGTCGAATCAAATTTCATCCGCCGGGCAAAATCGCACCGCGGCGCGGTCGGCCTGATGCAGATCCTTCCTTCAACTGCGCGCGAGATCGCCGCGGAACTCGGGGTGAAGGATTTCCAGATCAGCCAACTCGAAGACCCGGACACCAACATCCGCTTCGGCACCTATTATCTCGCAAAGCTCATCGGTGAGTTCAACGGCAACCAGGTCCTCGCGCTCGCCGCCTACAACGCGGGCATGAATAAAGTGCTGGCCTGGCACCGGCAGAACCCGCTGGTAGGAATAGAGATCGACGACATCCCCTACAAAGAAACAAGGAATTACGTGCGTGAGATCATGCGGACCTACGCATGCCTTGAAAAGGTCCGCGCGTTCCGCAATAAGCTCAGGGGGGAAAACACTGTACCCCGGGCCGGTACCCAACAACCATCATGATGGATTCCCAGGACGAACAAAAAAAAACGCGGCCGGTAAAAACCGACCAGCCGCATCAGGGGCTCACCCCCCTGATGCAGCAGTACCACGAGATCAAGGCCCGCTACCCGGGAATGATACTCTTTTTCCGGCTGGGCGATTTCTACGAGATGTTCGGCGAGGATGCCCAGAAAGCCTGCCACATCCTGGAAGTGGTGCTCACGAAACGCCAGGGCGTGCCAATGTGCGGCGTACCCTATCACGCGGTCAACTCCTATCTTAAAAAACTCGTGAAGGCGGGCGAAAAAGTCGCTGTCTGCGAGCAGATGGAGGAACCGGGTCAGGGGAAAGGCATTGTACGGCGCGACGTCGTGCGCGTGATAACGCCCGGCACGATTCTTGAAGATAATCTTCTCGACGCGAAACAAAACAACTTCCTTGCCGCGCTTTTCCCGAATAAAGAACTCACCGCGTTCGCGCTTGCCTACGTTGATATCTCGACCGGTGACT
>MGVN01000003.1:16879-18347 GCA_001800515.1 Elusimicrobia bacterium RIFOXYB2_FULL_49_7 | reverse complement strand
AGGATCCGACCGTGGTCGAAGACTGTGACATCCTCTTTATTGGAAACATGAATGTTTATGTGCAGAGCGAACGGAACCGATTGGTCAAAAGGCTGTTGGATTTATCCAACCGGTTCCGGGTGCGCGTGGAAACCAATCTGCGCGGAGAGGCTTATGTCAAGGCACTGCAATCCGCCAAGATTGTCTTCAATCGATCGGTGCGCGGAGAGGTCAATATGCGGGTCTTTGAGGCTCTGGCCCTGGATAAACTTATTTTCCTGGAAAGCGATAACCGGGAGATTCGCACCCTGTTTGAACCCGGGAAAGAATGTGTTCTCTATGAGGAAGAAACGTTGGAGGAAACGCTCGCATTTTGGATAACAAATGATGAGGCGCGAGAACGAATCATCCGGAACGCTTCGGTAAAAAAGGCGGAATATTCCTATCCGGCTGCATTAGACAGACTTCATAAAATAATAGGGCCTTTTTTTGCAACTCAAGGTGTCCCGGAACAGCGATCCTTTAATCGTCTTTCAGAGCCGGACCGACTGTATTATATGCTCCGGCAATCTTTTTTGGCCTCCGGGGTGAAAGCGGATGGTGCCTGGCAGCTAACAGTTTTAAATCGCCTGACTAAAACCTCTCAGTTAGGCTACCATATCGGACTGATGATATTTTATCTCTGTCACCAAGCGATGAAAGGGGTGCTTGGTCCTGCGGAAAAGGCGACAGCGGATCGCATTCTTATATTTGTGAAAAAAAAACAGGAGGGGCGCTTTTGGAATCTCCTCAACTATGCGCAAATATTGCACAGTGCTAACGAGTTTGAATCGGAAATCAAGAGTCTGGTGGAACTGGTGGAGATGCTTTCTCAAAAATCGTTCCTTGCATCGGATTTTCTGGGTGCTCCCTGTTTCGGACAAAATCATCCTTTTTTCCAGGAACTCAGCCTGGCCGGCCATACCTGTAATGATGTTGCATTGCGTGAGCGGCTGCTGGAAGTATCTCTCTATCGGCTGGCACACGCCTTTTGCGATAGGGGACTGCCGGACCGGGCTATCCCGCTTCTGGAGCGGGTTATCGTTCTCCAGCCGAAGAACGAATCCGCTCATTTTCTACTGGGAAATTGCCTGTTGTCCGGAAATAGGGAAGGGGCACTGGACCATTTCCGGGAAGCGTATCGAATCAATCCATTTTCTTCCGATATCTGGGAACGGTTGCTTTCCACCTGTGTCCGGACCGGACGCATTCAGGAGGCGCAAGCATTGCTTCTGGAAATGCGGCGTGCCGCTGTTTTGTCCAAGACGATTTTCGGGTTTTTGGCAGTCGATTTAGAGAAGAATTTGATTTAATAATCCTATTGGAAATAATTATGTTCCAAAGATCATGCCGCAAGCATTACTCTCCCTTCAAGATATCGACTATCCGCTTCCACCGGAGCGCATTGCCTATCGTCCCGCTCCCAACCGGGAGGAATCCCGCCTGTGCG
>MGVN01000003.1:193-16816 GCA_001800515.1 Elusimicrobia bacterium RIFOXYB2_FULL_49_7 | reverse complement strand
GCGATGCTTTAATCCTGAATAACACTCGTGTGATTCCGGCCCGTCTTTTCGGTTGCCGGAAAAGCGGAGGACAGGTTGAGGTCTTTCTTCTGGAAAAAGAGAGTGATCACATCTGGTGGGTGATGGGCAAGCCGGGACGGGCGTTACGGCCCGGAGAGGTTCTCAGCTTCAATGGCCTGACCGGAGAAGTGCTTTCCCTGGATTCGGAGAACGGGAAGAGGCGTATGCGTTTCAGCGCATCCGACGCTGTGCTCTTTGCGGCTGGAAGCGTGCCTTTGCCGCCGTATATCAAACGGGAGGCGGACAATGAGGATATTCACCGCTACCAGACGACGTATGCCCGTATCGAAGGATCGGTCGCTGCGCCCACTGCAGGACTCCATTTTACACCGGCGCTCTTAGAGCGGATTGCCGACAGGGGGGTCCATATCGGTTATGTCACTCACCATGTGGGGCTGGGTACGTTTAAGCCCGTGCAGGAGGAGGATGTCTCCCGCCACCGGATGGAAGAGGAATATTTTGAAATCTCGGAAAACGTCTGTGATGCCGTTAACCGGGCCAGGGGGGAGGGGCGACGGGTTTTTGCGGTCGGCACAACCACGGTTCGCGCTCTGGAAAGCGCAGTCCAACAGGAATTACCCCTGTGTCCCACGGCAGGACGAACGGTTCTGTTCATTCATCCTCCCTTTGAATTCAAGGTGGTAACGGCTCTGATTACGAACTTTCATGCGCCCCGTTCAACCTTGTTGCTGTTAGTGTCGGCCTTTGCCGGCCTCGAACATATTCGAAACCTTTATCAGGAGGCGATTCAACGGGAATACCGTTTCCTGAGTTATGGAGATGCCACCCTTCTTTTTCGGTAACACCCCTATGGCCAAAGAAAAAACACTAAAGGAATATCTGAACGCTTTGCCCAAAGCTGTCCTGACCGGGCTTTGCGGAAACGGAGACAAGAAAATCATCTCTGTAACCGCGCTCATAAATGACATGATCGCGCGGTATGCGGATACTCACTATCTGACGAAATTGTTGACCTCCCTTGATGAGGAAGCCCGGGCACTGCTTCGCTTCATTTATCTGGAAGGACGCGCCGGAGCGGACGCTTCCGTGTTGGCCCATGCTTTTTCAACGCTGAAGGAAGAGGTGTTAAGCGCCAAACTCTCGGAACTTCAAAATCGTTTTCTCATCTATGGGGTCAAATCGACCCCCTTCCGTTATTATATCTTTCAGGAACTGAAGACGCATCTGCTTGTCTATTATATCCGGGAGGGCGCGCGCATGCTTAAGGCCGGGAAAGACGGTCCGGCCAAAGGATGCGGGGATTCCCTTTTCCGCGATCTTGTTTTATTCATGCTCTCCCTTTCCTGTCAGCCTCTGAAGCGGACCAAACACGGCCATTTTAATAAAAAGCAGATGGATAACATGACCGCCGTTTTCAGTAACCGATTCAGTTTCACGGGCTATGCGGAACACGAGTTGCCGCCTCTGTTGCTGCTGATGCTCCACTTTATGAAACTCCAGGAATTCGTGTTCACGGATGAAGAGCGCATGGTTTTGACTTCAAGGGGGCTTAAGTGGCTTGAACAGCCTTTAGCCCGTCAGACCAAGGAATGGTTTGATTATCTCACCTGCAACGGGCAGGAGGAAAAGAGCCGACTGACGCTTGGACTTCTGCAATCCGGGCCCTTGGCGCAAACCGAGCTGGTGGAGTATCTGTTCGCCCGGAGCGGGGAGGACCAACGTCCCATGCCCGGCATATTTGAACGGTTATATCACGGTGGGTTTATTGATTTGATTGAAGCCGGTTCCGGAGCCGTCCCCTCTTTTCTCATTTCTGAGCGGGGAAAGGGTTTTCTAAATGATACGCCGCTGCTTCCGGAAAGCGCCGTTCAGGCCACGATTCTGCCGACATTTGAACTGTTGGTTCCCCGAGAGCTTCAGAGTCACCTTTTAAAGAACCTGTTTTGGCTGACGGAGATAGAGAAAGGGGATACGCTTATCACCTTCAAGCTCACCCGGGAAAGCCTTTATGCCGGGCTGAACCGGGGGCTGTCCGCCCAGGATATTCTTCCTTTTTTTAAGACATTGTGTCCCCGCGGTCTACCGCAAAACATCCTTTTTTCTCTTGAAGAGTGGCTGTCCGCCCATGGTGTGGTCTCTTTTGAAACCCATTTTATCCTTCGTGTCAAGACCCGTGAAGCCTACGACAAGATCAAGGGAATCCTGCAAGGGTCCAAGTTCGTGTACGATGAAATGGCACCCATCGGTTTTTCCGTTCGTTTTTCGGACTATCATGATCTCTTTGCGATTCTGACTCGTCTTGGATTTGCGCCTTCTCCTTTTATCTCGCCCGTATTGGCCGGCAATGGAAAGAAAGGGGAGACCATTCTGGACTGTTATCTTAAACGGGAGGCAATGGATGCGGAGGGATCGGAAGAATATCTTCTACCTGAAACGCAGCCGGTGCAGGGCGTCTCTCCTGCTCGCGACAATGGAAAATACGGGGGTCAGTTCAAGGTGCTTCCCTATAATGAACTCATCCATGTACTGAATTATTCCATTCTGATGGAACAGCGGATTGAGGTGGAGTTGAAGAAGGAGAAGCGCGCTCTTTTCTATCCCACGGAACTTCTGCTTCATTCCTCTGAACCGTGCATCAAAGGACGGGATGGTGTTACGGGAGAAAGGAACGAGATTCGTATCGATGATATCGAACGTATCCGGGTGGAGGGTTAGGCATGTCATTCAAACCCTTTGTTCATCTCCATAATCACACGGACTGCAGTTTTCTCGACGGCGCCATTAAAATACGCGATCTGGTGGCCGCTGCTGCCGAATTTGGGATGCCTGCCGTGGCCATCACGGATCATGGTTCGGTGTTCGGGTTAGTCGATTTTTTCAAAGAGGCGACTAAAAAAGGGGTCAAGCCCATTCTCGGGTATGAGGCGTATATGGCTGTGGATTCGCGGTTCAACCGGAATTACAGCAAGGACGCTCGAAAGTATAACCATCTCATTCTGTTGGCACGCAATGAAGAAGGATACCGCAACCTGATAAAGTTGGCCTCTTTTGCGTATATGGAAGGATTTTATTCACGGCCGCGTATTGATAAGGAGTTGTTACGCAAGCACGGGCATGGATTGATCGGCATGTCCTCCTGTATTCAAGGTGAAATCCCCTATGCCCTGATCAAGGGGGATGATGCGGCGGCACGAACAGCGCTGAAGGAATATCAGGAGATTTTCGGGGTCGACCATTTTTATCTGGAACTTCAGGATCACGGCATCGACAAGGAGAAAATCGCCAATGAACGGCTCCTTCGATTAGCAAAGGAGGAGGGGGTGGGTCTGGTGGCCACCAATGACTGCCACTATTTACGGCAGGAGGATTATGAGGCCCATGAGGCGCTCCTTTGCCTTCAGACCCAGACTACCTTGAACGATGAAAAGCGGATGCGTTTTTCCACGGATCAAATATTCTTCAAGTCCTACGATCAGATGAAGCAGCTTTTCGGTCACATCCCCGGTGCCTTGGAGAATTCCGTCAAGATAGCCGAGGCCTGTAATGTCAATTTGGAATTGGGAAAGAAATATTTTTGGCCGAACGCCCCAAAAGAGGAGGGCTTTGCGGATGACGATGATTATCTGGCCCATCTTTCCAGAACGGGGCTGAAAAAACGCTATCCCGAAGCTGAGTCGGAGCAGATCAAGACCTTGTCAAAGCGCTTGGAATTTGAATTAGAGGTGATGCGAAAGATGAAAGTGAGCGGTTATATGCTCATTGTCTGGGATTTTATCCGTGCGGCCCGAAATATGGGCATCTTTGTAGGACCGGGACGCGGTTCTTGCGTGGGAAGCCTGGTCTCTTATTGTATCCATATTACCAATGTGGATCCGCTCAAACATGCGCTGCTTTTCGAACGTTTCCTCAACCCGGAACGGGTCAGCATGCCCGATATCGATGTGGATTTCACGGATCGAGATCGCAACCGGGTCATCCAATATGTCATTGAACGCTATGGCAAGGATTGCGTCTGCCAGATAGGCACGCTCGGCAGCATGAATGCAAAAGGGGCGCTCCGTGATGTGGCGCGCGTCTTAAGTATTCCGTTGAACGAGGTCAATGACCTGCTTAAGTTCATCCCAACCGGCCCTAATGTGAAGCTGAACGATGCCCTGTCCATTCCGGAGCTGAAAAGCGCTTTTTCCGGAAGCGTGCTCTATAAAAAATGGTGGAAGATTGCCAAAACCCTGGAAGGTATTAAGCGTCAGCCAGGTGTTCATGCGGCGGGTGTCATTATTGCGCCGAATAACGTAATGAATTATTCGCCGCTTTACACTCAGAAAGAGACCGACATGCTGGTTACCCAGTATGATAAGGATGATGTGGAGGCCGTGGGACTTCTCAAGATGGATTTTCTTGGACTCCGAAATTTGGCGGTTCTGGAGGATGCCCTGAAACAGGTGCGCTTGAACCATGGCCGCACTATTGATCTGGATACTTTGCCGTTGGATGACAGGCGGACCTATGAACTCTTTTCCAAGGGCGAGACGGTCGGTGTGTTTCAGTTCGAGTCTTCGGGCATGCAGGAATATCTGCGCAAGCTCATGCCGAACACCATGGAGGATATTATTGCCATGAACGCCCTCTACCGGCCGGGCCCCATGGAGAATATTCCCTCTTATATTCACCGCAAACACGGCAAGGAGACCATCAATTATTACCATCCCTCCTTGGAAACCGTGTTGAAGGAGACCTACGGTATCATCGTTTATCAGGAACAGGTGATGCAGATCGCACAGATTGTGGGTGGTTTCAGTCTGGGTAAAGCGGATATTCTGCGACGGGCCATGGGGAAAAAGAAGAAAGAAGAAATGGATAAAATGAAGGAGGAGTTTGTTGCCGGCGCACGCGCCCATCGTTTCCCGGAAAAGCTGGCCGGGGAAATCTATGATCTACTGGCTAAATTCGCAGAGTATGGTTTCAATAAATCACATGCCGCCGCCTATTCCTACATCGCCTATCAAACCGCCTGGCTTAAGGCCAACTTTCCGGAAGAGTTTATGTCCGCCAATATGACCTCTGAACTCAATGATACGGATCGTGTGGTTATTCTCATGAACGAGTGTAAACGTATGGGTATTCATGTGATGCCGCCGGATATCAATATAAGCGGTATCCAGTTTAAAGCCGTGGAAAAGGGCCGTATCATGTTCGGGCTCGGTGCCATTAAGAACGTGGGCGTGGGCGCCTTGGAAATGATTCTCGCGGAACGAGACAAGAACGGCCCTTTCCGTTCTCTTTTTGAGCTTTGCGGCCGAGTGGATTTGAAAAGTGTCAATAAGCGGGTACTGGAAGCACTCATCTGCTCCGGTGCGTTGGATAAACTCTTGGGTAACCGGTCGCAGCTGTTTGCGGGTATTGAACGGGCCATGGAATTCGGTGTTGCCGCGCAACGGGATCGGGAAACGGGTCAAACTTCGCTTTTCGGTGGAGGCGGAGGGGAAGAGGCGGCCATCCAGGCCGAGGAGCCGGCTTTGCCGGACGTGGAACCTTGGCTCTATTCCGATGTGTTGAAAAAAGAGAAGGAAACCCTGGGGTTTTACGTGTCCGGCCATCCCCTGCGTGATTTTGAAGATGAGATTTACGGTTTTGCCACCCTTCGCATGAATTCGGAGAGCTTCAAGCTGCATGCGGCCGGCGCCAAGGTCGTGGCGGGTGGTGTGCTTTTGTCCATACGTCGGTTGATGGATAAAAAGAACAAGCAAATGGCTTTTATTCAACTGGAGGATTTTGACGGCAATCTGGAAATCGTTGTTTTCAGTTCTGTTTTCGAGCAAGTCAGTGCCTATTTACAGGAGGATGCCATTATTTTCGTGAGCGGGATGCTGGATAAATCCAATGAGACAAAACCGAAACTCATTGCCGAACGCATTCTACCTGCTCTGGAAGCACGGGAAAAACTGACCAAATCCGTGCATGTTCGTCTGCTCACGGATGGGTTGGAAGAGGAGAGACTCAAATCATTACATGCTCTTGCTTCAGCACATCCAGGGCCCTGTTCTTTTTTGATCCACGTGTTAAGCTCGCAGGCCCAGGAGTTCGTTATTCGTGCCGGCCAACTGAAGGTCTGCCACTCCAAGGAATTTCTTATTCGTTTGCGCGATGTCATCGGCCATGAGAATGTCTGGCTTGGTCGCGACTATTGACATTTCTTCTTATTTATGCTATTAATATGTATATGAATAAGTTTGGAAAACGTCCTCCACAAGAATATTTGCCAACGTATCAGACAATGCTTCTGAAGATGCTTGCAATTATTTCTTCAACAACGTGTTACGCGAAAGATTCAAGGTGGGATGTGTTCCAAGGGGTGGGTGACCAATTAAGTATCAGTGGAACAGGCCTTCTAATAAGACAGTTTAATCAGATCGCGCAACTCATTGGGATGCCTGCGACTATAGCAATTGTGTGTGCGGGCGGCCTTTTCATCCTTATTTTTACAATAAAAGTACTTATCGGTTGGTTTTCACCCTTGAGAAAAAAAGCAGTGGTGGTTCGTCCTGATGAAGTAACCGAGGAGGAAATAACCCACAAAAGTGAGGCAGAAGAAAAAGAGAAGAATGAAATATTTGAAAACTTGGAAGCATATGTAAAAAAGCATACCCCGCCTGCGCCATAGCTCTTTTCAATCCGGAATCTTCCATTCCTTATTTTGTTCCACTATCCAAGGTAGACCACGCGCACTTAATTCTTTCATAAAGGGATCGGGATTAAATTGTTCCATGTTCCATACGCCGGGTTTGAACCATTTCTTTTGAAGAATCATCATAGCGCCGATGACTGCCGGAACACCTGTGGTATAGGAGACGGCTTGCGCCTGCACTTCCTGATAGCATTTCGTGTGATCGCAGATGTTATAGAGATAGAGAGAACGATCTTTTCCCGACTTCCTACCTTTGAAAAGGCAACCGATATTGGTTTTGCCGTGATAACTTACCCCCAGTGAGCCGGGGTCGGGCAGCACTGCTTTCAGAAATTGGAGTGGAACAATCTTATTACCTTCGAATTCGATTGGATCAATTCGGGTCATCCCCACATTTTGCAGTACGCGAAGATGGTTGAGATAGGCTTCGCCGAAGGTCATCCAAAAGCGAATCTGTTTCAGCCCTTTGAGGTGTTTTACCAAGGATTCCAACTCTTCATGGTAAAGTAGATAGCTCTCCTTAGCCCCGATTTTCGGATACCGGAAGAGAAAGTGACGTGACAGCGGCGGGATTTCAATCCATTTTCCGTTCTTCCAGTATTTGCCTTTTTGGGTGATTTCACGAATATTGATTTCCGGGTTGAAGTTGGTGGCAAAGGGGTGACCGTGGCTGCCGGCATTACAGTCGAGGATATCGACGGTTTCAATAGTATCAAAGTAATGTTTCTGAGCATATGCGCAGAAGACATTGGTGACGCCGGGATCAAAACCACTACCGAGCAGGGCCATTATTCCCTTTTCCCGAAATCGTTTCCGATAGGCCCATTGCCATTTATATTCGAATTTAGCCACATTTTTAGGTTCATAATTGGCCGTATCCAAGTAATGGGTCCCGGTTTGGAGACAGGCCTCCATGATGGGGAGATCCTGATAGGGCAGTGCCACATTGATGACCAGATTGGGCCGAAAACGGCGGAGCAAATCCGCCATTTCTCGAGGGTTGTCTGCATCCACTTTGGCTATTCGGATGGGCTTTTTAGAAGGGACTTCTTGTTGGATGATACGGCATTTAGGAAGGGTCCGGCTGGCGAGGATAATGTCCGAAAAGACCTCCGGGATTTGGGCGCACTTTTTAACCACCACATTCCCGACCCCTCCGGCACCGATAATCAAGACTCTGTTCATGGGTTCTCCTTGGCGTTATCTTCACAATAGGATGAGTGGAAAAGAATTAAAAGATGCTAAATAATCGGGTGAAATGTCAATTGAAAGGTCAGCTTTGAATTGTGGTGTCCGGATATGAATATTATATTGTATTTTAAAGAGATAAGACCTGTTTAATAACCTGGAGAAATGAGGATATGGACCTACTTATTCAAGTTAAAGAAGCCCTTAAACACTCCTCTTTTTTACAGGATATAAAGACAGCCCAAACGCCTATTGCTTCGGATTTGCGCGCACTGTCTGACACGGAAATAGATCTTTTGTTGAAACAGGGGAATCTTGCCACCGGTGACTGGTCTCAGATTCGGGTGGCTCCTGATTTTACCCCTCGCCGTATTTGGCAGAATACTTTTTTCGGCCGAATTGAAATCGGCGTCCAAAAAGGGGAGTTTGAGGTTAATGGCATCCGAAGAAAAGCGGGTATATACAACAGTGTTCTTTTTGATGCGAAGATTGAAGATGATGTCTTCATAAAAGGCGTGTCGGGTATCTCGAATTATCGTATTCGGACCGGCGCTGCGCTATCGGATTGCGGAAACCTTCAGGTATCACCGGGCTGTACCTTTTTTAACGGCAGTTTGCTCGATGAAATCGGTATTGAGACCGGTGGGCGTAGTGTGGCTGTTTATGCGGAAATGACCCTGGAGGCAGCAGCTATTCTTATGACCCATCGGCAGGACAAGCGTCTCCTTACGGAATATGAAGCGTTGGTCAAAGAGTATGCCTCTTATGCCCGGTCGGATTGGGGGGTGGTGGGTTGTCATGCCCGCATCCTCAATACGAATAAAGTCCATAATGTCTTTTTAGGAGATTATGGTGAAATCAATAATGCTGTGTTGGTTGAAGAGACAACAATTTTAAGTAATCAGGAAGAACCTGCCCGTATCTCGGATGGTGCATTTGTGAAAGAGGCCATAGTGCAATGGGGAGCAGAGGTGCTTTCCATGGGGATTTGTACGCAGTCAGTACTCATAGAACACTCTCATGTCGCCTTTCACGGAAAGGTTCATCAATCCATTTTAGGTGCTAATTCCGGAGTGGCAAAAGGCGAAGTGACTTCATCTCTTATTGGTCCCTTTGTCGGCTTCCACCACCAAAGTTTGCTGATATCCGCTTTTTGGCCGGAAGGCAAAGGCAATATTGCTTATGGTGCCAATGTAGGTAGTAATCATACTTCCCGTGCGCCGGATCAGGAGATTCTGCCCGGTGAAGGGCTCTTTTTCGGCCTTTCCACCAGTATCAAATTTCCGGCCAATTATAGCGCCTCACCTTATTCCATTATTGCCACCAATGTGAATACCTTGCCGCAGCGGGTGGCATTCCCATTTTCGCTGATTAATTTACCGGCTGAAACCATCCCGGGTGTTTCACCCGCATACAATGAGCTTCTGCCGGGTTGGGTATTGTCCGACAATCTCTTTTTTATCCGTCGGAATGAGTGGAAATACCGTAAGCGCAATAAGGCAAAACGGGCCAAGATTGAATATGATGTTTTCCGTCCTGCCATTATTGATGGAATGGTGGTTGCCCGGAATCGTTTGCAAGCTGTGACTGAAAAGAAATCTTTTTACACTGAAAAGGATATCCCGGGTCTTGGCAAGAATTATATAACCGAATCTTGGCGCCAGAATGGAATTTCGGTTTATTCCGAATTTATCCGGTATTATTTATTCCGGGAACTTTTCTATTCATTGAAGACAGACGGCAGCCTCTATTGGAACTCTCACGCCTGCCACCTTTATGAAACAGAATGCAAAACGGTTTCTCAAAGGACCGCGCTCTTGGAATTAAAGAAAATGAATCTCTCAATGGCGGCGAGTGTTCTGGAGTGTCGGCAAAAGGATGAAGTGCGTGGCCGTAAGATCATTGATGACTATGATGAAGCGCATAGCCCGGCAATTGAAGAAAGCTTTATTCTCCAAAGTACGGCAGCGGCCAAAGCGGAGAATGAGGGAATTGATATTTTAGTAAGCCTCATCAAGGAATCTTAGTTCCAAAGGAGCAACCGCCATGCGTGACACTTTCTTTGTCCCTAAAGACGAAATCTACGGCCGGATCGAAAAAGCGGAACAAGCGCTTCAGGCTACGACTCTCGACGGTATTTTCATCACCGATGTTGTCAATATCCTGTATTATACCGGAACCGTTCAGAACGGCGTGCTGTTCATTCCCCGCAACGGAGAGCCTGTTTTTTTTGTTCGGCGCAGTCTGGAGCGGGCTATTTTGGAATCCCCATTGCAGCGGAAGGTGGGTTATGTCAGTTTCAAGGAATTTACCCCGGTATTAACCCGACACGCTTTTGCGTTGGGGCGCATCGGCATGGATGAATCCGCTCTTTCGCTTTCTCTGTTTAAACTGCTTCAAACGAATATGTCCGAAACCGTCTTTGAGGATTGCGGTCTTTTGCTTAAAAGAGTCAGAGCCACCAAGTCGGATTACGAGATTGCCAAAATACGAAAAGCGGGAGAGCTGAGTTGCGAGCTTACCGCTAAAATCCCCGCTATGCTTAAAGTGGGCATAACCGAGTGGGAGCTTGGCATGAAGCTTTATCAAGAGATGTCGGAAATGGGAAGAAATTGTTTTCCACGACTGGCGCCCGGCAGCGGGGAGTTCTTTTTGGGCAATGTCTGCTTTGGAATTAATTCGACCTATCCCTCTTCATTTGACGGTCCCGGCGGACTGGCCGGTCGATCACCCGTGTGTCCTTATGTCGGAAGCGAGCAGCGATTAGAGTCGGGTGATTTGGTTTATATTGATCTGGCCCATCCTTTTGAAGAGTATTGTGTGGATAAAACCCGCCTTTTTTCATTGGGAGAACCTGCAGCCGAGGTAGTTGAAGCGCATCAACGTTGTCTTCGTATTCAGCAAGCCATTGTGGAACGGCTTAAGCCGGGGGCCATCCTTTCCGCGATTTATGATGACGTGATGCAACAATATGTTATACAGGCCGGTTTTCAGGAGCATTTCATGGGTTATGGTGCCAATCAGGTAAAATTTCTCGGCCATGGTATTGGTCTTGCGGTTAACGAATATCCCGCTGTTGCCAAAAAGTTTGATGAACCGCTTGAAGCGAACATGGTTTTGGCATTAGAACCCAAAAAAGGGTTACCCGGTGCAGGTATGGTAGGCATTGAAAATACTTTTTTGACAACCAAATCAGGGGTGGAGAATCTGACGGAAGACAATGATGAAATCGTTGTCGTCTGAGACCCTTCGAAAAGAGATTCCCATTCTCGAAGTGGCAGCCAGGTTAGGTTTGCCTGTGGCTCGAAATAAGACCCGATGTCTTTTTCCTGAGCGACATAAAAATGGGGATCGCACCCCTTCACTTTCTTTTCATTTGCCGTCCAATACTTTTCGCTGTTTTGTTTGTCCGGATGTGCATGGCAGTGTGATTGATTTGGTCATGTTGGCCAAGCGAACGGATTTCAAAGGTGCGCTTGAGTATTTCAAGACAGAGGACTTTTCTCTAAGTAGGAATGGGAGTAAAGCCGTGGGTCGAGTCACGGTGGATGTTTATAAAAAGAACGATTCTCAGGAGCGTCTTACCCGCACGAATATTTACGGTCGTCTTTTTGAATTGTGCGATCCGGTGGATAATGAAGGATATCGTTATCTGAAAAGTCGCCGTCTTTTCAAGAAGGTGGTTGAAGCATCTCGTATCAGAATGGTGGGTGATTATCAACGCATATCAGAAGATTTAAGAGCGGATTTTTCCTTGACGGATTTGCGGCAAGCGGGGCTGTTTAATGAAAAAGGCCATTTCCGGTTTTACAAGCACAGGCTGCTGATTCCCTATCTGAAGGGAAAGGAGATTCATTTTTTTCAGGCAAGGGCCATGGATAAGGAAACCGTTCCCAAAGAGCTGAATCCTGCGGGTCCCATTCCTTTTCCCTATGCTTTGTACTCATTAAAAGAGGGCGGGCTCGTTTACCTGTGTGAAGGGGCTATTGATACCCTTACCGTGATTCAGGCTGGTTTTTCGGCCATTGGTATACCGGGAGTGATGAATTTTAAAAAGGAGTGGCTGCCTTTGTTTAAAGGCCGCAAGGTTTTTTCAGTTCTGGATAATGATGAGGCGGGCCGTTCCGGCAATGAGCGGTTGAAAAAATGGTTTTCCGAAGCGCAGATTCCTTTTTCCATTATTTCCATTCCTGAGGGCAAGGATATCAATGATGTCTTTAATCGATAAACCGGAAATTGCTGTTCTATGCGGGCCTACCGCATCCGGTAAGAGTGAACTGGCCATGGCGTGGGCGGAGAGACTGAACGGCGAGATTGTGTCCGTTGATTCGGTGCAGATTTATCGGAGCATGGATATTGGGACCGCGAAACCCTCTTTTGCCATGCGTCAAGCGATCCCCCATCATTTAATTGATATTGTCGAACCCCGCGACCGTTTTGATGCGGCTGATTTTGCAATCTATGCGCAGGACGCTATTTCCGATATCGTTGCCCGTCAAAAGATGCCTATTCTGTGCGGAGGTGCGGGTCTTTATTTCAAGGCTTTGTTCGAAGGCTTTTTCGAAAGCCCTAAACCCGATCTGACCGTGCGGGCAAAATGGATGCAGCGTGCTTCTAAAGAAGGCGCCGAAGCAGTTTATCACTGGTTGGTGGAACATGACCCGGAAAGTGCGGCCCAAATCCATCCGAATAATGTCAAGCGTGTTGTCCGTGCCATTGAAGTCTTTGAAGCAACAGGTCAAAAGATGTCTCTTCTGAAGGTGACCGGCAAGAAACAAGACCGGTTTATTGTACGGGACTCCTTGTTTTTGAATCCTCCTCGGGAGGAATTATATTCCAGAATTGACAGGCGGACCGAGAAGATGTTTCAAGACGGATTAGTTGAAGAGGTTGATCGGTTACTGAAACAATATCCGGAGAATTCACCTGCGTTCCAAGCGATTGGGTACAAGGAAAGCATTGAACTGATTCACGGCAAACGGACTTTAGAAGAAGCGATGACACAGGTCAAACGAAATACCCGTCATTATGCCAAACGGCAGATCACATGGTTTAAGAATCAGAAGATCCTCGGGATGGTTTAAAGAAAACGGATAGCTTCCGGGCTGAATCGTGCCTCAACGGCGCTTCCTTCTTGTAGCCCAAGTTTGATAGCTTGAGTCGTTTCAATATGGCCTATCAGTGGAAGCGGTCCCTCCATTCGTATTCTCCAGGAAAAACCGTCATATCGGATTTCGCTTATTTTGCCCGGGACTGAAAAGGGTCTGTCCGAAGGGGTGTTTGGAGCGGCCAGGGAAATGTGCCAGGGAAGAATGACAATTTGAACCTTACCTGCGGGCCGGGTTGGAATGGGGAAGGTGAGCTGGTTTGCGGTCAGTCGGCCCTGCCCATCGGATTGCCCGGTAAAAATGTTTTCCAGGCGGAGGATGTTTGCTACCGTCACATTGGCCGGATGTTCCATCAATTCAATTGCACTGGCGGTTTGAATAATTTGCCCTCCGTGCATGATTCCGATACGATCACCGACGAGTTTCGCTTCTTCGAAGGAGTGGCAGACATGAATGATCGAGATGCCTAAGGAGCGTTGGATTTGTTTCAGTTCACGGCACACCCCTTCGCGGGTATATTCATCCAGAGCACTTACCGGTTCATCCAGAAGAAGTGCTTTGGGGTTTTGAACCAGCGCACGGGAGAGCGCTACTCGTTGACGTTCTCCACCGGAAAGGCCGCGGATTTTCCGGCCCAATAGATGGGGGATACCGATTCTTTCGGCAATGGCGCGGGTTTCTTGGTGAATGGCGGCGGGCGTGATTTTTCGAACGGTCAGCGGAAAACCGATGTTATCCGATACGGACAAATGGTCGAACAGGGCCCCGTCCTGCGGAACATAGCCGATGCCTCTGTCTCGAGGTTCGCAGGCGGTCATGTCCCGGTTATCAATGAATACCGAGCCATCGGTGGTCTTCCGCAAGCCGCAAAGGCTTTCCAGGAAAAGCGTTTTGCCGCTTCCCGTCATCCCGAGCAGGACGAAATATTCGTTATCCGGAACGTCAAGAGAGACATTCAATGCAAAATGTCCCACCGAGAGACGGAGCGCATCCGCGCGAATCATGAACGTTCTCCCAGACCGAAAATGTTGCCGCCGGTCAGGAGCCGGAGTCCGAGAAGCATGATAAGAGCGACTACGATCATAAGCATGGAGATGGCCAGGGCGGTTTCGATTCGTCCAATGGAAATTTCAAGGAAAATGGAGGTGGGCAGCACTTCGGTCTTTTTGCGAACGGCGCCGGCCACAATGGATGTGGCGCCAAATACGCCAAAGGCGCGGGCCCAAGCCAGCACTGCGCCGGCCATGATTCCATGACGCGCCATGGGCAAAGACACGCGCCAAAAAGCCTGTGCCCGGCTGCAGCCGAGTGTCAACGCTACTTTTTCTGTGCGGGGATCGATGCTGTCGAAATTGGCTTTGATGGTGCGCACTGCAAAGGAGACGGCGCAATAAAATTGGGCCAATACAATTCCGGGTTTTTGGTAAATAAAGAAATCCGCCATGGCCGCCAGAAATCGTCCCAGAACACGAAGCAAGGGTAGGGGAGAATCAACTAAATCCGATCCGATGCGGAAAAAGACCAGAATGCTGACTCCAATGACCAGAATGGGAATAACGATGGGCAGATCAATGATGGCGTCCAAAATGGCTCGTCCCCGGAAATCGAATCGGCTTAACGCATAGGCAGATGGAATCGCGAAAAGCATGGCAAAAAGAGTGGAAATACATGAGGTCGCAAGAGTCAGGAAAAAGGAATAGCGGATTTCTTCGGAAAGGAAGAGTTCGCGGATCGATTGTGCGTTCAGATAGCTGATATCTGCTGCAATCAACAGGGCGATACTGAGGACCAATCCGCCCAGGGCGGAAAACAGAAAGGTTTTGAAAAACGGAAAACGCATTGTCTCTGCCGGTTTCCGGATCAGGGCTTTTCCACAAGATAACCGTTGTTTTGAAGACAAAGAAGGCCTTTATCGGAAACAAGATATTGGAGGAAGGCTTCGGCAGCGGGCAGATTTTTTGAAAAGGCCAGTGTGGCGCCTTCCACAGGCGGAACGATATTTTTATCCGCAGGCAGGAGGATGGCTTCTCCATCGTCCGGAAAATCATCCGCAATGCAATTCCAGACCAAGGCAACATCAATGGTGCCCAGTTTCACTGCATTACCGAGTTCGTTCACGGTGGGGGTATTGAGAACCACGTTCTTTTTCCAGGCTGCGGCGTCGATGCTGTTTTTGGCCAGAATTCTCGGGGTCAGAATACCGATGGCTGCCGCCTTTTCATCTCCCTGGCCCAGCCGAATACCGGGACGAAGACAATCTGCCAGAGAAGCAATCTTTTTGGGGTTACCTTTTTTAACCATCATGACCGGAAGGAAATAACAGAGAGTCTGCCGGGCGCTGCCGATGAGCTTTTCTTTGGCTGCCATATCCAGGTATTCCGCGTCGCCGGCAATATAAACATCCCCTTTGCGGGTCAGTTTCATCTGTCCCAGAAGTTTGTTTGAACCGTCAAAGGAGGTCTCTATTTTAACGCCGGATTCCTTTTCAAAGGCTTTGGTCAGCTCTTGCACCGGTTTTCGCATGCCGGCAGCACAGTAGATAAAAAGTGAACCGGACAGGGTGGATTGATTATTCTGAATCCAGGAAGGGGTTGGAAAGGCCGGGCCGAATGAGAATTTCTTCCAGATGGGAGCCGCTTCAGGGCCGGCAAGGAATTCGCCGAATTGAGCGGCAGCGATCTTGTTTTTTGAACACTTTAACAGTGCGGCAGTGACCTTGATGTTCCCCATATTCATCCTTCCATATGTAGCGGAAGTGACCGCATCCACTCCGCTAATAGGACGGAAGGCAGGTTCGATGGGAACGATATCCAATTTATCCAGACGGAGATGCGCTACCGCATCCCAAACAATGGCGGCATCCGCGGTTCCCAGGGAAACCGCATTGGCTGCTTCGCTGCCGCTTCTGGGACGGGAGACCACATTGGGTTCCAATGTTTGAGTCACCCCGGCTTTTTCTGCGATACGAGGAAGCAGATGGCCGAGCGTCGAATAGGAATCATCCGTCAGGATGATTTTCAGTCCTTTTCTGGTTAAATCCTTGAAGCCTTTGATTTTTTTGGGATTGCCTTTTTGAACCACAATAACCGGTGTTACGCTGGCCAGAACCCATCCTTTGTCCGATAACCCTTCTTTTTGAACGGCAGCCAGATAGGGGTCATGCGCAATAAAAATATCGCCTTTTTGGGTCTGACGGATTTTTATCATGAGTTCACCGCTGCCGGAAAAGTCGAGGGACATTTTCTGATTGTATTTTTGTTCATAGAGCTTGATGATTTCTTCAACCGCGGGTCGCATGGTGCCTCCCACATAACATAAGAGAGGCGTGTTTGTGTCGGCTGTGACGAGAGAGAAAAGGCTCATGGAAAAGAGGACGATAGATAGTTTTTTGAACATGGGAGACTCCTTTTTAAATAAATATTAATGAATATACATTATATTGCCTACGCTCAAAACATTTAAAAAGGACAAGATTTCTACGGCATTTTAGTTATTCCAAAGAAGGAATAACTATTTTTTAGGTTGTTATGTTATTTTCTAATAATGATGAAATAACAACGCATTCCATATAGGAGGAATTATGACCATCACGGTCCGCTATTTCGGCCAGCTGCGCGTGTT
>MGVN01000003.1:0-185 GCA_001800515.1 Elusimicrobia bacterium RIFOXYB2_FULL_49_7 | reverse complement strand
AAGAAGAGGAGCGGGTGACCTGCTCCTCCGATACCCGTCTTTTCTTTTTAATTTGCCGGTTGGGAGAACAATACGGACAGAAATTTCGATTGATTACGTTAAATGAAGATACCTCGTCATTGCGGGCTTCTCTGATTATTTTGATGGATGGACAGGCCGTTGACAAGGCGAAATCTGTTGTTGCG
>MGVN01000002.1:10175-10856 GCA_001800515.1 Elusimicrobia bacterium RIFOXYB2_FULL_49_7 | reverse complement strand
TAACATAATTCCTGCCGCCGGGATTGTCATCTCCGAACTCGCCCGATCCGCCCATCTTATAATCGGGATCTCTTTGCGGCGGTTCATGGCCCGGCGCGGATATTATTTCACCCGTTTCCCAGTCCCTGACCACAACGCCGGGCATATCTTCCGACGGCAATGCCATGAAGGACACGAACGGCTTCAAGGGCGCTATGCTTATCGTCATTATGCGGCCGTTTCTTAAATTGCGGAAAGCCTCCGAAAACGGCGTATTTTCACCCGGCTGCAAATCGCGGGCTATGGCATAGGCAACCGGGCGAAGGATGGCCTCCACCTCGGAAGAATAGCCGCCTTTATCAAGCCCGTCTAAAAATTTTTCGTAAATTTTTCCCGCGTCCTCATCGCCGGCAGTGCCGCGCACGGGCACCGCAAACAGCATAATCCTGCCTGTGCGCAGATCTTCGGTGCAGCGCACCTCGAATATCACGGGAGAGCGGTCAACCTCAAGGTTAACCAGCACCCTGCCCAGCTCATACATTTCGGTAAGCGAACTTCTATTCGCCGGCAGGCTGAGCGTAACAAAACCGATGCCATCTTCGGCGCGTTCCCCGGTAAGCCTTGCCGCCTCATCGCCGCCAGCCGGCGGGATAACCAGAAGATCCAGATTTTCCTGCGGTTGCGGCTCGACGGCTTCACGCG
>MGVN01000002.1:9106-10163 GCA_001800515.1 Elusimicrobia bacterium RIFOXYB2_FULL_49_7 | reverse complement strand
CACGGCCTCAACCGTTTCCGCTATCCCGGCGGGTTTATCCGACTTTTGAGGCGCATTCAACTCCGCCCCTTCCCTGTATTTCGGCAGGTATATGGTAAACCGCGCACCGGTTTGCCCATCATCCCTGTTACCCGCAACTATACGGCCGCCCATCTCCTCTATTATATCTTCACATATCGCCATGCCGAAACCATGAAACTGTTTGTCGTCCGAAGTTTTAGTGGTAATACCCCTGTCAAAAAGCTTGCGACTCCCTAAGAGTTCATCCGGAATGCCGGGACCATCATCTTTGTATTCTATAACATAATATTGCTCATTATCACTCAGACTGATAATGATATTTGGAGTCTCGCTTTGATTTATCTTGTGTTTTGCCTCTACGGAATTCTTTACAAGATTACCCGTAACCCCTTTTAATCTATATTTCCTACCTACTACTCCCGGGTTATCGCAGGATATATTTCTTTTGAAATCAATATGTGCATATTTCTCTTCACGCTCACCGATCCATTCAAGCACGCTCACTATATCCAAACGCTCATCCGGCAAAGCCTCTGCTGCTGTCAACTCAATAAGCTCATTTATTTTATCGCGCCTGACATCATCATCTACAACACTCAATAACTCCGTGGCCTTAGAATTCAGCAAAATCTTTTTTTCTTCAATTCCTTTGATCATGCCGGTTAATTCATCTATCTTTCGCTTTATAATTATGGCATACAATTCATCTGTTGACTCCTTAATCATACCGAGCCTTCCAGCTAATTCATTCTGCCCGTTGATTCCGAGAGTATTAAGCACATTCCCGATATCTAACCATCCCTCAGGGAGTTTGTCTGCCCGCGCAAGCATATTTATCATCTGAAATCCGACCGATTCAATCATTCTTGTATATTTAATTATACTTTTTAATACATTCATGTCCATCGTTTTAATATCTTCAATTATACCGGTCAGTTTATTTATGTCATTTATTCCCATATTGTTGCATGAGTCATATAGCTTTACCGCTTTCCCGATAAGATCACGGTATGAATTGAACAATACAATAGTAGAC
>MGVN01000002.1:8401-9030 GCA_001800515.1 Elusimicrobia bacterium RIFOXYB2_FULL_49_7 | reverse complement strand
CCATGACGTGCATCTCACGTTGCATACCCAGATCCACCCACTGATCCTGCAATTCTACCAAATCTTCGTAATCCTGTTTATTCTCTTTCGTGGCGGGATGAACATCGGGGTATGGTATTTCCGGTTGTGGGTGGGTGGAAAGTGATGTGCCGGCCATGCTGCGTGCCAGGAGTATGGCGGGTAGTACGAGAGTTATGGCGTAGACTATATCGCCTGCCGTATGCCACCATGGGGTTGACGGCAAGGCGGCCAATACATCCGGGGTTGCGGCGAAAAGGTTGGTTGAGTAAAGTATGGCTGTGGCAAGGACGGGTAGGATTATGGCTATGTATTTGTCTATGCGCGGGTGCTTTTTTGCGGGATTGAGCGAAGCGCTTACGACGGGATTGTTTCGCTTCGCCCGCAATGAATTCATAAATCGTTTGACGGGTTCCAGATGATAGAAGGCCGCGCCGGCGAACAGGCCGATTAAGCCGGCGCTGACATAGCGCCAGGCTGCAAGAAGTTCGGCATTTTGCGGCGACGAGGGTATTAAAAATGCGCCGGCAAGGATTGACAATAGCATAACGACAATGATTTTCTCAACTTTAACATTGCCACTATCATTTATGAATTTGCCCGCTTGCGAT
>MGVN01000002.1:2825-8366 GCA_001800515.1 Elusimicrobia bacterium RIFOXYB2_FULL_49_7 | reverse complement strand
ACTGCCAGCGTGCTTTCGCGCTCGCCTGTAACGCGGGTCAGCTGCCATTTGTTTTCGCCCGTTGATTTTATCGACGTGATGCCGAGATCTGCGCGCAAAGCCTGCGGTATGTCGGATAACTGATAATTTATGCCTTTGGCAACGTTAAGCATCACGCTTACAAGATTGTCAAAGTTTTCGTTACCGATAGCAGCTACAGGGTTATCGTCTTTTACCTCAAGGCCGGCCCATTGCGCCACGGGCGTTGCAAGCGCGGATTTGCCGGTGTCTGCGTTAAGCGTGCCGCTCATCAGCTTCTCATATATTGCGCCGTCAAATTCTTTGGTTACATTGGGGGTAATTGAAAGGCAGGATACGTTACGGCCGGCCAGAAGGCCGGCTACTTCGGAATGGAAGCCGCCGGTGATTACTATGTCTATCGCGGAGAAATCCGGCAGGCGGTCGATGACGGCCGCGTAGTTGCCGCCGTCTGAAGAGGGGATTGCTTCGGCTTCGCCGGCAATGTTTCTTACGAATATGCGGCTGCGCTCTATGTTGGTTTCAAAATACTTTATTATGTCTTCGTTCGATAGTAAATCAAATGCCGCGGCGGCATCTTCGTAATCCACGTACTTCCGCACTACAAGCTTAAACCTGCTTACGTTCTCTTTATAATACTCGTAATCATCCGGCGTTACTTTCAGCTGCGCCACGTCTTTTACTATGTTGCCCATCCGGCTGATGAACAATAACTCACGGTCGGAATTGCTTTTCGCCTGTTTCTCAACTATTCGCTGAACGTAACCGCGTTCCTCGGCTACCAAATCTATCGGGTTTACAAGATAATTCAGCTGCACGTACTCTAAAAACTTCTCAAGTTGCGGGTACTTATCGCCAAACCGCGGCGTGTACCGGCACGCCACTTCGTATAAACCACGGTAGTACTCGTCTTCGCGCCCGCCTTCCTCTAGCCGCTTCGTCAACGCATGGTAAACGCTAAACGGCACCACCTTCTTTAACTCACCTATATACTCCCCCAGCTCTTTCGGCAGCCGCTTAAACGATATCTCATCCTTCAACGCGCTAAGACGAACGTACCGCTGTAAGTTCGGGTACTGGCCAAGCTCTTCTTTTACCTTCGCTCCAAGCGCTGCAAGCTTCGCGTAATCCTTGTTGCCGGTTAGCTTCCTGTCGAGCTTCTTTATCGTTTTTGACAGGTATTTCGATTTCGCGGCCTCTATCTTACCGGAAAGCTGTGCCGCGGCCGCGCTGTTTATTTCCTTGTCCGCAAGCAGCCGCCGGATGCGGCCTACGTTGTCCTCATATACCGCCCAGTCCTCAAGCCCGTATAGATTATCGCGTTCTTCCTTTACCGCGTAGTACTCGCCGCCGCTTATAAGCCCTTTGGCCATCAGCTCATCTATTACGCCTTCCTTTAACTCGGACGGCAGCTTGCTCAGCGCTGTCTCAACGCGGCCCGCGCGGGCGCCTTCTACATATATATGTTCCACACCATAGCGGTTGTCAAACAGCTTTATTATCTCGTAGATATTCTTCTGTACTTCCGAATGGCAGTGCAGGTCCTGCACGTATACTACAAGCCGCGAATCGGACTTCAGCGACCCGCTTACCACACGCCCGTAGCGGTATGGCAGCGTAAACCGTTCTATTCTATCTTTCACCTCGCCCGCCGCACGCTGCTCGCGCGCAAAACTTACCGCGCCCATCAGCGGCTCGAACAGCACGAAGCTGTAGATAAAACAGGAAGCAATTACAAGCGATAGTATCCTGGTAACTGTACTTTTCACTTGAAAATCTCCGGCTTGCCAATATTTGCAGGGGGCTTCCCTGCGCTAACAGAACGAAACAATATGCAAAAATATACTATTGGGCGCGCAACATCATTTCTGTAACATTGGATAATGTTATTTTTGTTGCGTTTTTAACGTCATCTTTTGTCAACAGCGGGGCATCGTCATCCAGGAGCGTTTCTATCGACAGCTTCAGGGTTGCGGCACGGGTAATCGGCTTTCTTTCGGGCGAACGTTGAAGTTCGGCCAGAAGATCTCCAAGCCCGGCATCAAGCGCCGCATCGGCTTTATCCGCCTTGAGCTGCGCAACTTTGCGGCACAGCAGGGTGTAGCGCGCAAGCGCGTTCTGCGCGGTGTAACCGTTCTGGGCGATATCGGCATTTACAGCCTTCTCCTGTGCGTCAAGGCTGCCAAGCATGGTTTCTAATTTATCCGTCTTCAGCTCTTCGCCGATACTTGAGGATAACAGGGTTACTATTATGGAATTTCCGGATACGCCCGGCTGGTTCATCATGTAAATCACCAGCTTCTGCATGGCGGCCTCTTTTGAACGCCGCACCCTGCCTGTTTTATCCACAACAGTTGAATTATGCAGCAGGATCTTCTCTTCCGGCGTCAGGGTTGCTTCCGGGAATTTATCGTTATACGCGGCCATAAGATTTTCGAACGATTCCTTCTCGCCGATACGGTGTAATACGTCGGCAAGTTTCAGGAACGCGTGCGGGGTTACTTCATCCGCGTTCACACGGCTTATTACGTTTGCGGCGAGTTCCGCTTTAAACTGCGGCAACAACAGGACAAATACTGGCAGAAGTTCTATCGCTTCAAGCGGGGTATCGGCGGCTATAACGGGCTTGCCGTCAACAAATTTCAGGAAACCGGTTACATCCACCGCCATGGGCAGAAGCGGGCTTAGCTTTTCAAGCGGCAGGCGCTCGATAGAGGCGCCAAGCGCGCCCGCCGTAACACCGCGCAGGATGCCGGCCATCTCGGCGCGGAATGCCTGCGTGTGTTCCTGCGGATAAGTTGCCATTGTCTTTACTACCGCGTTCAGAGCAACTTCCAGTTTTTCATTGGCGGAAAAGAGCCGCACGATCTGCTCCGGGATAACGGCGCTTTCAGCGTTGGCAAGCTCCGCGATTGCATACGTAACCGCGGCTTTATCGATCGTTTTTGCGCCCGCGAAGAACAGGAATTTAATGAACTTGCCGTTTGTATCGGCGTCGTCCAATCCCATGGAGCGCGCAAGCTTCAGGCCGTCGTTATATCCTATGCGTTCACGGCCTTCGGCTGTCATAACTTTCATCGCACCCATGTCGCGTAAGGCTTCCACAAGAGTATATATCCAGTTAAGCCCGATGGCGCCGTTGTTAGCTACGGGGCGCGGCAGGCGCACGAGGGTGCCATCTTCCGCAACGCCGCCGAAGGCCACGTCGAGGCCGTTGGCGCCGGATTTCAGGCCGTTTTCTATGTCGTTCTTTGCGGTTGAAACGGTGCCGTCAACTTCCACAACCGCGCCGAATTCGCGGGCGATACGACGGTCGTCTTCGGTTGCGCCTTTTATAACTATCTTGTACTGATAGTCTTCAGCCGCCAGTCTTGATTTAATGTACGGCACATGCGGGGACGCGCATTTTATCTCGACACGCGGCTGCCTGCCGATTCCGTCACAGAGGAGGCTCATGAAAACTCTCAGCGCACCATCCCCCATCTCGCTGACATCCACCTGCACGTTGCCGGTAATTTTATCAAGCAGGCCTTTCATTTTGTCCACGGATGTCGCAAGAGCGGGGCCGATATTTAAGGGCGCGCTGAATCCTTCATGCCTTTCCGGGATATTTTTGAGCGTGTCGAATAATTGCCGGACGGCGATTTCTTCGACGAATGCGTCAAAGTCGTTCCGGTTATATTGTTTCATTACGCCGCGCGCGATTTCTTCAAGCCGGCTCTTTATCTCCGCGAGCTGGCCTGCGGGTACGTTGCCCTCCGGGCGGTTAATTCCCGTCATCATATCGCGTAATCTCTGCGTCTCGGGATTGTCGGGATTTAAACCGTCAATAACCTCAAGCCAGTTTGTGCGCGCCAGCATATCTTCGGCGGACGGCATACGCACGGACATGCGGTTTACTCCGGCGGCATAATACTGAGCCGCCACGCTTTCAAGGCTTGTAAATGTGCCGAGCGGCATGGTGTCGTCGTTTATGGATGCTATGTCGTTGATTGCAAAACCGACGCTCATCGCCTCAACGGCATTTCGTTCCCTGTTGCCTTCCGCAAGTTCGCCCGCAACCGGGTTCCTGACATCGTAATCCGTTATCATCGTTTTTACGTGATCGATAAGTTTATCGTCAGTTACATTCCATGAATAGGGGGTCAGCTTTACAGGCGTATTGTTTTGTGCAAGGTACATATTAAGCGCGCCGGTAAACGACGGGTCCGGATCATACTCGAACGCCCATGCCTCGCCGAAGCCCTCTTCATGCAAAAAGTCCTTTATCTCATTATCTTCGCCGGCTTTTATATCTTTGACAAGCTGCGCGGCGGCGCCGGCAAGCATACTCATTGTTTCGGGTAAAAGGTTATCGGCGGTTTTCTGGTTGCCGGCTATGCGCCTGGCCAGCCCATATTCACCTGCTTCGGTATCATCTACCGCAATTACATACACTATCTGGTTCTGCTTGTCGTAGCGCAATTCAACTAACAGCTTATCATCAACTACCGTATTTCCAATCGATTTAAGCCCCGCCGGCGAAACATCTTCGGTTAGAAGCGTTACCGCCAGCGATTTTATGCCGAGCTGCTTACGCTGTTCAATCAGCGACTTTATCTTTCCCGCGTTCTGCGGCATTACCACAAGCATGTCCGTTCTAAAGCTTAAACGCGACGACTCCTTAAACAACCACGTATCCGGGTCAATCATTTCGCTTGTCGCGCTTCCGGCAATTTTCTTGGGATCCAATGTTTTCTTAAGCGCCCCCGCCCCAATACTGAGGCCTGCGCCGATCATTGCCAAGGCTCCCATGCCGGAAGAAGCTGCTGTGTTATTGGCCGGCGCGTTAATACTGGATAACGAGGCGCCACTCAACTTATATACAGCCTTCAGGGCTTCCTCGCTGTAGAATGTGTCTCCGTATTTAGGCACGAAGCCAAAACGCTTCAAAACCATCTGCTGCAACTCGGTTCTGTTCCTGATTACAGCCTCATACGGAATACCGGTAACAACACTTTCCTTCATCTGCCGCAGTTTGTCTGCCACCGGGCCGTCCAACACGGCCGGCTCATGCAGCAAGGCGGCCCATACATCGTACAGGGAACCGGAAATAGCAACCGTAAGGTTTAAGCTTGACATGTTCTTACGGAACGCAGCCGGGAATATGGCAAAATTACCCATATCAGTTAATATGCGGTTGTCCTCAAGCACGGGATCGCCCAGCGATATATGCACAACCGGCCTTCCGTCTACGTTTAACACTTTAACATCGTACGGCGCATCTTTATCAACCACAAAAGAGGCACCGGCCAGTTTGAGCGACCGGTATATTTCGGGAGATATTTCCGACATAAGCAGCAACATGCGGCCAACCATGCCGGCTTCTTCCGTTCCGCCAAGCTCATTCCAAATATTTTCAATAAACGGATCAAGTTTACCGGCTTCAACGGACTCTTTCCATTGATTATTTACCCAGCCTTCAATTAACTTAACCCGCGCGTCTATGGCATTATCCGTGAAATTCAACCCGCCGCGTATGTC
>MGVN01000002.1:0-2804 GCA_001800515.1 Elusimicrobia bacterium RIFOXYB2_FULL_49_7 | reverse complement strand
CATTAGATGCGATCGGACGCGGCGCATTAACATTAATCTCGGCGGACGTTGCTTTTTCTCCCGCCGCAAAGGACAACAGCCCGGGAATTACCAGGACAACGGCCACAGATTTAAACAGCGTGCGTAAAAAACTACTCTTCCCGCCAGATACAGGATTTGTGCTCTCCTGTTTAACTTTGTAGGCATATAAATATTGCTCAAATATTCGTAACTGGCGCTCCTCGCTTAAACTATGGGGTTGGGTTCTCACTTTGGTCCGGGCAACATTCAAGACAGTGGCAGTATGATGGAAATATTTTTCCCTATCCTTTACATCTCCAATGTTCCCGATATTTTCCATAAATTTATCATTCGCCTCGGCGCCATCAGTATGTGCTATTTTTACTGTTTCATCTGCCAATTCGATGATCTTAATAACACCTAATGGGGCTGGGGCGGCAGGGGGAGGGGTAATGGTTTTACTGCGGGAGGAAAGCCATTTGTAGAATATGGCTATCAGGCCGAAGAAAGGCGTGAGCCATAACATGCTTATCAATAAATCTTTTCTTATTATTTCAGAGGTTCGGTTCTTATTTATGGCACTTGCAACTTCATCCCGGTTGGCCTTTTCGCTTTCCGCCGTGTAGAAACCGAGCCGTTCCATGAACTGTTCCTGCAGCGTGATTCTATCGCGCAGTTCCGGGGTTACGGCGCTTGCCAGGTGGACGGCAAGCGCGGCGGGGTTGTGCCTTGCATACATTTCCAGCCTGCTTTGCGGCATTTCCCGCACATCGGCAACCGAGCCGGCGAGCGCTACAGCAATGTCCAGGCTTGTCGCGGGCGTATAGTAGCTGCCCGGCTGCGCATCGCGGTCGCCCAGGTAAACGTATATAACCGGTTTGCCGTACTCGCCGCCTTTGCCTGAGCCGCGCACCGTGACGCGCGAAGGCCCTGTCTTGTCAACCGCGAAATCGGAACCGGCAAACTCACTGAACGATTCGCCGTCAACTTCCGAAAGAAGCAATAACGCCTTGCAGATAATCAGGGCATCATCGGTATTCCCCAGTTTATCCCACACATTTTTTATGAACGAATCCAGCGTGCCCGCTGCCAGGCGCTCGTCCCACTGCTTTTTAGCCCAGCCCTCCATAGCCTTTGCGCGTTCAAGCTCTTCCGGCTTGCTGAAGTTAAAACCGCCGTCCATGTAAATGGAAGCGTTGTTGATGGGATTCGCATTGTAATAACCAGCCAGGCCGCCCATGATGCTGAAATCCGGAGCCTGGCCAATTTTTTCCGCCATTTCCACGGCCTGACTGGCAACCGGCTGCACAGGCATCGTCGCAGGCAGGGCAACGGGAAGCGATGAAGCCAGCGGCAACGCAAGAATGAGCGCCGTGATTATTGTCAACACCATGCCGCGTATACTATATGCGAGGTTGTTGGCGCGGATTGCTTTTTCAAGTTTCACGGGAGTATCGTATTCATTAATTGCGTTGATAAATATTGATAATTGCCGGGCTGCTTCAAGTTCTTCGCCGTAGGCGCGGCGCTGCTCAATCTTTGCCTTACGAATTACATCTTCCAGGTACTTGGAATGCCATGTGCCGTCTATTTCATTTAGAACGTCCAGCAGTTTTTTGTGTGCTTTTTCACCGTCAATACGCGCCGCCTGCACTATGGCTCCGATAGTATTACGCTTAACCGAATAGCGGTACCACAAGAACGCTGAGCCGGCGATTATTGCGACCATAAGCAAGCCCACCATACCCTCGGATAGAATTCTTGCGGAGACGGCGTTTTCTGCCGCAACTTCCTGCATTGTCAACGCGGCTGCCGGCGATGCAAGCATAACCATGTCGCCGGCAACAAAAATGCCAAGGCCGACGGCAGCGGCCACAATTGCGACAGTAACTATATTTTTTAACCTGCCGCTCCGTGAGTCAGCCCGTTCGCTTGAGGCTCTTTCGTAAACAACGTAGTCGCCTTCTTTACCCGTGAATATGGCCAGCTGTTTCTTCATGTATTCTGATATCTTTTCACTTTTCACAAGCGCGGCTTGGGGGAACTCATCCAATATTTTTTCGATAAATGAACTGCTATCTTCGTTTTGCGGCACTGAAACATGTACCGTATCGGGGAAGCCGGGAATCTTTATTATTCGTTTACCATCGCCATCTTTCGATAACAAGCTGCTCGTGAAATTAATGAAATTAAACAGTTCTTCTTTATTAAGCCTGTTTTCTTTCAGCAAACTATCCGTAATCGCGCGGTCCACCATCACCAGCTTTTGCAGACGCATATCCTTGTCTAATGATTTGAGTTCGGTTACAATTATCCTGCGTGCCAACTCATCGTTTTCAGCTGCCACTTCAGCTACATCTGACGCTTCCACTATGCTGCCGCGGAGATGAAGAGCCGGTGTGCCGAAATATTTTTCTGCCAGCACAGCGGTACCGTCTTTTTTATAGGCAAAGAACAAACCTGATTTTTCTTTAAACTTATTGAGTTTGCCTGCCTTTTCCTTATCGGAAGTGTCTTTTATTTCATTCGCCATCATGGCAGCCACGTATTGCAGGAACGGTATGCGCAATTTAGGATCCATTCCATATATGGCATTTTCAAGTATTCCAAACGCCATATCCGTACTGTACTCACCCGCCACCTGCACTACCAGCGAAGGAACGTCACGGTAATTGCCAAATGCAGCCTTGTCTAATAATACAACAGGTTCACTCTCGGCGGGTTTATACAGGTGCCGCGATAATTCTTCTTCCAGCAAATTGAGCTTTTCTATTGAATATTTCTTTATGTCAGCATATTCGATT
>MGVN01000001.1:1584-5550 GCA_001800515.1 Elusimicrobia bacterium RIFOXYB2_FULL_49_7 | reverse complement strand
CGGCGGCAGTGCCTGCAGGTTCGAAACGGATTTTTCCGATAAATATGCAAATGCGGAAAACAGGGAAGAAAGCTCCTTCCGCATGGATTATTCCGAAGAAAACATCCAGCTTTTTACGACCCTGGCCGCCCATGCGCTCACAACGCTGCAGAACGCGACTCGTTACGAACGCGCCAAAAAGATGATAATAATGGATCCCCTGACGAAAACCTATAATTGCAGCTATTTTCACATGCGCCTGAAAGAGGAGATACAGCGTTCGGAGCGCCTTAACAAGTCGTTTTGCCTGGTCATGATTGACCTTGACGGTTTCAAGAAACTGAACGATCATTTCGGCCATCCCGCCGGCGACCGCGTTCTAAAGGAAGTGGCGCGCATAATCAGGGAAAACATACGCGGCATAGACATCCTGTGCCGCTGCGGCGGCGATGAGTTTTCCATACTTTTTCCGCAGACAAATCGCGTGGAAACCATTAAGGCGGTAGAGCGTATGCGCACGGAAATAGAGCAATGCGATTTCGGCCTGCCGGGAAAACACTCCACACCCTTGCGCCTCACCGCCAGTTTCGGTTGCGCTATCTATCCGCTGGACTCCCCTTACCCCGAGCAACTCGTTGACATGGCCGATAAAGCCCTCTACGATGCCAAGCGCTCCGGCAGGAATCAACTAAAGTTTTCATGCGAATACGCAAAACAATCCGCGTCAATTTGACTGCGGCTCGGCTTTTACGCTATACTGCATGGCGTAAAGACAGTAATTTAAAAAGAATTGTTTTGTCAAAGGTTAAATCACAGGATGCTTCTGATGATGTTTGCAGGAAATATTTTTAAAAAAAATATTATTGCGCTTGCCATGGCATTTCCCGTTACGGCATTTTCCGCCAGCCTTTATGTTGATAAAGGCGGGCACGGTGCAATTTGGGATGGAATTGACGGGCATGCCTATGAATGCCCCAACGGGAACGGTACCGGTTTTTCAACAATACAGGCCGCAATGAATGCGATGACGGTTGGATCTACTATATTTATGAGGGGCGGAACTTATAATGAAACTCACATAGATATGACTTATTGCCGCCACGGGCTTCCCAACGCAAAAAATAAAATCTCTTCATATCCCGGGGAGTGGGCCGTTGTGGACGGCCAATATGCTAATCCCTCATATTACAGGCCGGCCGTTTTCTGGGCAACCGGAGGAGCGAGTTTCTCAAATTGGATTTTTGAGCGGTTTGAAATAACCGGCGGAGGCGATCCCGTAACTTTACCTGTAGAAGGAGCCGGGATTTATATAAACGATGGGCCGGAAGGGTTAGAATTCAGATATTTATATATCCACGATAATTGCTCTACTACAGTTGGTTCCGGTAAAGCAGGAGGGATATCTTTAAATGCTCCGGGAAATTGTATTATTGAGTATTGTTATATTAAAGGAAACGGGAATCCAAACGGTGATAGAGTCAGCAGTAACGGCCAGATAGCGGTTACTTCGGATTATAGGTATGCACAGCCGGTTACTCTTGAAACTGCTATGCATAGCAATATCTACAGATATAATTTGATTGACGGGCATAGTAATACAGGTTATGGGAGCGTTGCGGCTTTTGTGCATAAAGGCATGCAGAGGCTTACCGGTTATGAACTTGCAGAAACGCAAGCCGGAGGTCCAACGCAAAATCATTGTGGAATTTGGGCAACAGGCGTAAACTATGTTTTGAATGATGTGATTTATGCGGCCTCGGGCAGTGTTACTTTTGGGCCTTATTATAAATGTGTACAGGCACATACTTCGGATACAAACAATCAGCCTGTGACCGGCGCAAACTGGCAGAGTTACTGGATCTACAACGATAATTTGCCGAATGATACTTCTTTCCGGGAATACGGAGATAAAATTCATCATAATATTATAAGGAATGTTTCGTTAGGATTAAGGATAGATCAGGATTATTGCCAGGTCTATAACAATATTATATGGCTTTCTGCCAACAACGGCGACCAACTTCTGGTTTTTGAATCTAAAGACGGGTTTAACGGTGGTAGAAGAGGGTCAACTAAAACCTGTTTCTACAACAATACTGCTTATGCTGACGGAGGCATGGGCGTAGGTTTTTCGGTGGCAAGCCGTTCGTCGGATGAAATATATGATTGTTTAACCGACGGTAACGTCGCGGCCTGGGGTTATGGCTATGCGCAGAACAATATAATAATGGGCGCGATCCACGGATATGATAGTTCGTTTTTATTCGCGGAAATGACCGGAAATTTAAATTGTGATCCTCCAAACCCTTTAAATCCCGCAGACGGGCATTTTCTTTTTCACAGAAATCTATTTTTTAATAATGAATATTATGATGGAGGTAAGGTTATCAGAATGTCCAATCAGGAATATACCCCTTCAGAAATTGATGCCACACCTGCCTCCGATATAACATGGCAGATTAACAGCGGAACATTATTTCAGGGGACATCCGGTGCAGACCAATACCGCACAATTAGTTCATTCCTGCTTGACGGTTCGCATACAATTGCAAACGGTGGGGTCGGCGGAAATCATCCGTATCTTTCCAGGGCTGCAATGCCTGCTTATATAGGCGCAACAAACCCCGGCAATGATAATTGGGTTGCGGGAGTTTCAGGATTGGCCAATATTTCGAATTTGCAAAATGCCCCGGAAGGCAACCCTGATTGGATTGAAGATTCAGAGACGCAAACCAATACAACGCCTCCTTCGCCTCCATGCGGATTAATCATACGTTAGATTTATTAAGAGGACGTCATTTATCTCGACTCTATGTAACACATGGTGACATTTTAACTTAATTTCTACAATTTGATACGTCGTATTGACAATGCGATTATGTATCTGTTATAATGCTTTAGAATTTGAAGCTTTTGGTAATTCCCGGGAGTTGTAAGTTCCGGGTTAAAATCTGGCCTGTGGGAACCGCTTTGACCGTAAATAGCTTCCATTTTCCTTCCTCATCCAAGTTCGGCAGTCCTCGTAAGCGCTTTCTAATCAGCGGCGCTGTCATATCTTTATTATCCCTTATTTTTGCCGGTAATTCATACGCCCAATCCATGTACGATGTTTCCCTGGTTGAACAGCGGCAGGAGCGGCTTATTAACCCTGTTTACGTCGTCACGAACGGTATTGACTCAAGTCTTCCGGATACACAATTTTTAGAAGTCCTGGCCGGCGACACATGGGGGTATATGCGGGATATAGTGGACCGTGAAACCGGCCTACCGCTGGATAATATAATAATGGTAAGCACTTCCCCGGTGCAGATTAACGATTACACTTCCATTACAAACATCGGGCTGTACCTGATGTGTGTAACCGGGGCGGATTCCATGGGGCTTATCGGGCGCGACGATGCCGTAGCGCGTATCAGGCTTGTTATTGACAGTTTAAACAAGATGGATACCTGGCAGGGGCAGTTTTACAATTATTACAAAACCGACGATTTAACCCACAGCGGCCATTACGTTTCGACTGTTGACCTGGGGTGGCTGTCGGCCGGCATTCTTGTGGTAAAAAATGCGTTTCCCTCGGAAGCGGGCGACGATGCCCAGAAACTGCTGGATCAGATAGATTTCAACAAGTTTTACGATACACAACTGGGGCATCTTGCCCTCGGCTATGATACCCAGGCCGAAAAGATGTCACCGTATCATTACGGCCTGCTATGCACCGAGCCGCGGGTTGCATCATACCTTGCAATAGCAAAAGGTGATGTTCCGGAAACTCACTGGCTTCGCCTTTACCGCACGCTGCCGCGAAGCTGGAATTGGCAGAAGCAGATACCGCTTGGCAAGAGCAGGCGTTATCGCAAATACGGCGTATTCAACGGATACTACGTACACAACAATTTCAGGTATGTGCCTTCGTGGGGCGGCAGCATGTTCGAATTTCTTATGCCTACGTTGGTATTAAAGGAGCAGGAGCTTGCCCATGCGGGCCTT
>MGVN01000001.1:0-1576 GCA_001800515.1 Elusimicrobia bacterium RIFOXYB2_FULL_49_7 | reverse complement strand
GTGGGGTATATCGCCTTGTTCCACGCCGTCCGATCCTCAAGGATACAGGGAATACGGTGTTGCCTTCCTGGGTTCAAGGGGTTATGACGATAAAGGCGTAATAGCGCCTTATGCGTCCATTCTCGCCCTGGATATAGAGCCGCACAAGACTTTGGAGAACTTAAGGAAATTATCGGCCTATACCGATATATACGGCCCGTACGGATTTTTTGACAGCATAAACATCTTAACCGGGCAGGTGAACACCAAGTATTTATGCCTGGACCAGGCGATGAGTTTCCTGGCGCTTGCCAATTATTTAACGGGCGGCAGCATCAGGGAATGGTTCCATTCCGACCCTATAATAAAAGAGTACGAATACCTGCTGACGGATGAGCGGTTTTTTTAGCTGAAAAATCGGCGCAACCTATGAAAAAATATATTTTTATTGCGGTGATTCTTGCCTTCAGGCCGGCGGCGGCCATGGCTGAGACTATTGACAACATGGATGACGGCATATCCCTGTGGGCAAGCGGCGTCAGCGTGGATACCGGCGCGGTTTTGACTCCTTCTTCGGTTGCCGGTTATTCAGGCAGCGCACTGAAGTTTGATTACACGTTCAATGCAGGCCAATGGGTGGAAGCGGGAAAAGATTTCGGTTACAGGGATTTTACCGGTTCCGACCAGATACGCTTCTATTGCAAAGGCAGCGGCGCATCGAACAATTTGCAGGTGCAGCTAACCGATGCCGACGGCAGCGTTTTTGCGAAGACCATTACGGCCGCAAGCAGGATAACGGGCTGGAAAGAGATCGCGCTCACATTTGCAGGCGCCTCGCCCGATTTAACCTATTCCTACGGTGGAGACTCGACGCTTGATACTACAAAGATTGCGGCGCTCAGTTTCGGCGTAAGCAGAAGCACCGGCGGCGCAGGCACGATTTCGGTTGACGACGTGCGCCTGTACATGGCCGACCCCGCCAATATAATCATGAATAATTTCAACGATCTCGACCCCATAAACAGCTTCGGCGGCGACAGCGGCATTTTTACAAACGGCTCATCGGGCACATGCTCCACGGTTTACGTTACGACCACGGTTTATGAAGGGCTTGGAGCCATGGAGCTGACTTATAACGTTTCAAGGAACTCCGAGTGGTGGTGCGGCTACTGGGCTAACCTTGAAAACAAGGATGTAAGCGCCGCGTCGCATCTTTCGTTCAAGGTGAAGGGCGGTGCAGGCGATGAAAAATTCCAGATACAGTTGCGCGGGTACACGGCAAAGGTGAGAGTAAGCGATTACGTGACGATTTCCACTTCATGGCAGGAGGTAAGCATCCCGTTGACCGATTTTGCCGGATTTGTCTCGACCGGCGCGGCCGGTTCGTTATATGATGCCCAGGACCAGTTTTGCTTTGTATTCGAAAACAGCCTCGGTTATCCGACATCCGGCGCAGTCTACATAGACGACATCCGTTTTGTTACGCCCGGCGCCGAAGATTCCGGTACAGGCAACGTTGATGATATGGACGAAGTGCCTGCAATAGTCGGTAAATGGAGAACGTACGGCCAGGTGAGCGGGGCTTTGCGCAGCATTG